>JASLLM010000071.1 GCA_030747035.1 Alphaproteobacteria bacterium | reverse complement strand
GCCAAGCCGGACGATCTGGCCGAGAGCATCTATCAGATCAGCCAACAGCCCCGCTCCGCCTGGAGTTTCTATACCGAACTTCGGCCCTTCAAGGAGCCTTGGTAGAAGTCCGCGCCCTACTTCGAACCGCCGTCGATCCTGAGGATGGCGCCGGTGGTGTAGCTGGCGCCATCGGAGGCCAGATACAGCGCCGCGGCCGCGACTTCCTCGGCCTCGCCGCCGCGCTGCAGGGCGATGCGCTCTTCGGCGCGGGCGTTGAAGGCCTCCATGTCCCAGGCCTTGGAAATATCGGTCAGGAACGGCCCCGGCATGATGCAGTTGACCCGCACCTTGGGACCGTAGGCATCGGCGAAGGCCTCGGTCATGGCGTTGACGCCGGCCTTGGCGGCGGCATAGGTAATGACGTCCTTGGTGGGGCGAATGGCGGCGGTGGAGGAGACATTGATGATAGCGCCGCCATCGCCGTCTACCATGCGCTGACCCACATTGGCGCAGAGGCGGAAGGTGCCCTTTAGGTTTACGTCGAGAACCTTGTCGTACAGCGCCTCGGTGATTTCGTCTGGGCGGCCATAGTGGGGCGACATGCCGGCATTGTTGATCAGCACATCGATGCGGCCAAAACGTTCGTAGGCGGCCTCGACCAAAGCATCCACCTGCTGCCAATAACCAACGTGGCAGGCGTAAGGCATGGCCTGACGGCCCAGGGCCTCGACCTCCCGCGCCGTGGCCTCGCAGCTTTCGATCTTGCGCGAGGTGATGATCAGATCGGCCCCCGCCTCGGCGAAGCCCAGGGCCATGGCCCGGCCGAGACCCCGGCTACCGCCGGTGATTAGGACCACCTTGTCCGTCATATCGATGTGATTGCTGGCCATTTCCGCCCCTCCTCGTTTCACGCGACTATCAGCACGATCTTAGCAGAACGATTGGCACCACGCCCAGCCAACAGCAGGGAATCAAAACATGAACATAACGTGATCATTGCAGAATCATTTATAACTTATTGAATCAATGCGATTTTTTCACTTGATCCGATTCGCGCCATGTGATTCGCTCCACCGGTCATGGGTCTTTGGTACGATATGCGGCGAAGTCTGCGCAGGGCAATTGCGCCCTGTCTGGGCATCTGCGCCCTGCTCTATTTCGGCTATCACACGGTCCAGGGTGAGCGGGGCATCATCGCCTATCTGCGCCTGAACAGCCAATTGGAGCAGACCCAGATGGCATTGCGGGAAAGCAACGCGGCGCGGGACGTCCTGGCCCGCCGGGCCAGCCTGTTGCGCCCGGAAAACCTGGACCGGGACATGCTGGATGAAAAGGCCCGGCATGCTCTTGGCATGGCGCATCCCCACGACATCGTGATTTACACGCCCTAAGCGGCGGCAAAAACCGTTCAGCCCGGATTTGGATTATGCGCCAACGGCTTGTCCGTCAGTGATCCGCGTCTGCTCTTAAGATTGAATTAATCATTATCCAGTTAATATTGAAATTCCCCTTGTATTACAAAGAGTTTTGACGCTTCATTTATGTCTGAAAGCGTCGGTAGAGATCAATTGCGAGCGAGGCTGTCATGGCGAAAGCGGCAAAATCCAAGGCTGATGGTGCACGGTCGGGCGGTTCCAAGACGGCCAGGCCGGTTACGCGCCGGCGCAAGGCGCCGCCGCCCCCCGCCATCACCAAGGCCAATGCCGGCGAGGCGCTGGAGTATTACCGGCAGATGCTGTTGATCCGCCGGTTCGAGGAAAAGGCGGGGCAGATGTACGGCATGGGCCTGATCGGCGGTTTCTGCCACCTTTACATCGGCCAGGAAGCGGTGGTCACCGGCATGCAGGCGGCGATCGAAGAGGGCGATACGCAATTGACCAGCTACCGCGATCACGGCCATATGCTGGCTTGCGGCATGGACGCCAAGGGCGTGATGGCGGAGTTGACCGGACGCATCGGCGGCTATTCCAAGGGCAAGGGCGGCTCCATGCACATGTTCAGCCGGGAAAAGAACTTCTTTGGCGGACACGGCATCGTCGGCGCTCAGGTGCCGATAGGCGCCGGCCTTGGTTTCGCCCACAAATACCGGGGCAACGGCCGCATCTCGCTAACCTATTTCGGCGACGGCTCGGCCAATCAGGGGCAGGTCTACGAGGCCTTCAACATGGCGGCGCTGTGGCAACTGCCGGTCATTTTCATTGTCGAGAACAACCAATACGCCATGGGCACGGCGGTGGGCCGCGCCTCGGCCCAGACGGAACTGTACCGCCGTGGCGAAAGCATCGGCATCCCCGGCGTCCAGGTCGACGGCATGGATGTCCTGGCCGTCAAGGCGGCGGGCGATGTGGCGGTAAAGCATGTGCGCGGCGGCAAGGGCCCGATGCTGATGGAAATGAAAACCTACCGCTATCGTGGCCATTCCATGTCCGACCCGGCGAAATACCGCACCAAGGAAGAGGTTCAACGGGTCCGGTCCGAGCGTGACCCCATTGATCATCTGCGCGAGATGATCCTGGCGTCCGGCGTCGCCAGGGAGGCGGATTTGAAGGCCCTGGACCGGGAGGTCAAGGATATCGTGACGGAGGCGGCTGAATTCGCCCAGAACAGCCCCGAACCGGACCCATCGGAGCTGTACACAGATATTCTGGTGGAGGTCTAGCCCATGCCGGTTACCATCACCATGCCGGCCCTCTCCCCCACCATGACCGAGGGTACGTTGGCCAATTGGCTGGTCGCGGAAGGCGAAAGCGTCAACCCCGGCGACATGATCGCGGAGATCGAGACCGACAAGGCGACCATGGAGGTCGAGGCGGTGGACGAGGGCGTGGTGGGCAAATTACTGGTGCCCGCCGGGACCGAGAATATTGCCGTCAATACACCCATTGTCATCCTGCTGCTGGACGGCGAGGACGCCGCTGCTATGGACAACATGCCCGCCGGCGCCGCGCCGCAAGCCGAACCAGAGCCAGAGCCGGCACCGGCACCAACGGCTGCCGCCGCCGTGGCGGCGCCAGTGGCGGAAGCCATCGTTGAGGACGAACTGCCGCCCGGTACCGAAATGGTCACCATGACCGTGCGGGATGCCCTGCGCGATGCCATGGCCGAGGAAATGCGCCATGACGAAGACGTCTTCCTGATGGGCGAGGAAGTGGCGGAATACCAGGGTGCCTATAAGATCAGCCAGGGCCTGCTGGAGGAATTCGGCGGCCGCCGGGTGATCGATACGCCGATTACCGAGCATGGCTTCACCGGCCTGGCGGTCGGCGCCGCATTCGGCGGCTTGAAGCCGATCGTCGAATTCATGACCTTCAACTTCGCCATGCAGGCGATTGATCAGATCATCAATTCCGCCGCCAAGACCCGCTATATGTCCGGCGGCCAGATGGGCTGCCCCATTGTCTTTCGCGGCGCCAACGGCATCGCCTCCCGCGTCGCCGCCCAGCATTCGCAATGCTATGCCTCGTGGTATGCCCATTGTCCGGGCCTGAAGGTGGTCTCGCCCTATAGCGCGGCGGACGCCAAGGGCCTTTTGAAAAGCGCCATCCGTGATCCCAATCCGGTGGTCTTCCTGGAGAGCGAACTGATGTACGGCCATGCCTTCGAGGTGCCGGTGCTGGACGACCATACCGTGCCCATCGGCAAGGCCCGGGTGGCCCGGCAGGGCAGCGACGTCACCATTGTGGCCTTTTCCATTGCCGTCGGCTGGGCCCTGGAAGCCGCCGATATTCTGGCATCGGACGGCATTTCGGCCGAAGTGGTCGACCTGCGCACGGTCCGGCCCCTGGATCTGGCCACCATCCTGCAATCGGTCGGCAAGACCAACCGCTGCGTCACGGTGGAGGAGGGCTGGCTGGGCTGCGGCATCGGCGCGGAATTGTCCGCCTGCATCATGGAACAGGCCTTCGACGATCTGGATGCGCCGGTCAGCCGGGTCGGCGGCGCGGATGTGCCGATGCCCTATGCGGCCAATTTGGAAAAACTGTCCGTACCCGATGCCGCCGCCATCGCCGCCACGGCCAAGGCCGTCTGCTACCGCTAGTTTTTGAGGCAAGAACAAAGAGCAAGAGCCTTCCACGGGAAAAATAACGGGAAATCAAGCCATGCCCATCACCATCACCATGCCCGCCCTGTCACCCACCATGACCGAGGGAACCTTGGCCAAATGGCTGCTGAAGGAGGGCGATCAGGTGCAATCCGGCGACATGCTGGCGGAAATCGAGACCGATAAGGCGACTATGGAGGTCGAGGCCATCGACGACGGCATCCTGGCCCGCATTCTGGTCGCCGAAGGCACCGAGGGCGTGCCGGTAAACGCGCCCATCGCCATTCTGCTGGAAGAGGGAGAGGACGCCGCCGTGCTGGAAGATGCCAAATCGGAACCGGCCCCGGCGCCCGCGCCCGCTCCCGCGGCACCAGAAGCCCCGGCGGCGCCGGCCGCGGCCCCTGCCCCTGCTCCGGCAGCCGCACCGGCGGCAACACCTTCGGGCGGCGGCGGCCGTATTCTGGCCTCGCCCCTGGCCCGGCGCATGGCCTCCCAGGCCGGTTTGGACCTGGCCGCGATCAACGGCAGCGGGCCAAGGGGCCGTATCGTCAAGGCCGATATCGAGGCCGCCATCGCCGCCGGCGGGGCGCCCGCCGCACCTGTCACGGCCGCGGCACCGGCGCCCACTGCGCCCACGGCTGCTGCGCCGGCCACCGCCTCGCCGTTCGAGGGCGAATTCGAACTAGAACCGTTGAGCACCATGCGCAAGACCGTGGCCCGGCGCATGAGCGAGTCCAAGCGCGAGGTACCGCATTTCTATCTGACCATGGATTGCCAGTTGGATGCCCTGCTGGCGTTGCGCAAGGACCTGAACGAACGTGCGGACGGCGCCTTCAAACTGTCGGTCAATGATCTGGTCATCAAGGCCGCCGCCGTCGCCCTGATGAAAGTACCCGCCGCCAACGCAGGTTATTCCGATGGCGGAATAAAGCTGTACAAGACTGCGGATATCTCCGTCGCCGTGGCCTCGGAACGTGGCCTGATCACGCCGGTGATCTGCAACGCAAACGGCAAGGGCCTGGAAGCGATCTCGGGCGAAATGCGCGAATTGGCGCAAAAGGCCAACGACGGCAAGTTGATGCCCGAGGATTACCAGGGCGGCAGCTTCTCCATCTCCAACCTGGGCATGTACGGGGTCAAGCAGTTCGATGCGGTGATCAATACACCGCAAGCCTGCATTCTGGCCGTCGGCGCGGGGGAACAGCGCGCTGTGGTCAAGGATGGCGCCTTGGCGATCGCAACCGTCATGTCGGTAACACTTTCCGTCGATCATCGGGCCGTGGACGGCGCCATCGGGGCCCAGTTCCTGGCCGCCTTCAAGGGTCTGGTGGAAGATCCCATGACCATGTTGCTGTAGGAGAATTTATCCATGGCCGCGCAGGAATTTGATCTGGTCGTCGTCGGTGGCGGCCCGGGCGGATATGTGGCCGCGATCCGGGCCGCGCAGTTGGGCATGAGCGTGGCGCTGGTTGAAAGGGAACATTTGGGCGGCATTTGTCTGAACTGGGGCTGTATCCCGACGAAGGCCCTGCTGCGCTCCGCCGAGGTCTATCACCTGGCAAAAACTTCATCGAATTATGGCTTTAAAATCAAAGATATAGAAATTGATCTTAATGCGATAGTTCAACGCAGTAGAAAGATCGCCAAGCAACTGAACGGCGGCGTCGGACATCTTTTGAAGAAGAATAAGGTCGAGGTTGTAACCGGTCATGGCCGCTTGCTTGGAAAGGGTGGCATCGCGGTGGAAGTTGACGGCACGACCGTCATGGAGTTGCGTGCAAAGAACATCATCCTGGCCACCGGCGCCCGGGCGCGGGACCTGCCGGGCATGGAGGCGGATGGCAAGCTGATCTGGAGCTATCGCCACGCCCTGGTGGCCGATGCCATACCGAAACGACTGCTGGTCGTCGGATCGGGCGCCATCGGTATCGAATTCGCGAGCTTCTTCAATACCTTGGGGTCGGAGGTCACGGTCGTCGAGGTGCTGGACCGGGTGCTGCCCGTGGAAGACGAGGAAATCTCGGCGATGGCGCACAAGGCCTTCGAGAAACAGGGCATGCGGATCTTGACCGGCGTGCAGGTCAAGGGCCTGAAGAAAGCCGCCGACAGCGTTGCCGACAGCGTCGAACTGCCTGACGGCACAGCGGAAGAGATTACCGCCGACCGGGTCATCATGGCCGTGGGCATCGTCGGCAATGTGGAAGATATCGGCCTGGAAAAGACCAAGGCCAAGGTGGACCGCGGCCACGTGGTGGTGGATCCCTGGCTAAGCACCGGAGAACCCGGCCTGTATGCCATCGGCGATCTGGCCGGGCCGCCCTGGCTGGCGCACAAGGCCTCCCATGAAGGCGTTATCTGCGTCGAAAAGATCGCCGGGGTGGCGGATGTGCATCCGCTGGAACCCATGAACATTCCCGGCTGCACCTATTGCCAGCCACAGGTCGCCTCCGTCGGCCTGTCGGAGGCCGCTGCCGTGGCGGCCGGACACGTGGTACGCGTGGGACGTTTTCCCTTCATCGGCAACGGCAAGGCCATCGCCCTGGGTGAGCCCGAGGGCATGATCAAGACGGTATTCGATGCCGCAAGCGGCGAATTGCTGGGCGCGCACATGATCGGACCGGAGGTGACGGAACTGATCCAGGGCTATGCGGTGGCGCGCAGCATGGAAAGCACGGAGGCAGAACTGCTGCACACGGTCTTCCCGCATCCTACCTTGTCGGAGGCGATGCACGAATCCGTACTTGACGCCATGGGCCGGGCCATCCATTTCTAGGGTCTGATCCAATGATGATGGCCCAAGGCAGCAAATAATCATGGCCGAAAGCGACCTGTCGGAGCCTCAACTCCGCCATCCGGAGAAACGCAACCGCCCGGACAATCCGCCGCGCCGCAAGCCGCCCTGGATCCGTGTCAAGGCGCCAAATGGCGCGACTTACTTCGAAACCCGCAATCTGATGCGGGAGAATAACCTGCACACGGTCTGTGAGGAGGCCGCCTGCCCCAATATCGGCGAATGCTGGGGCAAGCGCCACGCCACTATGATGATCATGGGCGATACCTGCACCCGGGCCTGCGCCTTTTGCAACGTCAAGACCGGCCGGCCGGGACAATTGGACCCAGACGAGCCGGAAAACGTCGCCAAGGCGGTGAAAACCCTTGGTCTGCGCCATGTGGTTATCACTTCCGTGGACCGGGATGACCTGGCGGACGGCGGGGCGGAACATTTCGCCCAGGTGATCGGCCAGGTGCGGGCCCTGGCGCCCGAGACCACGATCGAAGTGCTGACCCCGGATTTCCTGGGCAAGGAAGGTGCGTTGGAGGTTGTCGTGGGCGCGCGCCCGGATGTCTTCAACCACAATCTTGAGACAGTACCCGGCCTTTACCCCCAGGTGCGCCCCGGCGCGCGCTATTTCAGCTCCCTGCAACTCCTCGCCAGGGCCAAGGAGCTGGACCCGAATATCTTCACCAAATCCGGTATCATGGTAGGCCTGGGCGAGGACCGTCAGGCGGTACACCAGGTGATGGACGATCTGCGTGCGGCCGAGGTCGACTTCCTGACCATCGGACAATACCTGCAACCTACGCCGAAACATCACCCGGTGGCCGATTTCGTCACGCCGGAGCAGTTCGCGGCCTACGAGACGGCGGCGCGGGGCAAGGGTTTTCTGCTGGTCGCGGCGACGCCGCTGACCCGGTCCTCCTATCATGCGGACAGCGATTTCGCCGAACTGGCCCGCCGGCGCAAGGCCCTCCTCGGCGGGGCCGGAGCCTGATGCCGACCCACGCGGAAAAGAAAATCCTGCCCTATACCCAGGGGCAGATGTTCGATCTGGTGGCCGATATCGAACGCTATCCCGAATTCCTGCCCTGGTGCGTGGCCTGCCGCATCACCAGGACCGAGGGGCCGGTGATCTGGGGCGATCTGATGGTCGGCTTCAAGGTCTTCCGGGAAAAATTCACCTCGAAAGTCACCTTGCATCCGCCAGGCCGGATCGACGTGGAGTATATCGACGGCCCGTTCCGCTATCTGAACAACCATTGGCAGTTCAACCCCATGGAGGACGGCCAAAGCACCGAGATCGATTTCTTCATCGACTTCGAATTCCGCTCCCGCATGCTGCAAGCGGTGGCCAGCACGGTCTTCAACGAGGCGGTACGCCGCATGGTCGGCGCCTTCGAAAGCCGCGCCAGCGTGATCCACGCCAAGGTGCCGCCCAGCACGGGACTTTCAAAACCCGCCTGAATTCCCTTTGAAATCCTCAATGTGATAGGTTGGCGCAAACAATCTGCACAGAGGATATGTCATGAGCAACGCCAGCGAAGTCCAGGAAGCCGGACCAGTCACTTCGATCGAGAGCGGTCAAATCGAGGGTTTGAGCGAGAACGGCGTTGATGCCTACAAGAATATCCCGTTCGGCGCGGACACGGGCGGGGCCAACCGCTTTCGCCCGCCTTAGCCGGTGACGCCCTGGCAAGGTATCCGCCCGGCATTGGAATACGGGCCGTGGGCGCCTCAGGAACCGGGCCGGTTGGATCGTCTGAAAGGCGCCTGGGATGCGACCATGTCCGAGGACTGTTTGAATTTAAACCTCTGGCGCCCAAGCGGGGATAACACCGGCATGCCTGTGATGGTTTATATCCATGGCGGCGGATTTTCCTATGGCAGCGCCAACCATATCGCCCATGACGGAAGCATTCTGGCCCGGCGCGGCAATATGGTGGTGGTCAGCATCAATTACCGCCTGGGCGTCCTGGGCCTGCTGTCCCATCCCTGCCTGCGCGATCCCGACACGGGATATGACGGCAACTGGGGTTTTCTCGATCAGATCGCCGGCCTGCAATGGATCAACCGCAATATCACTGCATTCGGCGGCGATCCGGACAATGTCACCATCGTCGGCCTGTCGGCGGGCGGCGGCAGCGTCGGGGCCCTGTGCATCTGTCCCCAAGTGCGTTCTGGGGCCAGGCCCCTGTTCCGCCGGGCCGTGGTGCAAAGCTCCTCCCCCCTGCCGACGCCCCGTTCGGACCATGACGCGGCGGCGGCAACCCTGCTGGACGAACTTGGGGTCGAAGCTGACCTGGCGGCCCTGCAGTCGATTGACCGGGCGGCGATCCAGGCGGCACAGCCGGCCTGGATGATGAAGCTGCAGAATGGCCGCACCGCGCCCCGGCCCATGGTGGATGGCGAACTGCTGCCCTATTGGCCCGACGAAGCCATGGCGGCGGGCCTGATGGACGGCCTGGACCTGTGGGTCAGCCATACCCGGGACGAGGCCACGGTGTTCGCCATGAACATGGCGGCGGACGCCATTCCCAAGGACGATGAACAGCTTCGTGGCATTTTGGACAAGGCCGGCCTGGACGGCGATCACCTGATACCCGCCTACCGCACGGCCCGCCGGGCCAGGGGTGAGAGCGATGACACCTGGGCCCTGTGGATCGCCATGCACACTGACCGTCTGATCCGGGTGCCGTCCATCAATTTCCTGGCTGATCATGCCAAGCGCGGCAATAGCGCCTGGACCTGCATGGTGACCCGGGAATGTGACTGGGTGCCGCCCGTGCCCGGCGACAAGGCCCTGGGCGCCACCCACGTGGTCGATCTGCCCTTCATGTTTGGCAGCCTGCACGCCACGCCAGAGCTGGAACGTCTGGCCGGCAGCGCGCCGGGCGCCGATGAGCTGGCGGAGGTCATCCAGGATGCCTACATCGCCTTCATCCACACCGGCAGCCCGGTAACGGAGAAGCTCTCCGCCTGGCGGCCTTACGACGGGGAAACCCGCCCAACCATGCTGCTGGGCGACGAACTGGTCGCGTTGGACGATCCCATGGGAACGGAGCGGCAGTTGATGACGGATGCGCTTGCCGGCGCTTAGACCCTTTGGATATTGCGGTCATTGGTCAGCATCCATATCGATTGTTCCGGCGTCCCCGTGCCTCTTGCGATCTATTCCTGCACTGCCTTGGTTTATCAACCCGGTCTGCGGGCACATTGACGTCGGGAGATTTTGCGCCAATGCTTTCCGGGTTTATTTCAGCCCTCTCTAGGATGGCGGAAGAAAGGCGAGACATTCATGGACTTTAGCTTTCCAGAACCCACCGAAGCGTTTCGCACGGAGCTTCGCCAATTCTTGCGAGAGGAGCTGCCGGAGTGGTGGTCCGGTATCTTTGGCGACGACGAGAGAATGTTCCCGTTCACCCGTGAGTTCTGCAAGAAACTCGCCGCGAGAGGCTGGCTGACCATGGCCTGGCCGAAGCAATATGGCGGCGCCGACGCCGATCTGTGGATGCAAATGGTCGTGCGGGAGGAAATGTGGGCCCACGGCGAACCGCGCGGCCCGCAATATATGAACCTTAACTATATCGGCCCCGCGATCATGATGTTTGGCACGCCGGAACAAAAGGACCGCTATCTCAAACCGATGGCAAATGGAGACGCCTTGTGGTGTCAGGGATTTTCCGAACCAGGCGCCGGATCAGATCTGGCCGCAATCAGCACCCAGGCTCAGGACAATGGCCAGAGCTTTGTTGTGCGTGGTCAAAAAATTTGGACCAGCTATGCAACAGCCGCCGATCATTGTTTCTTGCTGGCGCGAACGGATCCTGAAGCATTGCGATACAAGGGACTTTCCATGTTCCTGCTGGATATGAGAACACCCGGCATTACGGTTCGGCCGATCGATTCCATGGGCGGGCCGGTTGAGTTCAGCGAGGTTTTTTTTGACGATGTAGAGGTCCCCTACGATTGTCTGCTGGGTCCACGCAATGAAGGCTGGATGGTCGCGATGTCGGCTCTCGGCTATGAGCGGACCGGCATAGCCTGGCATTCAAGCACCGAAACCGTCCTCGACAGATTGATTGAATACGCCAAAACCACCAAGGATGAGAATGGTGAGCCATTGGCCAAGCGTCAACCGGTGCGCGAGGCCCTGGTCAGGATGCATGTCCGCACCCGGGCCGCGAAAATGCTGAGCTATCGCGTAATCTCGGACCAGGCGAAAGACGTAACAAAAGACGAAGATCCCGCCATCGCCAAGGTCTTCGCGACGGAGTTGGGCGTTTATGCCGGCGAAGTAGGCATGGAGATCTTGGGCTCAAAGGGGCAACTCGTTGCCAGCGATCCCATGGCCCCGCTGGCTGGGCAAATGTACGGCCATTGGGTTCACAGCATTCCCATGGTCATTGCGGCGGGGAGCAACGAAATCCAACGCAATATCATTGCCCAGCGCGGCCTTGCGCTTCCACGATGAGGAGGCGCGATAAATGGATTTGACCCTGGATTCCATTCAGGAACTCATTCAGGAAAATGCCCGCCGTTTTCTTGCCACGGAACTGAATTCGGAGAAAATTCGAGACATTGAAGCGAGCCCGGATGGCTTTTCCCGGCCCTTGTGGGACGAGATTACCGGGCTTGGTTGGACCGGCGCGTCTCTTCCGGAAAGATATGGAGGCGGTGGTCGAGGCATCCTTGACCTTTGTGTTCTTGCAGAAGAGATGGGCAGGGCCGTCGCCTCAACCCCCTTGGTCGTAAGTGCCGGTTTGGCATCGGCTATGCTGCGGTCGGTCCCTGCAAGTCCACTCACCGAAGAGCTATTGATTAAACTGGCAAGCAAGGGCGAGGTGATCAGTGTCGCGCTTGTGGAAGCGGACGGGCGAAACGAAAGAAGCGTGCCGTCGCTGCAACTGGCTATTGCGGGCGAGGATTTGAAAGTTACCGGCGAAAAAGTGTTGGTGCCCTACGCCTCCGTCGCGAAGGAAATCATCACATCGGCCAGAAATGCGGATGGCGAGTTTGTATTGGTCGTGGTGAGCGGCGAGTCTGACGGCCTCGAAATGTCGCGGCACAAGACCATTGGCGGTGAGCCACTTTTTCACCTGCGCTTTCAAAATGTCGCAATTCCCAGGGACCGTATTCTGGCCCAGGGAGAACGTGCGGTTGCCGCCCTGAATGCCGGTCTCGAGGTGGCGGCGGTTCTTGCCGTCGCGGAAGCCGTTGGATTGTCCGAAGGCATCATCGATCTGACGACCGGGCACGCAAGATTGAGGCAACAGTTCGGCAAGGCCATAGGCTCGTTTCAGGCCGTCTCTCATCCATGCGCGGACATGCGTATTCAGGCAGATGCATGCCGCCTGCTTGCGCTTGAAGCTGCCTGCCTTATCGATCAGGGCCAACCGGCCGCATTGGAAGTTGCCTCGACCAAAGCCTTTGCCAACGATGCCGTGGCGCGCATTGCCAGCGATGCACAGCGTTTGCATGGCGCGATCGGTTACTCAAATGAGTATGACCTGCAGCTCTATTCAAGAAAGGTACGGGCCTTCTGTCTCACCCATGGTGAAACCGGAGACGAGCTCGAAAGAGCCGCCGTTGCCCTGGGGCTGTAGTCATCAGCGACAGGTTGGTGACACCTGAGCCTTGCGGTTTGCCATACACACGGACCGCTGCGCCGCGAAGTCCATTGATTCGGGGAAGGGCCCGACCCCGCCCTACAACATGCTGGTGACCATCCCGCTCCATCGCGGGGCCGAGGTCATCGAAGCCTCCGATTTGGATGCCGACGGCTGAGTGCCGACCGACCAGGAAACCCTGAACAGGGAAGGCACGCCCAACGTTTTCGTGGCCGGCGATACCACCAATATCCCCATCTCCAAGGCCGGGTCGACGGCCCATTTCAAGGCCGATACCCTAATCGATAATCTGGCCTCGTTGGCGCTGGTGGGCCGCAAGGCATCGGCTCCGGGTGCCGATGAACCGGCGGAGATCATCCAGGACGCCCAAGCGGCCCTACGATGGGGAAATCCGCCCTACCAGGCATCCACCATGGCGCGTTTCTTGCCATCGCGCGGCAGCGGCGGGCGGACCGAGGCAAGCAAGGTGGCAAGCCAGCGCCGGGTATCCGCCGGGTCGATGGTATCGTCAATTCCGAAAGAGGTGGAACGCTGCAGGGCCTTGCCGTCTTCATAGGCTTCGGCGACCATTTTCTCGTAATACAGCCGCCGCGCCTCCGGGTCCTCGAGGGCTTCAAGCTCGGCGCGATAGCCCAGCTTGACCTGTCCCTCCAGACCCATGGGGCCGAATTCGCCGGTTGGCCAGGAGACCGAGAAATACGGCGCCCGGAAATTGCCCCCGGCCATGCCGATGCCGCCCAGGCCATAGGCCTTGCGCAGCACCACGGTGAAATAGGGCACGGAGATATTGCAGCCGACCAGGAACATGCGCGAGGAATGACGCACCAGGGCGGTCTTCTCCACCTCCGGCCCGACCATGATGCCCGGGGTGTCGCAGAGATATAGCAAGGGAATATCGAAGGCGTCGCAAAGCTGCATGAAACGCGCCGCCTTGTCCGAGCCGTCGCTGTCGATGGCGCCGCCCAGATGCTGGGGATCGTTGGCGATGATGCCCACCGGCCGGCCCTCCACCCGGATCAGAGAGGTGATCATGGTCTGCCCGAAGGCCTGGCGCAGTTCCATTACTGAATCAACATCGGCCAGGGTTTCGATCACCCGGCGTACCTCGTAAACCCGCAACCGGTTCTCCGGCACGATGGCGCGCATTTGCCGCTGATCCGGTTCCTGCCATTTCGCCACCCGGCCCTGGAAGTAGGACAGATACTTCTTTGCCGCCGCCACCGCCTCGGCCTCGTCGGCGACCGCCAGGTCGACCACGCCGCTTACGGTCTGTACCGACAGCGGCCCGATTTCCTCCGGCGCGAAAACGCCCAGGCCGCCGCCTTCGATCATCGCCGGCCCACCCATGCCGATATTGGCGTCTTCGGTGGCGATGATGACGTCGCAACAGCCCAGCAATGCCGCGTTGCCGGCAAAGCAACGGCCCGAAACAATGGAGACCATGGGCACCAAGCCCGAGAGCTGGCCGAAATGATGAAAGGTGTTCTGGCCGACAAAACCACCGTAGTCAGTATCACCGGGCCGGCCGCCGCCGCCCTCGGCAAAAAGAATAAAGGGCAAACGGCCCTGTTGGGAGATATCGATAATCCGGTCGGTCTTCCAATGGTTATGCACCCCTTGGGTGCCGGCGAAAACGGTGTAGTCATAGGCCATGACGGCGGCCTGGCTGGCCGGATCGTCGAACAGGTCGCCATTGACGCTGCCGACGCCGGTGATCAGGCCATCAGCGGGGCTGCGGGTCAGCAGGTCGTCGAGGCCACGGCGCTGGCGCTGGGCCGCAACGACCAGGGGGCCATACTCGACGAAACTGTCCGCATCGACCAGATCCTCGACATTCTTGCGCACCGTGCGTTGCTTGGTCTTGCGCCGCCGCGCCACCGCGTCGGGGCGTTGCTCATCGGTGGTCAGGGCGCGGCGGTCCAGCACCTCACGAAGGTCATCGCGAATGACATCCAAATCGACTTCCTCGACCGCGCTCTCCGCTTCACCCAAACCGTCATCGGGCTCCAGGGTCATCAGCAACTGATCCTCCCACAGGGTATCGCCGGGCACCACGTGCAGGGCGCGCACGGTGCCCGCCGCCTCCGCCGTGATGACATGCTCCATCTTCATGGCTTCAATCACCGCCAGTTGCCCGCCGCGCGCCACCGCGCTGCCTTCCGCGACTTCGAGCGAGACCACCGTGCCCTGCATGGGCGCCCACACCGCCAACATGCCCTCGGCCAGCGCCGCTTCGGCCTCGCGCTGGCCGCTCGGTCCCTGGCGTTCGGCCTGGCCATAGGCCAGCACCGCCAGGGGATCGTCGGCATCAACCTTGGCGCCGGCCCGGCCGGTATGGGCGGGGGGCGCTTCGGCCTCCGTCGTTGGGGCGAAGTAGAGATGGGGATGCGCACCTCCCGCCGCCGAAACAAGGGCAGCCGATTGCGCTTCGACAAAGCCGGTATCGACGGCGCCGCCGCGCACCGCATCGTCACGGACCAAGGCCTGCAAAAAAGACAGATTGGTGGGCAGGCCGGCGATGTGAAATTCGCAGAGCGCACGGTAGCCCTTGTTCATGATGTCGCCTAGGCGGCCAGAGCCAGTATGCACGATCAACTTGGCCAACAGCGGGTCGTAAGCCGGGGAGGTCCGGTAACCTACATAGCCGTAGCTGTCGACCCGAATGCCGCGTCCCGACGGTGCTTCAAAGGCGGTGATGGTGCCGCCGCCGGGCTTGGCCTCGCCATTCGCGCTCATGCTCTCTGTATTGATGCGCAATTGCATGGCGATGCCGCGGGGTGCCGGTATCTTGTCGCGGCCCAGCCCAAGCTCGTCCAGGCTCTGGCCGCCGGCCAGTTGCAACTGCAGCTCCACCAGGTTCAAGCCGGTGATTTCCTCGGTCACCGTATGTTCGACCTGCAGGCGCGGGTTGGCCTCGATAAAGAAAAACTCGCCGCTGTCGCCATCGACAAGAAATTCCACGGTGCCCAGATTGAGATAGTTCGCCGCCCCACCCAGACGCAGGGCGGCGTCGATCAGTTGATCCCGCAATACGGACTCCAGGCCGGGCGCGGGGGCAATTTCGACGACCTTCTGGCGGCGGCGCTGCAGGGAACAGTCGCGTTCCCACAGATGGGAGACCTCCCGGCCGTCGCCCATGATCTGTATCTCGATATGGCGGGCCCGCCGGACCAAACGCTCGACGAACAGATCGCCATTGCCGAAACCGGCCGCCGCTTCCGAACTGGCGCGGGTGAAGGCCTCTTCCAGCTCGCCGTCGTTGAGCACCGGGCGCATGCCCCGGCCGCCGCCACCCGCCACCGCCTTGACCATGACCGCGCCGCCGGGACCAAGATCGGCCAGAAAGGCGCGCGCCTCCTCCAAACTGCTCGGCGCCGTGGTGCCCGGCAATACCGGCACGCCTTGTGCCTCCGCCAATTGCCGGGCCGCGCCCTTGTCGCCGAACAGCGCCAGGGTTTCCGGTGCCGGCCCGACAAAGATCAGCCCGGCGGCCGCGCAGGCACGGGCGAAATCGGGGTTCTCGGAAAGGAAGCCATAACCGGGATGCACCGCCGTCGCGCCGCTTTCCTTGGCAGCGGAAATAATGGCGTCGCCGTCAAGATAGGCCGCGACCCCGCGCCCCGGCAGCAGGCAGGCCTGATCGGCCTTGCGGGTATGCAGGCTGGCGGCGTCATCCTCCGGGTAGACCGCGACGGTCTGCAAATCGAGCTCGGCGGCGGCGCGGCAGATGCGCGTGGCGATCTCGCCGCGATTGGCGACAAGGAGTTTTCCAGTAATCATGATGGCTATACGACGCTTGTTGTTCAGGCAGGACCGGGGGGATCGGTTAAGGACAGCCTAAACTTATTGCGCCGGGGCGCCAGCATCAATGAACAAGTTAGGATGGCGCGGCTTCCAGGTGGCCATCCCACAGGTCGACGTTGATGCGGTCGGCGGCGGCGGCATCCGGGCCCCATAGTTCCTGGGCCGGGAAACAGACACTGTAAACGTGCTGACCCACGCGATGGCCGGGGCCCTTGGAATTTTCATCGGCGAAGACGAAGACGCCGTGGTCCCGCTCCACCACACCGCACTTGCCCCGCACATAGCGCGGCGCGCGGGTGTGATGCGTTGGGTGATTGTTCAAGACCCGCACCGGTTCACCGACGGCGAATTTAGCCGGGATATCATCCTCCACGGTGAAATTGTCGCCCCGGCTCAGCACGGCCTCGACCGCCTCCGCCTTCAGCACCCGCTCTTCAAGATCGTCAGGCAAAGGCGCGGCGGACCTGCCGTTGGCGATTTCATCTGCCGTCACCAGGCCGCTCTCTACCAGCAACTTCTCCAACCCCACCAACCAGGTCTGGTAATAGCTGTTGGCCAGATATTCAGCCGGCGGCTGGTTCTCGCGGGCATGGCGGGAGATATCGATGTTCCATTTCCCCATGGCACCTGATGCCAGGGTCAGGGCCAGGACACGGCGTTCCCAATCATGGTGAAAGACCGGCTCGTCGATTTCGGCATCAATGGGGCCAAGGCCATGCATGCCGCCCATGTCGTGTGCGCCGTTCATCTTGCGGCTCCGCCATTGGGTGATGCCACCTTTTCAACGCCGATCATGCTGTTACGGCCTACCAGGGCGGCCAACTCCTCCTGGCTCATACCCTCGGTGCCTTCGGGGCGTTCGGGCAGGACCAGATAGCGCAGTTCCGCCGTACTGTCCCAGACCCGGACCGCCACGTCAGCGCCAATTTCCGTGCCGAATTCACGCAACACGCCGCGCGGGTCCATGACGGCGCGGGAACGGTAGGGCGCCGATTTGTACCAGGTGGGCGGCAGACCCAGCACCGGCCAGGGGTAGCAGGAGCACAAGGTGCAGACCACCAGGTTATGGACCTCGCCCGTGTTCTCCACCACGTACATATGCTCGCCCTGGCGGCCGTGGTAACCCATATCGGCGATGGCGGCGGTGGCATCGCGCAGCAGCCAGTCCTTGTAGTCCGGCTCGCTCCAGGCCCGGGCCACGACGCGGGCGCCGTTTTGCGGCCCGACCTTGTGTTCGTAGGTCTGGATCAAGGCCTCCAGCGCGTCCGCGTCGACCATGCCCTTTTCCAGCAGCAGGGATTCCAGGCTGCGCACGCGCAGGTCCGTGTCGCTTAAATGACTATGGTTCGGATCGCTATGATCTTCACTGTCGCTCATTGCAGGGCTCCCCAATCCCCAAATGCCCAAGTGCCGCTATCTACAGACAGGACTTGACGATGGGCCAGAAGTCGGCGGCGGTCAAGGAGGCGCCGCCCACCAGGGCGCCATTGACGTTTTCCACCGCCATCAATTCCGCCGCATTGGAACCCTTGACCGAGCCGCCGTACAGCAGCCGCATCTTCATACCTTCATCCTTGAAGCGGCGTTTCAGGCGGACCCGGATGGAGGCATGCACCGCCGCCACGTCAGCCGCCGTCGGTGTCAGTCCGGTACCGATAGCCCAGACCGGCTCGTAAGCCACGACCGTGTTCTTGGCGCTGCAGCCCTTGGGCAGCGAATCCGTCAATTGCTTGCCGATCACCGCCAGGGTCTGGCCCTTTTTGCGTTCCGCCCCGGTTTCGCCGATGCAGATGATGGCGCGCAGGCCGGCGCGATGCGCCGCCTCGGCCTTGGCGCGGACCTCTCTGCTGCTTTCACCATGATCGGCCCGGCGTTCCGAATGGCCGACAATGACATAGCCGCAACCGGCATCGCCCAGCATCTCGGCCGAAATATCGCCGGTATGGGCGCCGGATGGTGCGGCGTGGCAATTCTGTCCGCCCAGGGCAATCCGGCTGCCCTTCACCGCCTCCCGCAGGGGTGCCAGCAAGGGCGCCGGCGGGCAGATCAGGACATCACAGCCCGGCCGCTTTTCCTTGCGCATGCGCGTCGCCAGCTTTTTGGCCTCCCGCAGGGCGGCTGACTTCAGGCCATTCATTTTCCAGTTACCGGCAATCAGGGGGCGTACCTTGGCGGCCATATTGTTGTTTCCTTTGTTGGGGCATCGGTGGGATAAGCGGATATCAGAGATAGCGGGATTGTAAAGACTGCCGATCATGAAAACGACGAAAATATCGGAACAGGCCATCGCCGGGCATCTACGCAAGCTTGAGCGGGACGGTTTCACGGTGCTGGAGAACGTTATTCCCAACGATCTGCTGGCCGAGTTGAAGGCCGCCCTGGCCGAGATCGAACAGGCGCATGAATTCGGCTACCGCGACACCGCCTTCGAGGGCACGCGGACGACACGGATCTATAATCTGCTGGGCTATCATCCGGCCTTCGCCAAGATACCCATCTTTGACGGCACCCTGCCCTTGGTCGAGCGGATGCTGGACCCGGGCCTGCAACTGTCCTCCCTGTCCGCGATCTGTCCCGGACCGGGGCAGGTACCGCAACCGCTGCATTCCGACAGCCAGATGATCCCCCTGCCCCGGCCGCACCTGCCCATCGCGGTCAATTCCATGTGGGCCTTGAGCGATTTTACCGAAGCAAACGGCGCCACGCGGATCGTGCCAGGCAGCCACAACTTCGACCATGATCCCGACTATGACGGCAGCTACGAAACCGTTTGCGCCGAAATGCCGGCGGGCAGCGTACTGGTCTGGTATTCCACCCTGTGGCACGGCGGCGGCCACAACAAGAGCGAGGCGCGGCGCGACGGCATTGCCTGCTATTACTGCGCCGGCTGGATCCGGCAGCAGGAAAACCAGCAGCTTGGCATCGACATGGCGCGTCTGCGCAGCTTTCCCAGGCGCCTGCAGGAGCTTTGCGGCTTTTCCGTCTACCGTGGCATTTACGGCCATATCGACAATCAGGATCCCATCGAACTGCTGGGCCGCAAACGCACCGGCAAAATGGTCTGGCAGGCCTCGGACGAAGTGCGGAAGGGCTAATACCAGTCGCCATAAGTCATGACACGATCGCCCATTCTCTCCGGGTGATTGAGGCTATTTTGTCTGGTCTGTC
>JASLLM010000070.1 GCA_030747035.1 Alphaproteobacteria bacterium | reverse complement strand
CGCAGATTAACGATGCGGTCGGTTACGGTTTTGACGCCGCTGACTTCGAACAACGTGGAAGCAACGGCAGCGATCAGCACGACGACAAGGACACCAAAGCCAAAGCTCAGGCGGCCCGAAATTCTTAATTCTGGTATTTGCATGGCATTTCCCCTCTTGCCGATGTCCCACCGCTCCGTATTCAGGGTGCCCCCCAAACGAAATTGTGAAGCGGCGAGTTCGAGAATTAGTGTATTTATTTCGTATATTATTACTGAATTGCATTAATAAATCGTTATGTTACAAAAAATAGTTAGGCTGTCTAGTATTGGTATATATATTTACTTGGATGTATCATGTTGATTAAATCGGACTTATGTCCAATAGCATATGGATTTTTGAGTGATCGCAATGGCTGCGGAAAACCCATAAATTCGGGAACTGCAACGCCAGCAGGTGATCCGATCGTTTATGAGCCTGGCCGGGTATCTTCCCAACTGTCCCGGCAGCGCGCCGCGTTGCCAATCAGACCGGAAATCCGCTAGCCTAACGGGCGCAATACCATCAGGAAAGGAATGGCGGCATGCGGGACGTGGTATTTCCGGGTGGCCGAAAACTGGCGACGCGGCAGGATCTGGGGTCTCGGATCATGCCTCGCCGCCGCTTAACACTTCGGAAAAGAAGGAAGCGTTCATGAGTCGGATCGCCATCGCGGGTTTTTTGCACGAAACCAATACATTCGCGCCGTTGCAGGCAAGCTGGGACGATTTCGTGCGCGCCGAAAGTTTTCCCGGTTTGACCTTCGGGGAAGAAATTCTGTCCGTCATGCCCGGCAAGAATATCGCCATCGCCGGTTTCATGGATCAGGCCCGCTCCCTGGGCCACGAACTGGCCCCGGTTGCCTGGTGTTGCGCCATCCCATCGGCACATGTGACCGAGCATGCCTTCGAAACCTACATGACGATACTGCTGGAGGGGTTGGAGGCGGCGGCGCCGTTCGATGCGGTCTATCTCGATCTGCATGGCGCCATGGTTTGCGAGCATCACGAGGACGGCGAGGGCGAATTGCTGGCCCGGGTGCGGCGGCAGCTGGGCCCGGATGTGCCCCTGGTGGTCAGTCTTGATCTGCACAGCAATACCACCCGGACCATGTTCGACAATTGCGACGGCCTGATCGCCTATCGCACCTACCCCCACGTGGATATGGCCGATACGGGCCGGCGGGCGGCGCGATACCTCGATCATTTGCTGAGGCGGCAGGATGGGCCGCCGGCCAAGGCCCATCGCGCCATCCCCTTTCTGATGCCCCTGACCGGCCAATGCACCATGGCCGAACCGGCGTTGGGCACCTACGCCCGGCTGGCGGAACTGGAGACAGCGGCGGGGGTGCGTTCGATTTCGTTCACGCCGGGATTTCCGCCTGCCGATATCTGGGATTGCGGCCCCGTGGTTGTCGCCTATGGCGATGATCAGGCCGCCGCCGATAGTGCGGCGGATGCGCTCTATAACGCCATTTTGGAGCAGGAAGCCGCCTTTCAGGTGCCGCGCCTGACGCCCAATGAGGCGGTATCCCAGGTCATCGTCTCCAATGTGCACAAGCCCTATGTGCTGGCCGATGTGCAGGATAATTGCGGTGCCGGGGCCACCTCGGACACCACGGGGCTGCTGCGTTCGCTGGTCGAACAAGGCGCCGACCGCGCCGTAGTCGGTGCCCTGGTCGATCCGGAGGCCGCGGCCCAGGCTCATGCGGCGGGGCAGGGGGCGGAAATCGATGTCGCCCTGGGTGGCAAGATCTATACCGACGGCGACCCGCCCTTCAGGGGCCGGTTCAAGGTGATAGCCCTGGGCAGCGGCTCCTTCACCTGCACGGGGCCGTTTTACAAGGGCGCGACGCCAAACCTTGGCCCCATGGCGCTGCTGCGCATCGGCGGCGTATCCGTCGTGGTCTCCAGCAACCGCATGCAGGCCGCCGACAAGGAGATCTTCCGCCATCTGGGCTGCGAGCCGGAAGAACAGAAAATTCTCGGCCTGAAAAGCAGTGTGCATTTCCGCGCCGATTTTACCGACATCGCGGAACAGATCCTGGTGGTGGAAGCGCCCGGCGCCAGCATTGATCGGCCTGAAAGTCTGCCTTACAAGAACCTGCGGCCCGGCGTGCGCCTGTGTCCCAAGGGCCCCGAATTCACCGTCCCACAGGACTAGGAGAGACAGCAGAATGAAAGTATCGATTTCCATCGGCGCCTATAACCGGGTCGATATCCTGGGATTGGTGGATTACATCCAGCAGGCGGAGAAATTGGGCGTTACCTACGCCTGGTCGGCCGAGGCCTGGGGCCATGACGCGGTAACCACCCTGGGCTATTTGGGCGCGTTGACGGACAAGATCATTCTGGGCACGGGGATCATGCAGATCAGCGCGCGGACACCGTCGATGACGGCCATGACCGCCCTGTCCCTGGATAATCTGACCAACGGCCGCTTTATTCTCGGCCTGGGCGTCAGCGGGCCCCAGGTGGTGGAAGGCTTGCAGGGCGTCTCCTACAAGGCGCCCCTGGGGCGATTGCGGGAAACCGTGGATATCATCCGCATGGGCTTTCGCGGCGAAAAGCTGCGTTACGAGGGCAAGCACTTTGTCCTGCCGCTGCCCGATGGAGAGGGTAAGGCGATCCGCCTGGACCACCAGCCCAAAGATATTCCCATCTACCTCGCCACGCTTGGCCCCAAGTCCCTGGAATATACCGGTGCCGCCGCCGACGGCTGGCTGGGCACCTCATTTTCGCCGGACCATGCGGAGGCGCATATGGATCATTTGCGCAAGGGCGCGGCGGACGCGGGACGCAGCCTGACCGACATGGATCTGCATGCCTCGTGCAATGTCTCGGTGGGCGAAAATGTTCAGGAACTGATCGATGCCTATAAGCCCGGCGTCGCCTTTTCCATGGGTGCCATGGGATCGGAAAAGACGAACTTCTACAACGATGCCTTCAAGCGGGCCGGCTATACCGATGACGCCCTGGCGATCCAACGGCTATGGATCGATGGCAAGCGCCAGGAAGCGGCTGAACGCGTGCCCGATGAAATGGTCACGGAGTTCGGCGCCGTCGGCACTCCCGACATGGTGCGCAAGCGTTTTGAAACCTATCGCGATGCCGGCATCAACGCCTTGACCATGCGCATGGACAGCAATCTCGAAATCAGCCAGCGTATCGAGAACTTGGAACAGATCATGGACCTGCTGCCGGATCGCGACTAGCGCGGTTTAACGGTTTGTCCGCGAGCGGCAGCTTGATACATTGTCACTAGATAATTCTTTGGAGATCGCCATGAACAAGCCCATCACAACAGCCAACGTCCAGCCTAACGATCTGTCGCAGTTCTGGATGCCCTTCACCTCGAACCGGGAGTTCAAGGCGGCGCCCCGCCTGTTGGTCTCGGCCAAAGGCATGCATTACAAAAGCCACGACGGCCGCGACATCCTGGATGGTTCGGCCGGCCTGTGGTGCGTCAATATCGGCCATGGCCACCCGAAGGTGGTGGAGGCGGTAAAGGCCCAGACCGATACCCTGGAATTCACCCCGTCGTTCCAATTCAGTCAGCCGTTGTCGTTCGATCTGGCGCAGAAATTGTCGCTCATGACGCCCGAGGGCATGGACCGGATCTTTTATACCAATTCCGGCTCCGAAGCCGTCGACACGGCGCTGAAGATCGCTTTGGCCTATCACCGTGTCCGGGGTGAATCCTCCCGTACCCGGTTGATCGGTCGGGCGCGGGGTTACCATGGCGTCGGTTTCGGCGGTATCTCGGTGGGTGGCATTCCCGCCAACCGGAAATTCTTTGGCCCGCTGATGAATGGTGTGGATCATCTGCCCCACACCCATAATCTGGCGGAGCAGGCCTTCACCAAGGGACAGCCCGAATGGGGCGCCCATCTGGCGGACGAATTGGAAAACCTGGTCGCCCTGCATGATGCCTCGACCATCGCCGCCGTCATTGTCGAACCCATGGCGGGTTCCACCGGCGTCCTGGTGCCGCCCAAGGGGTATCTGGAGCGGCTGCGCGCGATCACCGAAAAGCACGGCATCCTGTTGATCTTTGATGAGGTCATTACCGGTTTCGGCCGCCTGGGCAGTTCCTTCGCCTCGGAATATTTCGGCGTCAAACCGGACCTGTTCACCATGGCCAAGGGTCTGACGTCGGGCTATGTGCCCATGGGCGCCGTGGCCGCCGACAACCTGATCTATGACGCCTTCATGGAGGGCAGCCCGGAGGGGATCGAACTGTTCCATGGCTATACCTATTCCGCCCATCCCCTGGCCTGCGCCGCCGCCACGGCCACCTTGGAGGTATATGAGGAGGAAGGGCTGTTCCAGCGTGCCGCCGATTTGAGCCCCTATTGGGAAGAGGCGGTGCATGCCATGAAGGGCCTGCCCAACGTGATCGATATCCGCAACATCGGATTGGTCGCCGGCATCGAGCTGTCATCGCGCGAAGGTGCGCCGGGCAAGCGCGGCATGGAGGCCTGCATCAAGGCCTACGAGGCCGGCCTGATGATCCGGGTGACCGGCGATATCATTGCCCTGTCGCCGCCATTGATCCTGGAAAAGAGCCATATCGACGAAATGGTCGAAATTACCTCCAACGTCATTAAGGCGCTTGAATAGGGAAAAAATACAGAAGGGCCAGGGCCATGCTGATCGGTGTTCCGAAAGAGGTGAAGAACCATGAATACCGGGTCGGGCTGACGCCCACTTCGGTGCGGGAAGCGGTGCATCACGGCCATGGCGCCGTGGTTGAAAGCAATGCCGGGGCCGCCATCGGCCTGTTGGACGAGGACTATATCGCGGCCGGCGCGGAAGTTGTTGACGGCGCGGCGGAGGTCTTTGCCCGGGCCGACATGATCGTCAAGGTGAAGGAGCCGCAACCACCTGAAATCGCCATGCTGCGTGAGGGTCAGGTGCTGTTCACCTATCTGCATCTGGCCCCCGATCCCGATCAGACCAAGGGACTGCTGGCCTCCGGCGCCACCGCCATTGCCTATGAAACCGTGACGGATGACTTCAGCGGCCTGCCCCTGTTGGCGCCCATGTCGGAGGTGGCCGGGCGCATGTCAATCCAGGCTGGCGCCCATTGTCTGGAAATGTACCAGGGCGGGCGCGGGGCGCTGCTGGGCGGCGTGGCCGGCGTGCCGGCGGCGGACGTGCTGATCCTGGGCGGCGGCGTCGTGGGTTCAAATGCGGCGCGTATCGCGATCGGTTGCGAGGCCCGGGTCACGGTAATCGATCTGAACTTGCGCCGATTGAAAGAACTGGATGATCAGTTCTCCTCCTCCCTGAACACCATCTATTCCACCGTCGATACCATTGAAAAACACGTGATGAATTCGGACCTGGTGATCGGCGCGGTGCTGGTGCCTGGGGCGGCGGCACCGCGTCTGGTCAGCGAGGAGATGATCAAGGGCATGCGCCGGGGCGCGGTCATCGTCGATGTGGCGATCGATCAGGGCGGCTGCATTGAAACCGCCAAGGCAACGACGCACGACAATCCCACCTACCAGGTTCATGACGTGGTGCATTATTGCGTCGCCAACATGCCCGGCGCTGTGGCCCGTACCTCGACCTTCGCCCTGAACAACGCCACGCTGCCCTTCATGCTGGCCCTGGCCGACAAGGGTTTCGCCCAGGCCATGCGCGATGATCCGCATTTGAAGGCGGGCCTGAACGTGCACGGCGGCAAGGTGACGTACGAGGCCGTGGCGAACGATTTGAATTTGGATTACCGGCCGGCGGATGATGTCTTGGCGGCATTGTAAGGAGTGAAATGATGGATATTGGTCTTGGCGTGCCTTCGGGTGGCGATAGCTGGAAGATTGTTGAACGGGCCGAGGAACTTGGTTTCGACTATGCCTGGTTCTATGACACCCAACAGCTTTGCGGCGATGTCTTCATGGCCATGGCGGCGGCGGCCATGCGGACCAAGAAGATCAATCTCGCCACGGGCGTCCTGATCCCCTCGAACCGCATCGCGCCGGTGACGGCCAATGCCTTTGCCACCCTGAACGCCATGGCGCCGGGGCGGGCCCATTTCGGTGTCGGCACCGGTTTCACGGGCCGGCGTACCATGGGCTATGGCGCCATGAAGATGGATGACATGGAGGACTATATCCAGGCCGTCTATGGCATGCTGTCGGGAGAAATTGTCGAGGTGCCGTTCGAGGGCAAGCGACCCAAGGCGAATTTCCTCAATCCCGAATTCGGCCTGATCGATATCGAATCGCCGTTGCCTCTGCACGTCTCGGCTTTCGGTCCCCGCAGTCGCGCCCTGACGGCGAAATTGAAGGCGGCCTGGATCGATATCGTCTTTACCGAACGCACGGGCCTGCGGGATCTGCAGCGGATGCAGACCTCTTGGGCGGAAGCGGGCAACGCGCCGGAAGATCTTTACGCCACCATGTTGACCCTGGGCTGCGTCCTGGCCCCGGGCGAGGCCTATGACAGTGACCGGGCCGTCGCGCACGCCGGCCCCGGGGCGGCGATTTTCATGCATGCCATCGTCGAGGCGGAGGCCAAGACCGGCGAGCAGATCACCTTGCCCGATTGGCAGCGGGAGCTGGTGGACCAGTATCACAAGCTCTACCAATCCTACCAACCCAGCGATGCCAAGTATCTGAGCCTGCATCGGGGCCACATGATGTTCGTGCGCGATGACGAGCGGCATCTGGTGACCGGCGATCTGATCCGGGAAAAGACCTTTACCGGTAGCCGTGACGAACTGGTGGAACGCCTGACCAATCTGAAGAATGCCGGCTATAGCCAGATTGCGGTGCAATACAATCCCGGCCAGGAGGATATGGTTGAGGACTGGGCCCCGATCCTGAAGGCGGTGCAGGCGGCATGACCACCTCCACGCAGGGCGCCGATTGGGTGGCGCCGGACTGCGCGGGGATGAATTTCTTCGCGGTCGACAAGGGCCTGCAAAGCGGCATCGCCGCCTATCTGCCCGATGACCTGCGCGCCGTGGTGGAGCCGCAAATGGACCGGTTGGGCGCCCTGGGCGGTGGACGGCTGGACGAACTATCGCGGATCGCGGACCGGCATCCGCCCGTGCTGCATCCGCGCGATGCCGCCGGACGTGATCTGGAAAGCATCGAACATCACCCGGCCTATCGCGAGATGGAGCAACTGGCTTACGGCGAATTCTCCATTCACCGCATGTGCCATGTGGCGGGTGTGTTCGGCTGGCCCGAGGCCATGCCGCCCCTGGTCCGTTACATCTTTCAATATCTGTTCGTGCAGGGGGAGTTTGGCCTGATGTGTCCGGTCTCCATGGCCGATACGGGCCTGACCCTGATGCGCAATCAGGCCAGCGAGGCGCTGAAGGAACGCTATCTGCCGCGCATGCTGTCCAACGATATGGACGAGCTGTGGCGCTGCGCGCAGTTCCTGACCGAACAGGGCGCGGGCTCCGACGTCGGCAATATCGAGGTCATGGCCCGGGCCGAGGGCGACCATTGGCTGATCGATGGCGACAAATGGTTCTGCTCCAACGCCGATGCGGAGGTGATCCTGCTGCTGGCCCGGACCGAGGGCGCGGTGGAAGGCAGCCGGGGTCTCAGCATGTTTCTGGTGCCGCGCGAATTGCCTGATGGCAGCCGCAACAATTATCGTATCGTGCGCCTGAAGGATAAACTGGGTACCTGGTCCATGGCCTCGGGCGAGGTCACGCTGGATGGTGCCATCGGTTATCTGATCGGCGAACTAAATACCGGCATCAAGCAGATCATGAAGACGGTCAGCCTGTCACGGCTTTCCCACGGCGTACGGGCGGCCGCCATGATGCGCCGTTGCCTCAACAAATCCCTGCAGGTGGCGCGCAACCGCCGACAATTCGGCCAGAACATTATTGAGTTTCCCCTGTTGCGCCGGCAACTGTTGAAACAAATGCTGCCCACCGAACAGGCCCTGAGCATGTTCTTGTTCACCGGTCACATCATGGCCGCCGCCAACAAGGGTGATGCCACGGCGGAAGGCCTCGTGCGTATCCTCACACCGCTGCTGAAATTCCGTGCCTGCCGCGACAATGTGCCGGTCGCCACTGGTGCCATGGAGGTGCGGGGCGGCAACGGCTATGTGGAGGATTGGGTCAACGCCCGCCTGATCCGGGATGCCCAGGTGGGTTTGCTGTGGGAGGGCACTTCGAACATCAATGCCCTCGATGTCATCACCCGTGCCATCGCCAAGGTCCGGGCCCATGAAACCCTGGCCGGAACCTTGCAGGAAAAGATCGATGATGCGCCGGAACTTCCGGGCCAGTTCAAGGGCCTGTTATCGGCCCAGGTTGAACGGGCCTTCACTTTTGCCGAGGAGGTCGCGGGCGACCCGGCCCAGGAGGACAAGGGCCGTCTGGCAACCAATGCGCTGTATCATGCCGCATCCGCCGTTTTGCTGGCCTGGGAAGGGGCCACGGTGGGTGCGGCGGGCGGCGATGCCCGGCGCCTGTTGCTGTCCCACATGGTGGTCGATCACCGCCTGCTGCCGCAGGATCCCCTGGCGGCGGGAGAGAACCGCTTTGACAAGGCGGCGGCGGTGCTGTTGCTGCAGGACGATCCGGTGCCGTTGGCGCAAGTCAGGGATACCCTGGCCCTATGACCGAGCGCCGGGATATCGTCATTGATGCCAACGGCGAAAGGCTGGCCGGCTGGCTCTACCAACCAGGCGGCGATGAATCCCGTCCGCTGATCGTCATGAGTCATGGTTTCTCCGCCCTCATGGCCATGGGATTGGATGATTATGCTTCCGTCTTTGCCGCGGCCGGATTTGTGGTGCTGGTCTATGATCACCGCAGTTACGGCGCCTCGTCCGGCTGGCCGCGCCACGAAACCGACCCCTGGCAGCAGGTCGAGGATATGCGCGCCGTCATTTCATATGGCCGCAACCTCGCCCGGGTCGACCCCGAACGCGTCGGGCTATGGGGCACTTCGTACTCCGGCGGTCATGCCCTGACCGTCACGGCCCTGGATGCCCGGGTCAAATGCGCCGTCAGCCAGGTTCCGCTGGTTTCCGGTCAGCGCACCTTCGATGCCTGGGTGCCGGAAAAAAGCCGCCCGCGTTTTCTTGAACGCCTTGCCGCCGACCGCGACGGCCGGGCCAGGGGGGAGCCGGCAGGGGTGACGGTGGCCGCCATCCCCGGCTCGGAAACCGCCGAGTGGGCCGAGGCCGTGGACAAGGACGGCACCTATGGCAACGAGATAACCGTGCGCAGCCTGGATCTGTTGCGCGGCTACGAACCGATTTCGTTCATGGGGCGGATCGCGCCGACGCCGTTATTGATGATCGTTGCCGACCAGGACACCCAGACCCCGGTGGCCTGGCAGCAAGAGGCGTTTGCCCTGGCGGGGGAGCCGAAAAAGCTGCTCACGCTGTCCGGCCGGCACTATGATCCCTATACCTTGCTATTGCAGCAATCCCGCCAGGCCGCCCTGGATTGGTTCCAAGAACATTTGCAATAGGCTATGATCTCCCGGCCATATGGAGAGCCGCCATGACCGCAAAAGGTATCAAGGAAGCCGTCCTAAGGGATCCCACCGACTTCGGCGATGTGGACTATCCCACCGCGCTGGTCAATGTCACCAACGTCTGCAACCTCTCCTGCGCCCATTGCTTCGTCTTCCGGGATGACAATCCCAACAGCGCCCGCGACAAGATGGATGACGCCACCATGATGCGGCAGTTTGAGATCCTCCGCGACAAACACAATATCAAGTCCATGCTGTTCATGGGCGGCGAGCCGATGATCCGCAAGGATCTGGTGATGCAGGCGGCCAAGCTGTTCGAAATTCCGGCCATTGTCACCAACGCCACCTACGGCATACCCAAACTGCCGGGCGGTCTGGTCACGGTCTCTTTGGACGGGCCGGAGCATATGAACGATCCGATCAGGGGTGATGGTGTGTTCCAAAAGGTCAAGGCGGCGGTGGAGGCGCGGGATCCCGATGACCAGACCACCTTGATGTTGCAGATGGTCCTGACGGCGCAAAACCACCATGGGCTGGAGGAATTCCTGGAAGAAGTCAAGGACTGGCCCATCAACGGCGTCGCCTTCACCTTCTATGTGCCCCGCGCCGAAGACGATACCGGGCTGGCCTGGGATGATTTGAAAGACCGGGATCCGGTGATCGACCGGGTCATTGCCGCCAAGAAGAAATATCCCGGCCTGGTCAAGGCGAATATCGGCAGCTTGGAATTGATGTATTCCGAGCGTTGCCTGGAATGCACCGGAGAGAACGGCGAAAACTGCCTGATGCTGGGTACATTGCCGCTCTATATGGGTGATGGCGGCAATTTTGAACGCACGTTCTGCTGTTATGGCAACGATGTGGATTGCAGCCGTTGCGGCGCCTATGCGGTGTTCAATTCAGCCTATCACAAGCGGATCAAGGGCGAAGACGGCTATCACCACCGCAGCCGCCATTACGCCAAGCAATGGCCATAGCTCGCCTGAGGGCGGATTTGGTGTTAATTTGTCAGGCGGGATTCCTGGAAATGGGGCGGATTCTGCTATGTGGCACAAGGTTTTAGCGGGCCTGCTGGCAAGCGGTCTTGCGTTTGCGGCGGAGGCGGCAGAGTTGCGCGGCGTCGTAAGGGACAATGACGGCGGGGTTAGGGACGCGGTGATTCATGCCACCCCGCTGGCCGGCGCACCGGCCCTCGACCCCATCCGCGCCGTCATCGATCAGGTGGAAAAGCTCTACACGCCCTTTGTCTCCGCCTTTGCCGTCGGCACCACGGTCAATTTTCCGAATAATGACAACATCAAACATCACCTCTATTCCGTGTCCAAGGCGAAGCGTTTTGAACGGCCGCTCTATACCGGGCAAAAGGCGGCGCCGGTGCTGTTTGACAAGGCGGGCGAAGTGACCCTGGGCTGCAATATTCACGATTGGATGATCGCCCATATTCTGGTGCTCAATACGCCATATGCCGCGATCACCGATGGGGATGGGCGGGCCGTCATAGCCGGCCTGCCGCCGGGCGATTATGCGGTACGGGTCTGGCATCCGGGCATGAAGGGCAAGTCGAAGGCGAGGAAGAACCCGCGCAAGGTCACCGTGTCGGCGGCCCCGTCGGAGGTGGAATTCAAGATCCGTCTGCGGCCGAAAATTAAGTGGTGGCGGGCCAAACCCACCAATGCCGATCGGGAATACAACAGCGAGGCGGGCGGATAAACCTTGTTTCGTTTCCGCAGTTTCCGCACCCGCCTGACGGTTTTCTTCGTCGGTTTGCTGCTGGCGGTTCAGGTGGCTGCCTTTGTCATTGTCGATTTCGCCAACAGCCATTTCGCTCGCCAGCAGATCAATTCGGAACTGGAGGTCGATGCCCGGGTCTTTGGCCGCCTGCTGGCCAGCCGGACGGCGCAATCCGTGCAGGCCGCGCGGCTGTTGTCTGGGGACTTCGCGTTCAAGACCGCATATGCCAGTGGCGATCAGAAAACCCTGCTTTCGGCTTTGCAAAATCATCAGACCCGTATCAAGGCCGGCGTCATGGTGTTGCTGTCGCTGGATGAAGAGGAAATTGCCTCCACCCAGCGGCGGCCGCCGGGCGCGCCGGAGATCGATTTTTCCGCCATCATCGAAGCCGCCGATGACAGCGACGAAGAAGAAGCGGCCATGGTCATGCTGCTTGACGGCCGGCCCTATCAAATTGTCCTGGTGCCGTTGCTGGCGCCGCTGCCGGTGGCCTGGATCGGTGTTGGTTTTGTTCTTGATGACGATTTCGTCCGGGCCTTAAAGGACCTGACCCTGGCCCATGTCTCGCTGTTGCGCCGGGCGGGCGGGGGCTGGCGCATCGAGGCTTCGACACTGGCGCAACCGGACGAGCTGGCGGCATCCCTGGGCGGCGGGCGGCGGCCCGGGCAGAGCTTCCTGCTCCATATGGCCGGTCGGGACAGCGTCACCCTGATGCAACCGCTTGATGATGAGGGCGTGCTGCAGGTGGTGTTGCAGCGGCCCCTGGCCGCCGCGCTGGCGCCTTATCATCGTCTGCGCCTGGCCTTGCTGGCCCTGACCGCCCTGGCTTTCGTGGCCTCGTTGCTGGGCGCCAGCGCCATCGCCCGGGGGGTCAGCCGCCCGGTACAGCAATTGGTCACCGCGACCCGGCGGGTGCAAAAAGGTCTCTACGATGGCGCCGTGGCGGTCGATCGCGATGACGAGATCGGTGAATTGGCCGGCGCCTTCAACCGCATGACCCAAGGTTTGGCCGAGCGCGACCGGGTGCGCGATATGCTGGGCAAGGTTGTCGATCCGGCGGTGGCCGAGCAGCTATTGAGCAAGGAGCTTGAACTGGGCGGGGAGGAGCGGGAGGTTTCGATCCTGTTCTCCGACATTCGCGACTTCACGGGCCTTGGTGAAAGCCAGAGCCCGGCCGAACTGCTTGATCTGCTGAACCGCTATCTGACCCATATGACCGGGGTTATCGAGGCGCAGGGCGGCGTGGTCGACAAATATATCGGCGATGCCATCATGGCGCTGTTCGGGGCGCCCCTGGATCATGGCGACGACGCCCAACGGGCCGTCCGTGCGGCCCTGGGCATGGCCCGCGAATTGACCCTTCTGAATGATGAGCTGGCGGACCTGGGCCTGCCCCGGATCGCTGCCGGGATGGGCATCAATACAGGCGTGGTGGTGGCGGGCAACATGGGTTCGGCCCGGCGCCTCAACTACACCGTGATCGGCGATGGCGTGAACCTTGCCTCGCGCATCGAGGGGCTGACCCGGTTTTATGATGTGCCCTTGATCGTTGGTGAAAGTACGGCGGCGGCGGCGCCCGAATTCAGCTATCGGGAGCTTGACCTAGTCCGGGTCAAGGGCAGGCGGGAGCCGGTGCGCATTTTCGAGCCGTTGCAGCCGGGCAGCTTCAAAGCGGAGGATCTCGAACGCTATCACCAGGCCCTGGCCTGCTACCGGGCCCGGGATTGGCAGCGGGCTGATCAGATTTTCGCCGCCCTGGTGGCGGCGGAGCCGGCCTGTCCGGTCCACGCCCTCTACCGCCGCCGTATCGCCGAATTCATGGCTTCGCCCCCAGGCGAGGATTGGGACGGTGTCGAGGTCTTCAGCGAAAAATAAACGAGTAGTCCTGGATTTGACACTGGCTCTTAGGAGCCGCCGAAGAACTCAACCGCGTTGCCGTACAGCCATTTCTCCAACACTGCCTCCTTCAGGGGCAGTTGCTGATATTCCGCGATCAGTTCGGCATAGCTGGAGCCCATCAGATAGCGGGAGAAACCGATCATCACCTTGTCCTGCAACAGGCTGTTGCCGTATTGCAAGAACATCTCCCAGCCGGAGCCGTCCTTGCCCAGATAGCGCGGCCGGTGCGCGGCGGTGTCGCAGTACAGGTTCGGATGGCGGCGCAGCAGGCCTACCATGTCGTTGATCCAGGGCCAGCCCGCCAGGCCGGCGACCACTTTCAATTCGGGAAAGTCGATGCAGATATCGTCCAGATGACGCGGATGGCCCAACTCGTACGGCCGGTCGTTGGCGTAGGTCATGGCGGTATAGATGCGCACCGGCACATCCAGCTCCACGCACTTGGCGTACAGCGGGTAATAGCGCCGGTCGCTGGCCGGCAGGCCGCTATACAGTGACGAGACGCGGAAGCCGTTGGCACCGTCCTCGCGCACCAGATGCTCGAACGCCCGCACCGCGCGCATGCCGTCCATGGGGTTGAGGGCCGGGAACAGCTTGAAGCGGTTGGGATAGTCGCGGTGGATCTGCCCGATCTCGTCATTGGGCATGTTGACCAACAGGCCGAATTCCACCCCTGAAGCATCCATATCGGCCACCACGTCATCCAGGGCATCGTCGGGCGCCGGCGCGGCATTGGGGTCGCCGGCGCCAAAAATCAGGCCGTAATTGTCGAAGCCGTAACCCTCGGGCCGGGGCACCGAAAAGGACGACGGAGTGCCCGGCCGGCCGCGGTTGATTTCCGCCGCCGCGCTGGTGGTCGCGGTTTTCGGCATGCCGATTTCAAGATCGATGACTTTGGCCATGTTGTTTCCTCCCTTTTGCGGTCAGTATAGTTGCCACAATTCAAAGTGTCATTGGCGCAACGCCACAAAGGCCATAGGGAGGATCGAGATGGCGCAGGAAACAATACCGCCCCGGGTGATGCGGGCCCAGGATATACCCATGTTCGGCCCCGGCCATGACGAGAGCCATTATATCTCGGTGCCGATCCAGCAGTATTACAGCCTGGACGGCGTCGGCAATGTGGGCGTCTGCCATATGCAGCTTGGCGACGAGACCGTCGTCTTCGCCATTGAGGAACAGGACGACGGCACCGCACCCCATCAATACGGGCCCTGCGATGAGTTCTATTACGTCCTGGAAGGTGAGTTCACCGTCTGGTGGGGAACGGACGCGGCAAACCTGGACAACCACTATGTTCTGGGCCCGGGGGACTGCACCCACTACACCACCGGCTGGAAATACAGGGTCAAGAACACCGGCGATGTGCCGGCCAGGTTCTTCTATTTTCTGACCAACCCGCGCGGCATCCAGCGGCGCTTTGACTGAGCGGCGATTGGCCAGGCCGTAAGGGCGCCGTTACCCCTTAGCGCGGGGCCAGACACCTGCGAAGGGTTGCACCAGGGCACGTTCAACAAATTCAAGATGGTCCTGGCCATAGAACATGTCGCCATCGACGAAATACGTTGGCGAACCGAAAACGGAGCGGCGGATGGCTTCCTCCGTATTGGCCAGATAGACCGCGCTGATTGACGGCGACAGGGCCGCATCGAGCAAGGGGGCCGGGTCAAGATCAACTTCGTTTGCCAGCTTGCTCAGGGTATCGCGGTCGGCTAAATCGGCATCGTCGCGCCAGTGGGCTTCGAGCATTGCATGGGCAAGCCGGTCCACATTATGGCCTTGTTCGATCCCGGCAATCAGCATGCCGTTGCACAGGGCCGTATCGTTCCAATGATGGGTCGGCATGCCCGTTACGACCGGTGCGTTGCGCCATTCGGCCCAGCGTTCGATTTCCCGGCCAAAATAGTAGGCCCGATGGCGGTCACCGCGCTCCCGGGTCGATCCGGCACCGGACTCGACCATGACGCGCAGCAGATTGACCGGTTTGTGGACGATGGTGGCACCCGCCGCCCCGGCAATCTGCATCAACCGGGCGGAGCCGAGATAGGCGAAGGCCGAGTGAGCGGAGTAGAAGTATTCGATAGCCGGCATTTTCAAATTCCTATGTTCAGCCGCTACAGCGCCAGATAGCCGCCATCCACGGGCACCTCGATGCCGGTGATGTAGGAGGCCTCGTCGCTGGCCAGGAACAGGTTGGCGTAGGCGACTTCCTCCACCCCACCTTCGCGGGCCATGGGAATGGCGGCGATCATCTTGGCGCGGATCTCAGGATCCGCCGTTAGTTTCGAGGTGCGCATGGGCGGCATGATGCCGGGATGGACCGAGTTCACGCGGATGCCGTCCGGGGCGTACTGCACCGCGGCCGATTTGGTGGCCAGGCGGATGGCGCCCTTGGCGGCGTTGTAGCCCATGTGCACATAGTCCTGACCGACAAAGCCGGAGATCGAGGAGATATTGACGATGGCGCCACCGCCCGCGCCTTGCATCGCTGGGATCACCGGGCGCATGCCCAGGAACACGCCCTTGGCGTTGATGTTCATCTGGGCATCCCAGGTATCCACGTTCAGTCGGTCCGGGTGACTGCCCGAGATGCCGGCATTATTGATCAGGATATCGATCCTGCCCCAGGCCGCCAGCGCCGCCGCCACGGCGCTGTCCCAATCCGCCTCCGAAGTCACATCAAGGCGCTGAAAACGCGCCTCGCCCCCCGCGCCGGTGATCTCCGCCGCCACGGCCGCGCCCTCGTCCTCCAGCACATCCGTCAGCAGCACCCTGGCGCCCTCGGCGGCGAAAATTCTGGCGGTCGACGCCCCCATCCCCGACGCGGCGCCGGTCACAATCGCGGTCTTATCCTGCAAACGCATCTCATGCCTCCCATATATTCACGAGCGGTTACTATCAGAGCGATTAAGGGCAGCGGTCAAGCGCCGTTGCTGACCGTCAGGCCGCTGCGAAGTCGCTGAGGCGGACGGCCTGCCGCTTGGCGCCCCAGTCGCCGGGCGGGCCGTCGAAGACGCCGGCACAGGCCGCGCCGCAATTGCGGCAGGCGTCGTCTTCATCCAAAGCCCAATCGGACAAGACATACCAGTCACGCCCGATCAGCCTGGTGCCGCAGCCGTGGCAATAGGTGCTATCGGCGGCCTTGTTATGAACATTGCCCACATAGGCATGGCGCACACCGTTCTTCAGGGCGATCTCCCGCGCGCGGGTCAGCGTCTTGGGCGGCGTGGGTGGATGTTTTCGCATCTTCCAGTCCGGGTGAAAGGCGGAGAAATGCATGGGCACGTCGGGACCGAGTCTGTCCGCCACCCATCCGGTCATGCGCTCAATCTCTTCATTTGAATCGTTTGCGCCTGGGATTAGCAACGTGGTCAGTTCAAACCAGACGTCGGTCTCGTGTTTGAGATATTCCAGCGTCTCTAGCACCGGTGCCAGTTCGGCGCCGCAGATCTTGCGGTAAAAATCTTCCCCGAAGGCCTTGAGATCGATATTGGCGGCATCCATGTGGCGGAAGAATTCCGCCCGCGGTTCGGGACAGATATAGCCGGCGGTCACCGCGACGGTCTTGACCCCGAGGTCGCGGCAGGCCGCCGCCGCATCGACGGCATATTCCAGGAAGATTACCGGATCGTTGTAGGTGAAGGCGACGCTTTTGCAGCCAAGGGCCTTGGCGGCCCGGGCGATGGTCTCGGGCGCGGCGGCATCGGCCAGGGTGTCGAAGGCGCGGGACTTGCTGATGTCCCAGTTCTGACAGAACTTGCAGGTCAGGTTGCAGCCCGCCGTGCCGAAGGAAAGCACCGGCGTGCCGGGCAAAAAATGGTTCAGCGGCTTCTTTTCGATGGGATCGATACAATAGCCGCTGGATCGGCCATAGGTGGTCAGCAGCATCCGCTCCCCTTCACGCGCCCGCACGAAGCACAGGCCCCGCTGACCGTCGTGCAGACGGCAGAAGCGGGGACAGAGATCGCATTGCATCCGGCCATCGTCCAGCATATGCCAATAGCGCGCCGTGGCGGCGGATTGGATATATCCATCATCAATACCCATGTCTCATAGATAGGACCGCCCTGCGGTGCGGGCAACGCCGTGGGTGGAGGGATTGATATGATGGGCAGTGCGATGACATCGGTCAGACATGCAGCGGTGGCGGGGCTGTTCTATCCCGGCGAGGCGGACGGCCTGCGGGCCGCGGTCACGGGTTATTTGCGTGAAGCTGCGGTGGATGCCGGAGCGGATGCCAAGGGGCAAGGGCAGGCGCCGAAGGCCCTGATCGTGCCCCACGCGGGCTATATCTATTCCGGCCCGGTCGCGGCCAGCGCCTATGTTCATCTCTCCGGCGCGGCGGAGCGCATCAGCCGCGTCGTCCTGCTCGGCCCGGCGCACCGGCTGCCGTTCGATGGCCTGGCGCTACCCGGCGCGGGCGGTTTCGAAACGCCGCTGGGGGTCGTTCCGATTGATCAGGACGCAATCGACCGGATCGCGCCGTTGCCCCAGGTCCATGATCTGCCCCAGGCGCATGCGGGCGAGCACAGCCTGGAAGTTCACCTGCCATTCTTGCAAACACTGCTGAAATCATTTTCCCTGCTGCCCCTGGTAGTCGGATCGGCAACGGCGGCGGAGGTGGCGGAGGTCTTGGATTTGTTATGGGGCGGCGAAGAGACCCTGATTGTGATCAGCACCGACCTTAGCCATTACCACGACTACGACACCGCCCACGCAAAGGATGCGGCCACATCCGCCGCCATCGAAGCGTTGGATGAAGGGCGCATCGGCTTCGACGATGCCTGCGGGCGTATCCCCGTATCCGGCCTGCTTTATGCCGCCCGTGCCCACGGCATCACCCCGCGCCTGGTCGATCTTCGCAATTCCGGCGATACCGCGGGCGCCCGCGACAGCGTGGTCGGATATGGCGCCTATGTGCTGGGGTAAGTTAGGCCGGTAGGGGTGATGCGCCGGTAAAATAGGGGTGCAGGAACAGGATCACGGCCAGGACTATCAGGCTGATGATGATCCCCCGTATTTCCTTCCACACCTCCGGTGCCTCGGGTTTTGTCCAGGCGCCCTGGCGGGCGTTGATCAATGGAATTTCGATCAGGGCCCAGAGGCCAAGGCCGCCGAACAGGACCAGGGAGCGGCTATCGCCATTGGAAAACAAATGCGCCACGGCCCAGACGATGACGCCGGTCAATTGGGGATGACGGATCAGCCGTTTGATCCTGGTCGGATATTGGGCCGCGCCGACCAAGATGAAGGACAGCAGCATCAGCGCAAGGGTGGCGTGCTTGGCTCCCTCAGGCGGGATATAGACCGGGTCGGGCCCCACGGTGCGCCAGCCGATCACGATCAGAACGACTGCCAGCACTATGAACAGGGAAAAGACGCCCCGGTAGCCCTTGGCTCCCACTTTGCCCACCAGCGCGGTCTTGAAGGAAGTGCCCACGCTGGGCAGCAAATGCACCGCGCACCACAGGACGACACCTAGAACCAGCCAGATCATGCAATTCTCCGTTTTCTTGGCATTAAACTATGTTCCGCTTCTTCAAGTGTCGTGCATCTCTTTTCGGAATTCGTTTCTTCCCGTTGTAGTTAGGTAGAACACCTACTTTGTTCCAACAGCATACGGTCGAACCTGAATTTCGTCTTCCCGCTGGCGCATGTGATAGGCGTCGAAACGGGTTTGCATGCGGAGCAGAGTGTCCATCTTGACCGCGAAAGCTTTTTCCACACGCAAGGCCATTTCAGGCGATAGAGATGCCTTTTCGTTCAGTAAATTCGACAACGCCGGGCGCCCGACGCCGAGAATTTCGGCGGCAGCGGTGATGGACAGGCCATCGGGCAAAACGGACCGCTTTACGAACCCGCCGGGGTGGACCGGCGCCATGCCAATCTTGATCGCCATGACATTTCCTCTATCGCGCTCCTGAGTTGAATTGTAACAGAGGTTATCCCGACCGCAACAGTTTCACCGCCGCGTCCCGCTCGAACAGATAGAGCAGCGCCCGTAACGCCTGGCCGCGCTCGGTCTCCAGGTGCGGGTCTTTATCCAGGATCAGGCGGGCGTCGTCGCGGGCGACTTCCATCAAATCCTGATGGGCCATGGGGTCGGCGAGGCGGAATTCGGGGAAGCCGCTTTGCCGGGTGCCCAGCAGTTCGCCGGTGCCGCGCAGACGCAGATCTTCCTCGGCGATGCGGAAGCCGTCGTCGGTTTCGCGCATGATGGCGATGCGCGCCCGTGCCGTTTCGCCCAAGGGTGAGCCGTAGAGCAGCAGGCAATGGCCCTGTTCGCTGCCCCGGCCCACCCTGCCACGCAGTTGGTGCAGTTGCGCCAGGCCGAAACGTTCGGCGTGCTCCACCGCCATGATGGTGGCCTCGGGCACGTCGACACCAACCTCGATCACCGTGGTTGCCACCAGCACTTTGGTGCGGCCCTCG
>JASLLM010000006.1 GCA_030747035.1 Alphaproteobacteria bacterium | reverse complement strand
CCTCGGATATCAAACGCCCGCCGAAGCTTTCATCGAAAACCTCAGAATTGCACTTGAGATGTGAATCCAGCCTCCTGATCGGCGGTGTGACGATCTGGGATGTGGAAGACAATTTGAATGCCGTCGGCGTGGAGAACGATGCGCGGGTATTCACCTTCGGCACAATCCTGGAATTCTGATTTGAATGTCATGAAAGCCGGCGCATCTCGTGCGCCGGCTTTTGCACGTCAGGGCCGCCGGCGCCCCTGACGTACCTTGCAGAGCACTTTCGCGATCGTCAGATCGCGCCGCAGCGTCTTTCCCGTATCAGTAAAACTGTTGCCGTCGATTTGCGCTGGCAGCACATCCCCTCCGCCCAGTTCGGCTGCTTCCCGGGCAGCGGGATATTGCGCCAACAGCTCATGAATGGAGGTCTGCGCCGTGGTCATCACCCTGCCGCGCCGTTTTGACGAGGCGACCAGCACACCCACGACCCGACCCCGATCATCCAGCATGGGCCCGCCCGACAGGCCGCCCAGGGCCGGCAGATCATGGGGCTGGCGGGAAACCTCGGCCCAGGCCAGGATCGGCTCGTTGATACGATAGCGGCCGGTCGATTTCAGGCGCGCCTGGCCCAGCACCCTGGCATGTACATCACCCGGCCGGCCCTGGGGGTAGCCCAGGGAAAAACCATCCGCGCCACGGCCCGGCGCGCCCCGCGCCAGGGCTAGCGGCGCCCGCCCGGAACGGGTGCGCAGAAGCGCCAGATCGGCGTTGGGATGCAGATGCACCTGCGTCACCCGCCAACCCTTGCGCGGCGCGGTCTGCAGCCATATGGCATCACAACCATGGGCCACATGGCGCGCCGTCAGCCACCAGCCATCGTCGGTAATGGCAAAGGCGGTGCCGGTGCTGGAGCCCTTGTCCCCCACATCGACCTCGATCGTTGGCCCGCTGGGCGCGGGGCGGGACGGTGCCGGCACGGCAGCCTCCAGCGCGGGCCGCCGCGCACCCCCGCCCTCCCCCATCAGGGCGCTGACGACGCCGTAGAGCACGGCCAATATGGCGATCAGATAGGTCAGCCGGTTCATGATCAGGACGGCGCTTGGAACCTAGCCGGATATGGCGGCGGCGTTGATCGCCGCGACCGAAAGCTTGATCCCGGCCAACAGCACCGCCGGCGCCATCTCACCGCCTTCGATGCGGGCGGAAAGATCCTTCAACAACAGATCGCTCAAGCGAAAGGCCAGGATTTGCACCACCACCGCCAGCAGGCCCCAGATAACGATTTCCGCCACCGTGACCGATGTCGCCATGCAAAATGCCAGCGGAATAGCCAGGCCCAATATGGCCCCGGACAGGGAAATCGCCGCCGCCAGGTTGCCGTCACGGACCAGGGTAAAATCCTTGTGCGGCGTGGTAATGGTGTAGAGCACGACACCGCCCGCCAACATGGCCAGGGTAACCAGCAAATGCAGCATCAATACGGGAAAGCCGCTGGCGAAACTCTGTAATACGACGTCCATGTCTGCTATCTAGCCTCTATTCGGGATCATGAGCGCGGTCTTCCGGAATGACCGCGACGGCGGAGATTTCTATCAGGAATTCCGGCTTTACCAGGGCGGCCACCTGCACCAGGGTCGAGGCTGGATAAGGCGCGGTAAAGAATTCCTTGCGTACTTCATGCACCGCCATCAAGGGCTCCATCTCGGTCACGTAGACGATAACCGAGACGATATCATCCATTTCGCCGCCGACGCTGCGCAAAATGTCCTTTAGATTATTCAGGGTCTGGCGTGCCTGGACAACCATGTCGCCGGGGCCGACCAGGTTCCAATCTTCATCCACGCCGACCTGGCCGGCAAGATGCAGAACCCTGCCGGGCGGCTGCCAGGCCGCATTGGAAAAGGCGCCAAACGGTACCGCCACGCCGGGCGGGTTAAAGGCATCAGCCATGTTTTCCTCCATTCCCCTATTGTACCGGCAGCCATCATAACCTGTATCTGGACGCAGGCGCGCCTTGATGCCACATTAAGGGCATGAATAACGGACCGATCTCAAGCTATCCTTTCGCCCGCGACATCCCCGCCGGCGACACTCAAGAGCGCCATGTCTGCGGCGATTGCGGTTGGATACATTACGTCAACCCCAAGATCGTGGTTGGCGCCGTCTGTACCTGGGAGGACAAGATCCTGCTGTGCAAGCGGGCCATCGAACCGCGTCACGGTTATTGGACCGTGCCCGCCGGCTTCATGGAGGAAGGCGAAAGCACCGCCGAGGGCGCGGCTAGGGAAACCCTGGAGGAAGCCTGCGCCCATATCGAAATCGACGCCCTGATCGGGATTTACAATATCCCCCGCATCAGCCAGGTGCACATGATGTACCGGGCCCGCATGACCGGCCCCGAGATGGGCGCGGGGGAGGAAAGCCTGGATGTGGGCCTGTTCGCCTGGGACGAAATTCCCTGGGATGAGATCGCCTTTCCCTCCGGTGTCTGGGCCCTGAAGCATTACCACGAAACCAAGGATCTGACCGCCTTTCAGCCTTTTGATAACCCTGAAATCGACCGGCACCGGGGCAAATAGGCGCGATGGCCGAGCCGAAGCTTTACGATCTGAAGACCGAAATGTCTCTGGCCGCGGCGGAGCAGATCATCGATGCCGCTCTGGCCACCGGGATGGCGGAGGGCATGTTGCCCCTGGCCGTCGTGGTGCTGGACCCAGGCGGCCATATGGTCGCCCTGAAGCGCCAGGACGGCGCCGGCATCCTGCGGGTGGATATCGCCACCGGCAAAGCCTGGGGTGCCTTGGGCATGGGTATCCCCAGCCGTACGATCCGTGACCGCCTGGGCGACCGTCCGGCCTTTCAGGGCGCCCTAGTCGGGGCCTCCCATGGCCGCTTTGTACCGGTACCGGGCGGTGTCCTGGTTTTGAACGGCGATGGCGCTGTGATCGGTGCCGTCGGCATCAGCGGTGACACCTCGGACAAGGATGAATATTGCGCCATCCAGGGCATCAAGGCCGCCGGCTTAGCATCCGCACCCGCCGAACCAGCCGAAGGCTGGCAAGCTTCCGACCTATGAACTGATCAAATGGTCCGTCCAGGCCGCGACGGCGGCCCGGCGCTACTGCGCCGCCCTCTCGGAGCGGTGCGCCCAGGACATTCTGGGCGTACAAGCGTGAGAGAAAATGGTCTAGACGCGCATCCAGCCGGGGCCCCAGAGGTTGAGGGAACGCTCGTTGTGGGGCCATTGGCGGACCGGATCGTCATCCGCCATATTTTCCAGCTCGGCCGAGATTTCAACCTTATAGCCGTCCGGATCCTCGACCATGAAAAACAGGTTGTTGCCGGGGCCGTGGCGGCCCGGCCCCCACCATAGTTTGAATTCCAGCGTCGCCATGTGATCAGCCCAATCGCGGATGTCATTCCAGCAGGAAACTTCATAGGCGTGATGATCGGGACGGGCGGCGTCGGAAAGGAACATGGCAAAGGAATGATGCTCGGGCGTGGAGCGGTAAAACACCGCCGTCAGGGTCTGGCCGCCACCATCATCATCGCGCAACACATGATCCGTTGGCACAAAACCCAACGCATCTTCATAGAACGCCATCATCGCCGCCAGGTCGGCGGTGGCGACGACCACATGTTGCAGCCGCCCCGGCGGGTGTCCCGGCGCTGCGGAATCGCCGCCCTCGTAGGCGGCATCGCGCAAGCCGAACACCATTTGCCTGCCGTCGGGATCGGCGACGGCGAACGCGCCGTCACTGAACAAGGGCGTGGGCGCCGGCATCAGGTTGATGCCCTGGGCGGTCAGGTGGGCTTTATAGGCATCCAGGCGGGCGGCATCGGTAAAGCGAAAGGCGCTATAGGGCTGGCTGCCGTCGCCTCCCCGGCCAACGATCAACCGCCGACCGGGGCCCCGCAAAAGGGCCGTACCGTCGGCCAAGGGCTGTTCCCTAAAAGTGAAGGCGTCACGGTAGAACGCGGCCAAACGCGCCGGATCGGCCGAATCCAAGCGGATATGATCCAACTCCGCGCCCCAAAGCGGGCTGGCAATGGTCATGGGTGTTCTCCCTGCAATGACATCGCGAGTCTAGCATTCAAGCCTTTTCTCTTTACAACAGTATATTGATTCGATATTTCTGGAAATATCGAATCAATATGAATCTTTGGAGCGATTAAATGCATAATGCCGAAGCCCGTGGACGGGAGTTGTTTGAAAATGGCTTCTTTTGCGCCGAGGCCGTCTGCAAGGCCATCGCCGAAGGGCAGAGCATGGACAATGCGCTCATCCCCGGCATTGCCACCGGATTTTGCGGCGGCATGGCCAGAAGCGGAGGCCCCTGCGGTGCCGTGACCGGCGCCGTTATGGCGCTGGGTCTGGTGCATGGGCGGGATGATCCGGCTCAATCGGTGCGGCAAACCTATGACGCGGTGCGCCAAATGATGCGCGCGTTCGAAGGGCGCTTTGGTTCGACGAATTGTACCGAACTGCTCGGCGTGGATTTGGATACCGCCGAGGGACGCCAGACCTTCGATGAACAAAACCTGGCCGGCACATGCGCCGATTTCACGGCCGCCGCCGCCGCCCTGGTTGAAGGGATGCTGAAAGCCGAGGCGGCGGGCATCGCGGACACAAATACGGCACCCTAGGCAACATGGCACCATGGTTCTGGAATTTTACTTTGATCTCGCCAGCCCGCCGTCCTATATCGCGCACGAGCGCTTACCCGGTATCGTCGAACGGACGGGAGCCGCACTGATCCTAAAACCCGTGCTGGCCGGCGGTATCTTCAAGCTCAGCGGCAATAGCCCGCCCGTGGCGGTGCCGGCAAAGCGGACCTACATGATGCAGGTCGAACTGCCCCGTCTGGCCCGGGAGCATGGCATCGTGCTCAATTTCGATCCCGGGGCGCCATTCGACCCCCTTCCCCTGATGCGTGGGGCGATGGTAGCGGCGCAACTGGACCGGCTGGGCGAATATACCGGGGCGCTGTTCCGTGCCATGTGGCGGGATGCCCGCGACCTGTCCGATCCGGCGGTCGCGGCCGATGTTCTCAACGCCGCCGGTTTTGACGCCGAAATGATCGGCGCGCGCAGCGGGGCGCAATCCATAAAAACTCAACTGATCGAGGCGACCGAGGCAGCGGTCGACCGTGGTCTTTTCGGCGTACCGACATTCTTCATAGGCAGCGAAATGTTCTTTGGCCAGGACCGGCTTAGTAGCATCGAAGCAGCGTTAGACGCCGGGATCTCTTTGCAATAGGTCCAGCACGCCGGGCGCGCCGGCCCGTGCGATGACCTGGGCCAGGGCTTCCCAATCACCGTTCAGCTGTGCCGCGGGAACCCGATTGGCTTGGCTGACCTTGCCAAATTCGCTGCCATCCGGGCGGATCAGTTGCCAGGTGATTTCGACCTGTTGCGCGTTGCCGTCAATGGGCTTGGCATGGATGCTACCCAGCAGGATAAAGCCGTCATCGGGGGGTTCCTCCGCCAAGGGCACCCCGGCATCAATCAAGGCGGCCCGCATCGCTGTGGCCAGGCGGCCGCCGCCCGGGCCCGGCGCACCGGCAATAGGGCCCAGTGTAACCGTCGCCAGACTGATGCGCCGGCCCTGGCCGCGTTCCCGCCGGCGCAATTGCCGGTCGATGGCCTCCGCGCCGTTGCCGGCAAGGCGCGTGAACAGGCCGTCATCCGCCCCCCGCCATTCGCTGGGCGCGACCGCTTCCTCCTGGATCGCCGCCATGCTCTCCTCGCCACCGGCGGTGCGTAGCCGCCAGGTCAATTGTAGCTGGCCGTAACCGGTAAAGACGGCCGTGCCTTGCAGGCGGTGGCTGCGCCGGTGGCCCTGGCCGGTTTTGGCTGTAATCTCGCGCTGACGCAATGCCTTGGCCATGGCCATGGCCAGTTTCCCGCCGGCAGCGGACGCCACCGCGCCATTGACCGGCAGCACCAGCATGCCGGCCCTTGGGCCAACCTGAATGGCGCTGAAATCACCTTTGTGGGCGGCGGCGAACGGCCTTGGCACCGGCTGGCATTGAGCCAGCAAAACCAGCGGCAACAGCAGCCCGAGGGGCAGGAGCAGACGAAGGATACGGCGGGCGAATGTCATGACGGTCATTGCCGTGAAGATGCCATGGATTGGCGGCAATTACACGCCCTAGGTCCGGGTCAGTCCGAGTTGCAATGCCAGGGTCGTGATACCGGTGATGGCAATGACCGCGGCCATGGCCATGGCGCTGCCGTCATGGAACAGGCTGACCGCGCCGGCGGACAGTGCCCCGAACAGGAACATCAATCCGCCCGACAGGGCCGATACGCTGCCCGCCGCCTGGGGAAAGCGGTCCAGGGCCAGGGCCAGGCCATTGGCGCCGATCAGGCTTAACGAGCCAATGGAGATGAACAGCGGGATCACGATGCCGGGCAATCCGCCAAATCCGGTCCAGGCATCGAACAGCAGGATCAGGCCGCCGGCGGCGGTCAGAACAGTGCCCAGGACAAACAGCCGATGGGCACCCAAACGCAGCACCAAACGCGCGTTCAATAAAGATACCCCCATCAGGCCGACCACATTGACGGCAAAAAGATAGCCGTAGTGTTCCGGCGCCACGGCGAAAATCTTGATATAGACAAACGGCGAACCGGCAAAGAAGGCAAACATGCCGCCATAGCCCGTGGCATTGGCCAACAGATAACCCAGGGCCCCGCGATGGCCCAGAATCCGGCCGTAGACACCCAGCATGCCAACCAAACCATGGCGGCTGCGCCGTTCCGCCGGGTGGCTTTCCGGCAGCGCCCACAGGACCAGGAAAAAGCATAGCAGGCCAAAGCAGGCCAAAACCCAAAATATCGCCCGCCATTGAAACCAGACCAGAACATAGCCGCCGATAAACGGCGCGATCAGGGGCGCGGCGCCCATCACCAGCATGATCAGGGAGAGGGCGCGCGCCGCCTCGTCACCGGCAAAGAAGTCCCGCACCATGGCCCGGGCGATAACCGCCGCCGCGCTGCCGCCCAGGGCCTGCAACAGGCGCAGGCCGATCAGCATCTCGATCCCGGTGCTTAACGCGCACAGGGTCGAGGTCAAGACATACAGAACGATGCCCGCCAACAGCAGGGGGCGGCGGCCGAACCGGTCGGAAAGCGGCCCGAACAGCATTTGTCCCAGGGCCATGCCGACGAAAAAGCTGCTCAAGGTCATCTGGACGGCACCGACGGGCGCCGCCAGATCGCTGGCCATGGCGGGCAAACCGGGCAGGTACATGTCGATGGACATGGGACCAAATGCCGTCAGGGTGCCGAGTATGATGATCAGCCGGCGGCCTTGTCCCGGCGTCAGCACCGGCTTGGCCCGCAGTCCCTGGATATCGCTCATTCCGGTGGCAGGATCAGGCAGGTGGTGGTGGCGTGGGCGTATAGTTTTCCATCGGCGTCCACCGCCCTGGCCTGGGCCGTGGCGGTACTGCGGCCCAGGTGCAGGGCCTCGGCGATACAGCGGATCTCGCCACTGTCCACGGCCACGGCACGGACATAGTTGACCTTCAGCTCCAGGGTGGTATAGCGCGGCCCGGCGGGCAGGGCGGAATGCACGGCGCTGCCGATGGCGGCGTCGATCAGGGCCGCCAGCCAACCACCCTGGACCGAACCGACATCGTTGGCGAAATCCTCGCCCGGCTGGCCGCTGTAGACCACCCGCCCCTTTGAGACCTCCACCAGAGCCAGACGCATGGCGACGGCAACAGGGGGCGGTTCAACCTCGCCCCGAAGCACGGCCGAGAGATAGTCCAGCCCCGACAATTCGCCAAGACGTGACCAATGGGCGCTGGGGTCGTGCCAGCTGTAATGGCGCTGGCGTTCGATATCAGCCATCACCTAGTCCGCGACCGTGTGACCATGGTTCAAGGGGCCGTGGCCCCGGCCAAACCCAGGCGCACTCAGGATCGCCTGCAGAACATAGCCGCGGGCCCGTTGCACCGCCGTCGAAATCGACAGCCCCTGCGCCAGGCCGCAGGCCAGGGCCGAGGCCAGGGTGCAGCCGGTGCCATGGGTATGGCGGCTTTCAATGCGGGGGGAGGCAAAGCGTTCGACCCCCGCCTCGCTGAACAGCAGATCAAAAACCTCTTCGCCCGGCAGGTGGCCGCCCTTCATGAGTACCGCACCAGGGCCCAGGGCCAACAGCTTTTGCCCCGCCGCCGTCATGGCCGCCTCGTCCGCGATGGTCATGCCGGCCAGAATCTCCGCCTCGGGAATATTGGGCGTCAGCACCGTGGCCCGTGGGATCAAACGGTCACGCACCACGGCGCGGGCATCCTCATCCAACAGCGAAGCACCGCCCTTCGCCACCATTACCGGATCGACCACCAGGGGTATATCGGGCGCGGCGCGCGATAGGGTGGCCGCCACCGCGTCCAGAACATCCGTGCGGTGCAGCATGCCGGTCTTGATCGCATCGGCGCCGATATCCTGCAGCACCACTTCGATCTGCTGCGCCACGAAGCTTGGCGGAACTTCGTGAATGCCGTGCACGCCCATGGTGTTCTGGGCTGTCAGGGCAGTCACCGCGGTGGCGGCATAGCCGCCCAGGGCGGTCACGGTCTTGATGTCCGCCTGAATACCCGCGCCGCCACCCGAATCCGAGCCGGCGATAATCAATACTCTACCCTGCATTTGATACCCTAACTCAACCGGCTGCCGCCGTGGCTTCGATGGTGTCGACCAATTCATCGACCACGGAATGGATCAAGTCGCCGTCATCGCCCTCGGCCATGACCCGGATCAACGGTTCGGTTCCCGAAGGCCGGATCAACAGCCGCCCCTTGTCGCCCAGGCGCATGCGTTGGGCCTGGATGGCGGCGCTGACCCGGTCCGTATCCAGCGGCGAGGCGCCGGCATAACGGACGTTCTTCAGCAATTGCGGCACTGCGTCAAAGCGGCGGCAAACCTCGCTGACCGGCCGTCCTTCGGCGACAATCAGGGCCAGAACCTGCAGCGCGGCGACCAGGCCATCGCCGGTGGTGCCGAAATCCGACATTACGATATGACCCGACTGTTCGCCGCCAATGTTGTAGCCATGCTGGCGCATATGCTCCACCACATAGCGGTCGCCGACCTGGGTCCGAACCAGTTCCAAACCCCTGTCCCCAAGATGGCGTTCCAGCCCCAGGTTGGACATCACCGTGGCTACGACCCCGCCGCCTTTCAAATCACCGCTTTCAGCCCAGTAATCGGCGATGGCCGCCATCAGTTGATCACCATCGACAAGATGGCCGTGTTCATCGGCCAGGATCAGCCGGTCTGCGTCGCCGTCCAAGGCAATGCCCACGTCGGCGCCATGGGCGACCACCTGTTCGCACATGTAATCGGTATGGGTGGAGCCGCATTCGTGGTTGATGTTGAAGCCGTCGGGATCGACGCCGATGGGAATAACCTCGGCCTCCAGCTCCCACAGCACCGTGGGCGCAACCTTGTAGGCGGCACCGTTGGCGCAATCGATCACGATCTTCAGGCCGTCCAGGCGGTTTTCCGATGGGAAGGTGGCCTTCGCCGCCTCGATATAGCGGCCCGGCGCGTCTTCCAGGCGCATGGCGCGGCCCAGATCGCCGGGCGCGGCCAGATTGGCGGACATATCGGACTGCATGCGCGCCTCGATCTCGGTCTCGATACGGTCGGACAGTTTATAGCCGTCGGGGCCGAACAGCTTGATGCCATTGTCGGCGAAGACATTGTGCGAAGCGGAGAGCACCACCCCCAGATCCGCCCGCAGGCTGCGGGTCAACAGGGCCACCGCCGGCGTGGGCATGGGCCCGACCAGAATGACATCCATTCCGACCGAGGTGAAACCGGCGGTCAATGCCGGCTCCAGCATATAGCCCGACAGGCGGGTATCCTTGCCGACCACCACCCGATGGCGATGGGCGCCGCGGATAAACTGCAGACCGGCCGCCATGCCGGCGCGGACCGCGATCTCCGCCGTCATGGGCCAGGTATTCGCGGTACCGCGGATACCATCGGTGCCAAAAAATTCGCGCTCCATGCGCCCCTCGCTTGCGACTCGTCCGTTCTCATCCCTTATAGCAAAGGGACCTGAAAATCGCCATCGTCTGGGCCGTCTCCGCAACATCATGAACCCGCAGAACCGCGGCCCCCTGTTGCGCCGCCCACATGGCGGCGGCCAGTGATCCCGGCAATCGGTCTTCCGTTGCCGCCGCGCCGGTCAGTTTACCGACAAAGCCCTTGCGCGAGGCACCGATCAGCAGCGGGCAGCCCAGGGCATGAAAATGCGCCATGCCGCGCAGCAGGGCCGCACTTTGCTCCGGCATTTTGGCGAAACCAAGGCCGGGGTCGAGCAGCAGATTGTCCCGCGACAGGCCGGCGGCCAGACAATCCGCCAGCCGGGCGCTCAGGTCATCGAATACATCCATGATCAGATCGTCATAGTGGGTCATGGATTGCATGGTTTCAGGCGTGCCCCGGCTATGCATCAGGACCACGGGCACCGCCAGTTTGGCGGCGCAAGCCATGCTGCCGGGATCATGGCGCAGGGCGGTGACATCATTGATCATGCGGGCGCCGGCATGCACGGCGGCGGTCATGACCGCTGCCTTGCGGGTGTCCACCGAGACCGCCAATCCATCCCCCGCCAGGGCCTCGATCACCGGCATGATCCGCTCCAGCTCCTCGTCCACGGGCACCTCCCGGGCGCCGGGCCGGGTGGATTCACCGCCCACATCAAGGATCGCCGCACCCGCACCCGCCAAGGCCCGGCCATGGGCAATGGCCGCGGCGGGCCGCAGCCGGCCGCCATCATGGAAACTGTCCGGCGTAACATTGACGATGCCCATGATCAGGGGGCCTGGGCCGGATTTCGCGGGCTCCAAACCGGCGATGGCGGGCCGTGGCGTCCGCAGGCTTTCCAGTGCCGCTGGCGCGCGCCGTTCCGCTGCCTCAAGGCTGAGGATCTCGGCCGGTATGTTGCGGCCGAACAAGCGGCATTGCGCAAAATGCAGGGGGCCGCCGGCAAATGGCAGGCCCGCGCCCGAAAGATTCAAGACCGGCGCGAGATGAACGCTGCCCGCGACATTGGCCTTCGGGGACAGGGCGGCGGCCCGGCGTTAAGAGCCCGGTTGCGGCTCTGGTTCCATGCCGCCAGGGCCATCCGGCTTCTTCGGCTTGCTTGACGGCGGCACGGATGTCGCGGTGGAGGTATCCTGCGGCGGCTCGAACTCGTCAGGACGGTCGATGTCCTCGCCACGGAGCAACTGGCGAACCTCGTCGCCGCTCAGGGTTTCGTATTCCAACAGGGCCTTGGCAACAGTGTGCAGCTTGTCCAGATTTTCCGTTAGGACCGAGGTGGCCAGCGCCTCCGCCTCTTCGGCGAAGCGGCGGATTTCCTCATCGATAACCTTGGCCGTGGCATCCGAGATATTCTTGGTCTGGGTTACCGAATGGCCCAGGAAGACTTCCTGCTCGTTACCGGAATAGGCCAGTGGCCCCAATTTTTCGGACATGCCCCATTCCGTGACCATGCGACGGGCCCACGAGGTTGCCTGCTGGATATCCTGGCCGGCACCGGTGGTCACGTCCTCGGGCCCGTAGATCAGGGTTTCGGCAACGCGGCCGCCGAAAGTCATGGCCAATTTGGCGCAGATTTCGCTTTTCTTGAAACCGTACTTGTCGGTCTCGGGCAGGTTCATGGTGACGCCCAGGGCGCGGCCGCGAGGGATGATTGTAACCTTGTGCAGGGGATCGTTGCCCTCCACCAACAGTCCAACCAGGGCATGGCCGGCTTCGTGATAGGCGGTCAATTCCTTTTCATCGTCGGTCATGACCATGGAGCGCCGCTCGGCCCCCATCATGACCTTGTCCTTGGCCTCCTCGAATTCCTGCATGGTCACCACGCGGCGGTTCTTGCGCGCCGCCAGCAAGGCAGCTTCGTTCACCAGATTGGCCAGATCGGCACCGGAGAAGCCCGGTGTGCCGCGGGCGATGGTGCGGCTGTCCACGTCCGGCGCCATGGGCACCTTGCGCATGTGCACCTTCAAGATCTTGTCCCGGCCAATGATGTCCGGGTTCGGCACCACGACCTGGCGGTCAAACCGGCCCGGCCGCAACAGGGCGGGATCCAGCACGTCGGGGCGGTTGGTGGCGGCCACCAGGATTACGCCCTCGTTGGCCTCGAAACCATCCATTTCCACCAGCAACTGGTTCAGGGTCTGCTCGCGCTCGTCATTGCCGCCACCCAGACCGGCGCCGCGATGGCGCCCGACGGCGTCGATTTCGTCGATGAAGATGATGCAGGGGGCGTTCTTTTTCGCCTGTTCGAACATATCGCGCACCCGCGAGGCACCGACACCAACGAACATTTCAACGAAATCGGAACCGGAAATGGTGAAGAACGGCACGTTCGCCTCACCCGCGATGGCGCGCGCCAGCAGGGTCTTACCGGTGCCCGGCGGGCCGACAAGCAGCGCACCCTTTGGGATGCGGCCGCCAAGACGCTGGAACTTTTGCGGGTCTTTCAGAAATTCGACAATTTCCTCGAGCTCTTCCTTTGCCTCGTCAATGCCGGCCACGTCATCGAAGGTGACCCGGCCCTGCCGTTCCGTCAGCAGGCGGGCCTTGGACTTGCCAAATCCCATGGCCTTGCCGCCGCCGGACTGCATCTGCCGCATGAAAAAGATCCAAACGCCGATCAACAGCAACATCGGGAACCAGTTCAGCAGAATGGCAAACAGTGTCGGCGTGCCCTCCTCGTCCGGGGCGGCGGAAATGGTCACGCCAGCCTGGTTCAGTTTGCGCACCAGATCCGGATCGTTGGGTGCATAGGAGTTGAAGGGCGTACCGCCGGTATAATGGCCGCTGATGGTGTTGCCCTGAATGGTGACATCACGCACCTGCCCGCTTTCCACTTCCGATATGAACTGGGAATAGGCCAAATTTGTCGCGGAACCGCGCGTACCCGGCCCCTGAAAGAGGTTAAACAACGCCAACACCAAGAGGGCGATGATGACCCAAAGGGCAATATTACGACTAAAATTGCTCACCTATGCTTCCTTCTCCGGCGGCTTTTCGGATAGCCCGATGCTACCATCTCCCTTGCGAAAAGGGGTGAACTCAATACACCATTCTGGCCGGTTTCCATAAAGATAATGCTAAGATGATGTCAAACAAGCATCAATCCCTCCGCCTGTAGCGGCCGGGCCGGCGAAAAGCCGGCTGAAAAGCGGATTTTCCGGGCCCACTTGGGGGCGTCATCATCCTGCATCAAATCTAGATGAGGCACGGACAGAACCCGATCACGGTACCACAACGCCGGTAAACCGGGCCGCACCGGTGCCGGCAGGGCGCAATCTCCGGCGAGCCGCGCCCGCGCTTGCCGCCAGCCGTCCCGCCCCAAGGCACCGATCGACAGAGCGCCCCGCCACCGGTTGTTGCCTCCGCTTCCGCCAGTCAAGCTCCAGGCAAAACGGTCCCAGCGGCCCCGCTTGTTCGCGCCCACCTTGACCCGGCCTGGCAGCCGGCCGGATTCCCGGCAAATCAGCAGGCCGCCCGCAGTCGGCAACAACCGGGCGCCCGCCAGGGTGCGCCCCGCCGGCAATGGCCGCTCCGCCAGGTCCCGGGCCAGCCGGTCCAACTTTTCGCGCCGGGGCCTGAAATCGCCGCCGCCGATACAGCGCAGAACATCACCCAACAGCGGCGCCAGATTGGCCTGGTTCTGGCCCCGGCAGGGAACCGGATCGAAATGACAGAATCCAGCCGGGTGCAGACGCACCGAACGGGCCGCCAGCTCGGCCAGGGCAGCGCCCAGCCGCCGCCGGACCACGGCGGCCTGATCCGCCACCTCCAACAGCCATGCCGCCTGATCCGATCCGCCACCATTTCGCGCCAGGTGTCGCCTGGCCCGGACCCGGGCGAATTTTTCGTCCCGGTTCGATGGATCCTCCAGCCAGGCCTGATCCCGGACGGTCAAGGTCGCGGCAAGGTCGGCATGCTGCTGTTGTAACAGCGGACGTACCAGACGCACCCCTTCCAGGGCCCGGATCCTGGGAATGCCGGCCAGTCCCTCGATACCGCTGCCCTGCCAGAGGCGCAATAACAACGTCTCGGCCTGATCGCCGCCATGGTGCGCGGTCAAAAGATGCAGAACATCATGGCGCCGGCACCACTGCCCCAACGCCTCGTAGCGCGCCTGCCGGGCCGCGGCCTGAATGCCGCCAAGGGGTTTGGGGCCCCGCCAGCGCAGGGTGTGATGCAACATGCCGCGGTCGGACAGCCAGGCATGTACCTGTCGGGCCTCGGCCGCGGCCTCCGGGCGCAGGCCATGATCCACGGTCAGGGCCGCGGCCTCACCGCCGCGCCGTCTGGTCCAGGATTGCGCCAATAGAGCCAGGGCCATGCTGTCGGCACCGCCCGAGACGGCCACGGCCAGACAGGGAGCCGCTTCATACGGCCCCAAGGGCCGCATCAGTGCCGCGAATGTGTTGTCGCTAATCGCCGGCATGGCTGGCGAGCGCCTCCCCCGGCAGGACTGTCAGCCGCAGCCGCCGGTTCTGATTTCCCGTTGCAGGCGCTTTTTCACCTGAACGCGGAGATTTGGGAACAGTTTGGTCATTTCCAAAAAGGCCGCGCAGGCCTCTTCCTTCTGGCCCATTTTGCCCAGCGTTATACCCAACTTCAACATGGTGTCGGGCGCCTTGCTGCTGTCGGGATAGCGCTGAATGCCGGTGAGGAAAGTGCGCGCGGCCTCGGACAGTTTGTTGCGGGCATAAAAGGTTTCACCCAGCCAGTATTGCGCGTTGCCCGCCAGGTCGTCATCGCCATGCTCGGAGATGAACTCCTGAAAAGCCGCTTCGGCTTCATCCAGGCGAACCTTTATCAACAGGGAATAGGCGTAGTTATAACGCTCCATCGGGCTGCCCTTGGGCAGCACCGAGGGCGGGCCGGAAGGTTGCACCGCCGCGGCCGCCGGGGTGGCGCCATTTTCATCCGACGTGGCCTCGCCTTCCTCGGTTTTCGCGGTGCTGGCGCCAGTCGCCCCCGCCGCCGGCGCGGCAGCCATGCGCCGTTCGATTTCAGTCAAGCGAAAATCTACGTCCTTGACCAGGCTATCGAGGCGCCCCAACACGGTTTGAATGCCGTGGCGCACCTCTTCCAACTGTCCGGTCAGCAGGCGCATTTCCGATTCAAGATTGCTCATGCGGATTTCCGCATTGGCCAATTGGCCGCCGCTCCGGTTGCCGGCCGCGGTGTTCGCCTGGTCCGCGCCGGGCGCGCGTTTTTTTTCGCCGCGATAGTAATCCTTCTGCAACTCGCTCAGGTCTCGCTGCAAACGCTCGATCCGCTGGGTCAAGGTCTGCAGATCGGCATTTTGCGCCCGCGCCGGCATTGGTGGCGCCAGCAACAGGACCGAACAGACCCCGGCGAACAAGGCTGACGACAGGGCCCTGGACCATGCAGGATTGGATGTTCGGCGTTTACGCTGCATCAGGTTTTGCTCCGGCTGTTTGCTTTGGCGCCGTCGGCGGTCGTTGTGGTCATTTCAATAGCGTTTTCTGCCAGCCAATCATGGCGAAATTATAGCCATCGAACATATTTGCCTTCGAAAACACCGAACCGTTTTGCCATGTCAAAGAAATGTTCAAAGAAATGGTCAAAGAAATGCGGGCCCGCCAGTAACACCCGTACGGTGCGCCCTGACGAGCCCGGAAAACGCCTGACAATTCCGCCTGGCGGATCGGCGGCAGCCTAGTTGACTACTAGCATGTCACGCCGGTTCTGGGACCAGCAGGCTTCGTGGCTGCTGACACACAGCGGCCGCTCCTTGCCATACGAGATGGTGCCGACGCGGTCGGCGTTGATACCCAGGGCAATCAGATACTTGCGCGCCGAATCCGCGCGCCGCTCGCCGAGGCCAAGGTTATACTCCCGCGTACCCCTTTCGTCGCAATGACCTTCGATGGTCACCGTCACGGCCGGATACTGCTGCAGCCAATCGGCCCAGCGCTCCACCACCTTGCGGGCGTCCGGACGCAAATTGGATTTGTCGAAGTCAAACTGAATTTGACCGCCGACATTGAGCACCAAATCTTCTTGTGATCCGGGAACCACCTTGGGCGTCATCGTGGCTTTCACGTCGTCCTTGGGCGCTTGTTGTGTCGTCGTCGTCGACTGTTTGGCGCCCCCGCTGCCCGAGGCATCGGCCTTTTCCTCCACGGGGGTTTCGCAGGCCGCGACCAGCAGTATGGTCGCCGCCAGACACGCCGCCTTCAGCGCAAATTTCTCAAAGACCATAGAGACCACTCCTCATTCATTATTATCCGGCGTTAGCATAAATCAGTATTAACAAATACTGGCGGTGACATAGTTCGGCTTCCGCGGCGGGTTTGAGCCATTGTATGTCGATAACAAAGTTTTTCTTCCGCCAACATTATCTCGTTTCGCAGGCAAATTAGCTAAGTGCGCATAACCTTTAGCTGGCAACATTTCAACGAATAATCCGGCGAGCTAGACATACATGGACAGCAATAGTTTAACAACTGCCTAATGAAAAAACGACTCAACACATAAATCAACTTACCCCATTGCCTAGTCAGGCAATGATTGTTTTGCATCGTGACTGTCCCAGATCCGGCTCTCACATTAGTTCCGATTCCGACATTAACCATGGTCTGTCAACGATTCAAGGGGCTTAGGGGCGACCAGGCAGGATCCGAGGCATCGATCGGCGTAACCATTTCGCGTTCGTTATAGCCAGTCAGATCAACCGACCATAGGCGCGTGCGTCCGCCCTTGCCTTGTTTATTGGCGGGTTTTTGCCGAAAAAACATCAATACACGGCCATTCGGCGCCCAGGTTGGTCCCTCGTCCAGAAAACTCTCGGAAAGCAGGCGTTCGCCGCTGCCATCGGGCCGCATTACGCCAATATAGAACCTACCTTTGCGCATCTTGGTAAAAGCCACCAGATCGCCGCGCGGCGACCAGACCGGCGTGGCGTAGCGGCCGTCGCCGAAAGAGATCCGCTTGACGCTCTTGCCGTCGGCGCTCATCACGTAAAGTTGTTGGCTGCCACCGCGGTCCGAATTGAAAACCACCCGGGCACCGTCAGGCGAATAGCACGGCGAAGTATCGATCGCCGGTCCCTTGGTCAACTGACTAATCGCCCGGGTGCGGAGGTCCATGGCGAAAATATTAGATTTGCCGGCACGCGCCATGCTCATGATGACCCTGTTGCCATCCGGTGAGAAACGCGGCGCATAGGTCATGCCGGGAAATTCACCCAGAACTTCCTGCCGCCCGGTATCGATGTTGTAGAGATAGACCCGTGGTGTGTTGCGGTAGTAGGAGAGGTAGGTAATTTCCTGGCGCGACGGCGAGAACCGCGGCGTCAGCACCAGATAGCTGCCGTCGGTCAGAAAGCGGTGGCCGTCGCCGTCCTGATCCATGATCGCGAGGCGTTTCATGCGTTTGTCCCGGGGCCCGCTTTCCGCCACATAGACCACGCGGGTATCAAAGTAACCGGCCTCGCCTGTCAAACGCTTGTAAATGGCATCGGAGATGACGTGCGCGATACGCCGCCAGTTGCCCGGCGTGGAAAAGTAGACCAGGCCCGTCATCTGCTCGCCCGCCAGGACATCCCATAGACGGAATTCGACCCGCAGCCGGCCATCGCTTTCCACGCCAACCTTGCCCGAGACCAGGGCCTGGGCGTTCAGCACCCGCCAATCGGCAAAACGCGGCCGGGCCTGCAGCGATTCAGGGCTTTGAATAAATGATTTCGGATTCAGGGGACGGAACAACCCGGAACGGTTCAGATTGGCAGTGATGACCTGGGCCATGCGGTGGCCCTGATCCGACGCCGCGCCGGCATCGACATGGAAGTCCGGGATGGCGACGGGCAGCGGATCCACGTTGCCGCGGGTAATATCTATCTCCAGCGCCGCCCAGGCGGGGCGCGGCAGCCAAGCCAGGCCTGGCACGATCAACGACAGGCAGACGATGAATAACGGCATCAGTTTCCGGGGTTCGGGCAGGATCCACATAGCCTATTGTTTCCTTAGTCTCGGTCTCGGTCTCGGTTTCAGTATTCGTTTCTGCGACCTCATCCACCCAGCATGTCCCTGGGATTGAAGGTCAGTGTCAATTCCCGCCAACGGGAATATTTGTCCGCCGGCAGGTTTTTCAACGGCGCGCATTTTTGCACCGCGCGGCGGGCACTTTCCGCCGCCGTGCGATAGAACGGATCGTTGCCCTGGCCGGAACCGACGATTTCCGGCGCCTTGGCCAGTGAACCGTCCGTATTCAGGAACACCCTGATGCGGACCACCAGGTTCTCCGCATCCCGGGCGCCGGCCGGAATGGTCCAGCATTGCTGGATTTGATAACGGATGGCGTCGATCTCGCTCATGGTCATCGGTTGCGTCCGGACCTGGCTTCGGCTGGGCGCAACCGCGGGCGGCGGCTTGGCGGCGGTTCGTTTTTCCGCCGCCTTGCGCGGGGTTTGCCGCTGCTGCTTCTTTTCGTCCTTGTCCAGCAATGCGGCAATGCGGTCGGTGCTGAATTTCGGCCGCCGCCGTTTTGGCTTCTGCTTCGGCCGTGGCAGGGTGCGAAAAGCCTTGGGCGGCGCGGCCATGGCGATTTTCTTGGGCGGCGCCTTTGGTTTTATCTTCGGCTTCTCGGGCGGTTTTGGTTTCGGCGTTACAACCTCGACCGGCTTCACCTTGGGCGTTGGTGCCGGTTTCGGGGGCGGCGGCGTTTCCACCTTCGCCGGTTCGGGCGGCGGCGGCGGCGGCAAAACCTTGGCGGTTTTCTTGGGCGGTTCCGGCTTCGGTTCGGGCTCCGGCTTCGGCTCCGCGACCGGCTTCAGCTTCGGTGCGGGGGGCGGCGCCTTCTTCGGGCTTGGCTCGGGCGGTTTCTGCGACACCGTACGCTCGGCCACGGTAACCAGTTCGACGATAATCGGTTGATCGATCTCCGGCGGTGACAGCAACTCCGGCAAGCCATAAATCGCCGCCGCCACCACAGTCATGTGCAGCACGGTCGATATGGCTATTCCGTTGCGCAAGGCCGCTCACCGCTACTTCGCAGTCCCGGCGGCCTTCGGCGCGGTGCGCCTCGGCGACTGGGTCACCAGGGCGACCTTGCTGAAACCGGCGGCGTTCAGACGGCCCATGACCGCCATCACCGCGCCATAGTCGACCAGCTTGTCGCCACGCACGAAAATACGTTGCGCGGTGCTGTTCTCGCCAATGGCCTGCAGCCGGGCGACCAATTCATCGCCGCCCACCAGGGTCTCCTGCAAATAGATCTGGCCTTCCGCATTGATCGATACGGTCAGGGGCTCCTCGCTACCCTGCAGGTTGGAAGCGGCAGCCTTGGGCAGGTCGATGGGCACGCCCACGGTCAACAGCGGGGCGGTAATCATGAAGACCACCAGCAGCACCAGCATCACGTCCACGAAGGGTGTTACGTTGATTTCCGACATCGTGGTATAGCGGCCGGGCCGGCGGCCCACCCGGGGTGAACTTTGCATCTGCCCCGCCATCACTCGCGCCTTTCGTCAAGTTGCCTGGACAGGATGGCCGAGAATTCGCCGACAAAACCCTCCAGGCGGATGGTATAGCGGCCCAAGTCAGTGGAAAATTTGTTGTAGGCGACGACCGCCGGGATCGCCGCGATCAGACCCAGCGCCGTCGCGAACAGGGCCTCGGCGATGCCGGGGGCCACCACGGCCAGATTGGTATTCTTGGTCAGGGCAATTGCCTGGAAAGAATTCATGATGCCCCAGACCGTTCCGAACAGGCCGATGAAGGGCGCGGTGGAGCCGACCGTGGCAAGAAAACCCATATACCTTTCCAGCCGCTCGATTTCGCGGGTTAAGGTGATGTGCATGACCTGCGCGATCCGATCCTTGATCCCGGCGCGCAGGAAATCCTCGCCCGACAACCCCTTGGAGGTGGAGCGCCGCCATTCCCGCATGGCCGAGACAAACAGCAATTCCATGGGGTGATCGGGCCGGTTTCCGATCTTGTCGAACAATTCTTCCAGACTGCCGCCGGACCAAAATGAATCCTCGAAGGCGTCGGACTGGGCGCGCAGGCGGCGAAAGCGGATGCCCTTTTCAAAAATGATCGCCCAGCACCAAAACGAGGCGCCTACCAGCACCAGCATGACCGCCTTGACCAAAACATCAGCCTTGAGAAACAGACCCCAGAGGGAGAAGTCCGCGGCGGCGACGGAGCCCGCCAGTGCAACGGCATCAACGGCTTGGTTTTCCATTCATTCAATTCCCAATGTCGGCAAAACGATTTCGGATATCGCGGCCCGTACGGCCGGCGGCAGGCGCCGTGGCCGGCCCCCGGCGCCGATGCAGGCCAGTCGAACCTTGGCGCGCACCAGGATGTCGGCACCACGATGGATGTCCTGGTCCATGTCCAAGCTGGCGCCGCCCAGTTTCCGGACCCGGGTTCGCACTTCGATCTCATCATCCAGGCGAGCCGGTATCAAATAGTCGATCTCGCAGCGGCGCACCGGAAAGACCACGCCCTCGCTGTCCAGCAAGGCTAACTGATCGATGCCGGCACGGCGCACCAGATCACTGCGGGCGCGCTCTAGAAAACGCAGATAGTTGGCGTAATAGACAATGCCGGCGGCATCCGTGTCTTCCCAAAAGATGCGAACGCTAAAGCGGTGCGGCTCAGGCATCACGGGCCTCCGCCGCATCTTCCTCGCCACCGTCCTCTTCAAGGGGCAGCAGTTCGATCTGCGCCTGTTTTGTCTTCGGTGGGTTCAGGCCAAGATGCTCGTAGCCCTGCCGGGTCAGGACCCGGCCCCGGGGCGTACGCTGCAACAGGGCCTGCTGGATCAAATAGGGCTCGATAATGTCTTCGATCGCGTCCCGCTGCTCCGATAGGGAGGCGGCGATGGTTTCCACGCCCACCGGCCCGCCCTCGAAATCCCGCGCGATGCAATCTAGATAGCGGCGGTCCATGGCATCCAGGCCGCGCTGGTCCACTTCCAAACGGTTCAGGGCTGCATCCGCCTTGACGGCGTCAATCTGTTCGGCCCCGGCAACGGTGGCGAAGTCCCGCACCCGGCGCAACAGGCGCACCGCCACCCGTGGCGTGCCGCGCGAGCGCTTGGCGATTTCTAGGGCCCCGTCCTCGGTCAGATCCAGGGCCAAAAGGCCGGCGGCGCGGGTGACAATCTGTTCCAGCTCCACCACCTCGTAAAAGCGCAACCGGATCGGGATGCCGAAACGCTCCCGCAGTGGCGTGGTGATCAGGCCGGAGCGGGTCGTCGCGCCGACCAGGGTAAAGGGGGGCAGGTCTATGCGCACGGTGCGCGCCGCCGGGCCCTCGCCGATCACCAGATCCAACTGGAAATCTTCCATCGCCGGGTACAGCACTTCCTCGACCACCGGGCTCAGCCGGTGAATTTCATCGATGAACAAGACATCGCGCTCTTCCAGGTGGGTCAGAATGGCGGCCAGGTCACCGGCCTTGGCAATCACCGGGCCGGAGGTGGCACGGAACGAGACGCCCAGTTCCCGCGCCACGATCTGCGCCAGCGTGGTCTTGCCCAGTCCCGGCGGGCCATGGAACAAGACATGATCCAGAGCTTCGCCGCGCTGGCGGGCGGCCTCTATATAAATGCGCAGATTGTCCTTTTCCGCCCGCTGGCCGACGAATTCGGCCAGGCCCTGGGGGCGCAGGCCGGCATCGGCATTGTCGTCGCCGGCGGCCTGACCGGTGATCAGGCGGTCCGGTGTATCCCCACTGATGATCCCGCTCATGACGCCAGCTGCCTCAGACTATCGCGGATCAGCGCCTGCAATTCCGCCGCCTCGCCCAGGCTCCCCGCCGCCGCCTGCACGGCGCGGTGGGCTTCCGCGGGCCGGTAGCCCAAATTGACCAGGGCGGAAATGGCGTCCGCCGCCGGCCCCTGCGCCACATTGCCCGCTGCGGCCTCGGTACCTACCGCACCGGGGCCAAGGGCCAGGTTACCCACCTTGTCCTTCAATTCCGTGACGATGCGGTTGCCCACTTTCGGACCCACGCCGGGAGCCCGCGTGATCATGGCCTTGTCCTGGGCCAGCACGGCCTGGATCAATTCGCCCGGCGCCAGGGTGGAAAGGATGCCCAGGGCAACCTTGGCGCCGACGCCCTGAACGTTCAACAGCAACTTGAACCAATCCCGCTCGGCCGCTTCGGCGAAACCGTACAGATGGATATGATCTTCACGCACATGGGTTTCGATCAACAGCGATACCGCGCCGCCCGCCGGACCGGCATTGCCGTCCAGGCTGGCCAGGGTGCGGCCGGAGCAAAACACCAGATAGCCGACGCCGCCCACATCGATGACGCAGCTGCCATCGCCACTTTCCTCCAGCCGGCCGGTCAATTTCGCGATCATGCGCCGGCCCTCTTGCGCGCCTGGCCATGGTTCCCGGCGGCCTGGGCGATGATTTGCTGGTTGCGGCGCAGATGGGCATGACAAATCGCCACCGCCAGGGCATCGGCGGCATCATCCGTCACCGCCCCCGCCGCCGGCAGCAGGGTGCTCACCATCATGGCGACCTGGGCCTTTTGCGCATGGCCGGTGCCAACCACCGATTTCTTGATCAGGTTGGGGGTATATTCGGAAACCGGTATGCCGGCCATGGCCGGGGCCAACAGCAGGACGCCGCGGGCCTGACCCAGTTTCAGGGTCGAGGTCGGGTTCTTGTTGACAAAGGTTTCCTCGATCGCCGCCTCCACCGGTTGCCACTGCGTCAACACATCGCCCAGGGCCTGATATAGCTGGCGCAAACGATCAGGCAACGGCAGCTTGGCATCGGAGACGATCACGCCATGGCCCTCATGGCGCAGGCGGCTGCCCTCGACGGTCAGCACGCCCCAGCCGGTTCGTTGCAGGCCGGGATCAATACCAATCAGGCGCATGCCGCAGAGACCTTCCCACTAACCGTTCAGTTTTTGCATGATTTCGTCGGAAACTTCGAAGTTGGCCGAGACCTGCTGCACATCGTCGCTGTCATCCAGGGCCTCCAACAACTTGAAAAGGGTGGAAGCGCCCTGTTCGTCCATGGGCACGGTGGCCTGTGGACGCCAGTTCAGCCGGGACGATTTGGGCTCGCCAAACTGATCCTCCAGCGCCTTGGCGACATCGTGCAGATCGTTGGCGGCGCAAATGATATCGTGGCCGCCTTCGTGGCTTTCCACGTCATCGGCGCCGGCCTCGACCGCGGCCTCGAACATGGCGTCCGAATCGGCCACTTCGGGCGGGTATTCGATGCTGCCGACCCGGTCAAACTGATACGAGACACTGCCCGTCTCGCCAAGATTGCCGCCAAACTTGGAAAACGCGGCGCGCACTTCCGAGGCGGTGCGGTTGCGGTTGTCGGTCAGGGCCTCGACAATCAGGCAGACGCCGCCGGGACCATAGCCTTCGTAGCGGATCTCTTCATAGTTGTCGCCCTCGCCCGACTGGGTGGCGCGTTTCACGGCGCGGGCCACGTTATCCTTGGGCATATTGGCGGCGCGGGCGGCCTGAATAGCCGAGCGCAGGCGCGGGTTCATTTCCGGATCCGGCAGGCCGCTGCGCGCAGCCACGGTGATTTCGCGGATCAGCTTGGTGAAAACTTTCGACCGCTTGGCGTCCTGGGCGCCCTTGCGGTACATGATGTTCTTGAATTGTGAATGGCCTGCCATGGTCCTCGTATCACCTTAAATGCGCGCGCCGCCTGCTTCCAATCCGTCACGTGCCGCCCCAAATCGCCGCAACTTGCGTCATCGGGAACAGCATCCCGCACGGCGTAAGAATCGGCAAAAAATTTACCAGATATTGTGGTCGCGCGCAGCACATACGCATAAACCGCCAATATGGCAACAATGGGGCAACGAACGAGGCCGTGACGGATCGCCGCCGCCAGCCATTGCCGGGCCCTAATAATCAGCAAATCGTAAGACATTGTTAACGGTGTGGGCGCAGCATGGCGAAACGCAATTCTCGGAGCGGAGGGAAGGGAGTCTTTACCGTGTCGAATTCCGAATCACTGGACCGTCTGGCACTGCCCCAGGGCACCAGCCGGCAGGAACAGGCGGCGGCCACCACCCAGGCCGGCATCTTCGCCCTGGATGTCGCCTTGTCGATCGTCGAGTCGCCAAGCAAGGTTTCCGCCGCCGCGCGGCGGCTGCAATATGTGGCCGAACGCTGCGATGACCTGACCGAGGACCTGGCCGACCAGGTCAGCGAAAGCTAGACCTTATTCGAGTTTGAACTACCCACCCGCTCCCCCGTCCCGGCCACCCACAGGGTACCATTAATGGGTGGCCGGGACGGGGGAGCGGGTGGCTCGGCCATTCCGAAAATGGTCTAGACACGGGCCGCCATGGGCGGCGGCCGGCTAGCGGCTGTCCGGCAAGGGCCAAACGGGCGCCAGACGCCCGCCCTGGCGTAACGGCGCCAGATAGGTGGTCAGGCCCGTATTATCATCAATTTCCAGATAGACCCCGCAGACCGTCGCCTCGCCCGTGGCCGGGGCAAAGCGGGCACCGGGCATTTTGCGGGTGAAGCGGCGGACCGGCTCCGATTTTTCCATGCCGATGACCGAATCGTAATCACCGCACATTCCCACGTCGCTCATATAGCCGGTGCCGCCCGGCAGGATCTGGTGATCCGCCGTGGGCACATGGGTATGGGTGCCGAAAACACAGCTCACCTGGCCATCGAGGTAATGGCCGATGGCCATTTTTTCCGAGGTCGCCTCGGCATGCATATCGACAAAAATCGCATTCACGCTGCCGCCCAGGGTTTGCGAGCGCAAGGCTTCGGCGGCGGCGGCGAAGGGATCGTCCAGGGGATCCATGAAGATTCGGCCCAGGACCTGGACGATCAGAATGCGGCGTCCCCCCGGCACCTCGAACACGCTGGCACCCCGTCCCGGCGTGCCGTCGGGCAGGTTCAACGGGCGGATCAGCCGCGCCTCGCCATCGATGTGCGGAATGATCTCGCGGGCATCCCAGGCGTGGTTGCCCAGGACAATCACATCGGCGCCGGCGCCGTAGACCTGATCGCAGATCTTGGGTGTGATGCCGAAGCCATTGGCGGCGTTCTCGCCGTTGACGATGACAAAATCCAGATCCAGTTCCCGCCGCAGCCGCGGCAGACTTTCGATTGCCGCCGTGCGTCCCGCGCGGCCAACCAGATCGCCAAGATATAGTAATTTCACTCTGTCTTACCCCTTACGGAACCGAATGGTTTCGGCGCGGAAACCGACGCGCGCCATTTTCGTTGACCAGCCAATCCAGCGGCTCGTCATGCCCATCATAGGGCAGCGCCGGCATCTCCTGTGCCGCGAAGCCCAAACCAACCGCCAACAAACCCGGCACCCCCTGGCGCAGGGCCCGCAACGTACGGTCATAATAACCGCCACCATAGCCCAAGCGATAGCCTTCGCCATTGTAGGCCAGTAATGGCGCGATCACGATCTTGGGCCGCACCTCCGCCGCGCTTTGCAATGGTTCGGAAACGCCAAACGAACTGGTTGCCATGGCGTCGCCATGGCGCCAACGGCGAAAACACAAGGACCGGCCCGCCCCTTGTACCACCGGCAAGGCGATCCGCTGCCCGGCATCCAGCAGGGCCTGGATCAGGGGACGGCTGTCCAGTTCATCCCCCAAAGGCCAATAGGCCGAAACCACGGCACCCGGCGAAAGCGGTATGGTGGCCATGAAATGCCGCGCCGCCTTGGCGCCGGCGGCCGCGCGCTCGGCGGCGGGGACCGCCCCGCGCCCGGCCCGGGCCCGCTTGCGCGCGGCGGTTTTGTCTTCTGGGATCATCTACCTACCGCCGTGATCTGGCCGCCGTGATCTGGCCGCCACGATCCACCAAAAAGGACGGACGGGACCGCCAAGCCGTCGAAATACCTTGCTCCGCTGTGGCCTGCTCACGCAGGTGGGCGCCGCAATGAAGGGACCACGATCCCAACAGAGGCAGCTCCCTTACTAACGGTATTGGCCCAGGGAACCGTTTTTCGCGAACCCGGCAGAACCCGCCCGAAGCCCCTATTTAAGCACTCTCCAGGCGCGCGGCAATGTCTTCGATGCGATCCGTCAACTTTGCCAGGTCCTGATCATCCGCCGCCTCGCCGCCGTCACCACCGCCCTCGCGCAGGGCGTCCAGTTCCTGGCTGACTTCTGACAACTCGTCGGCGACCAGAAGCGAGGCCATGAGCAGCAGCCGCGCCTCGCCGACCTGGCCGATGCTTTCCACCAGCCCGTCCACCTGGCGGTTGATGTATTCGGCTAAAAAGGTCAGGTGCTTTTCTTCGCCGTCTTCGCAGGCAATCGGGTAGTCGCGGCCATTAATCTGAATGTTGACCTGTGCCATTCTATTCGTCCAACAAAGCGTGTACGGCGTCGATGGCCGTGTCCAGGCGGGCGGAGGTGGCATCCATGGCGCCTTGCAGAGCGGCGCCCTCGGCCCTTGCCTCGGCCAATTCCTGGGTCAGGCGGTCGCGTTCCGAACGAACCGCGGTCAGTTCCGAATCGAGGCCGTTCAATTCCTGCCGCAAACCGGCGATATCCCCAGCCTCATCCCCGGCCCCGATAGCGCCGCGCTCGACAACGCGGCTCAGGGCCGATTCCAACCGTTGGACGGCTGCTTCCAGTCTTACTTTCGCGCCAGCATCATCGGCCATCGTCGATTCCGTCTTGTTTACAAAAGGCTTGCGGCAAATCCTTCCGTTACAGGTTAAAGCCGCCCTTGCGGTGGCGTCAACCTGCCCGTGAACCTGATGCCACAGAAGAGTTAAAATTGCATGTGTTTCCCGGGCTATTCACGGTTGACCTTGCAAGGTGAAAGGCTATGTTGGCCGCCGACGCGGGGACCAGCGGAATTCGTCCCGGCTTGCCCGTCCACCAGGCTTGTTTATCCGGCTATCAGACGCGGTTATCAGATGTCGAGGTTTTCAGATGTCAGAAGGCGCTGTTGTTGATCGGATGCAGCCGCAATCTCGAGATACCACATGACACCGACCGATACCCCGACCGATAGCGAGGTAACGACCGAGGCTGCCGGGCATGGCGAAATGGCGAACGCCATCCGCTTTCTGGCGGCCGATGCCGTGCAAGCGGCAAATTCCGGTCATCCGGGCATGCCCATGGGGGCCGCCGACATGGCCACCGTGCTGTATTCCCGCTTCCTGAAGTTTGATCCCGCCAAGCCCCATTGGCCCGACCGGGACCGCTTTGTGCTCTCGGCGGGGCATGGCTCCATGCTGCTCTATAGCCTGCTGCACCTGACCGGCTATGAAGACATGGACATGGGCCAGCTGCGAAATTTCCGCCAGCTTGACAGCCGCACCGCCGGCCATCCGGAGTTCGGCGTGGCCGCCGGCATCGAGACCACCACCGGCCCCCTGGGCCAGGGCCTGGCCACCGCCGTCGGCATGGCCTTGGCCGAGCGCATGCTGTCCAGCCGTTTTGGCGGCGATTTGGTGGATCACCATACCTACGTTCTGGCGGGCGACGGCTGCCTGATGGAGGGCATCAGCCACGAAGCGGCCTCCCTGGCCGGGCATCTGCGCCTGGGCAAGCTGATCGTGCTGTTCGATGACAATGAAATCACCATTGACGGCGCCACCTCGCTGAGTGTCAGCGACGATCAATGCGCCCGTTTCGAGGCTTACGGTTGGGATGTGGCGCGGGTCGATGGCCATGACCCGGCGGCGCTGGAAGCCGCCATCGCCGCAGCCCGGGACAGCGACCGGCCCTCCCTGATCGCGGCCCGAACAGAGATCGGCCACGGTGCGCCGAGCAAGGCGGGCACTTCGGGCGCCCACGGCGCGCCGCTGGGTGACGAGGAAATCGCCGGCGCGCGGAAGGCGCTGGGCTGGCCGCACCAGCCCTTTGAAGTGCCGGATAATGTTGCCGCCGCCTGGCGCGCGGTGGGCGCGCGGGGCAGCGCCCCGTCGGCTGCCTGGGAAGAACGCCTTGAAGCGCTGGAGCAGGACGACCGCGCCGCCTTCGAGCGGGCCCTGGCCGGCGATCTTCCGGCCAGCATCATTGATGCCATGGCGGACTACCGCCGTCAGTTGGCCGATGAAAAGCCGCAACTGGCGACCCGCGCGGCCTCCGGCAAGGCCCTGGAAGTGATCAACGCGGAGGTGCCGGAAATGGTCGGCGGCTCGGCCGATCTGACCGGTTCCAACAACACCTTGACGGCGGATCTGGGCTTCATCGCCGCCGATGATTTTTCAGGCCGCTATATTAATTATGGCGTGCGCGAGCATGCCATGGCGGCGGTCATGAACGGCTTGGCCCTGCATGGCGGTGTCATTCCCTATGGCGGCACTTTCATGGTGTTTTCCGACTATTGCCGCGGCGCGATGCGCCTTTCGGCCCTGATGGGCTGCCGGGCGGTTTATGTGCTGACCCACGATTCCATCGGGCTGGGCGAGGATGGGCCGACCCATCAGCCGGTGGAGCATATGGCGGCGTTGCGGGCGATGCCGAACCTGTATGTCTTCCGCCCCGCCGATGCCATGGAGACGGCGGAATGTTGGGAGATGGCCTTGGCGGCGAAAGAAAGCCCCTCGGCCTTGATCTTGAGCCGTCAGGGGCTGCCGGCGGTGCGCCTGGAATACCAGGAGGACAATGCCTGTGCCCGCGGCGCCTATGAACTGGTCCCCGCCGACGGCGAGGCCGCGGTGACCCTTTTGGCCACGGGTTCGGAGGTATCCATTGCCGTCGCCGCACGCAACAATCTGCAAAGCGCGGGCATCGCGACGCGGGTCGTATCCATGCCGTGCTGGGAATTGTTCGAGGAACAGGATGAAGCCTACCGCCAGGAGACTCTGGGTCCAGGCACAGTGCGCATCGGGATCGAGGCGGCCATCGCCATGGGCTGGGACCGTTATCTGGGCGAGAACGGCGGCTTTGTCGGCATGACGGGCTTTGGCGCCTCGGCACCCGCCAAGGAGTTGTACAAACATTTCGGCATCACGGCGGAAGCGGTGGCGGAGATGGCCAAGGAAAAGCTGGCGGCCCAGGAAGCCTGAAGTTTCCGGAGCGGCGAAGGGCGCGGCAAAATTTGCAAGATTCTTTTTGATAGGAGAGTGAAATGGTAGTTCGGGTTGGCATTAACGGCTTCGGCCGGATCGGCCGTCTGGTACTCCGCGCCATCGCGGAGTCCGGGCGCAAGGATATTCAAGTGGTCGGGGTCAATGACCTGGGCCCGATCGAGACCAACGCGCATCTGTTGCGCTATGACTCGGTGCACGGCGCCTTTCCGGGCAAGGTGCGGACCACCAAGACCGGCATGAATGTGAACGGCAGCGGCATCAGGGTGACGGCGGAGCGTGATCCGGCCAACCTGCCCTGGGAGAAACTGGGCGTTGACGTGGCCCTGGAATGCACCGGCATCTTTGCATCGAAGGAAAAGGCCTCGGCCCATCTGGCCGCCGGCGCTAAGAAAGTCCTGGTCTCCGCCCCGGCGGCGGAGGCCGATCTGACCGTGGTCTACGGCGTCAATCACAACAAACTGCGCAAGTCGCACAAGGTGGTCTCGAACGCCTCCTGCACCACCAACTGCCTGGCCCCGGTGGCCTTCGTGCTGAACCAGGCGATGGGCATCGAACACGGTTTCATGACCACCATCCATGCCTTCACCGGCGATCAGCCGGTCCTCGACACCCTGCATGGCGATCTGCGCCGTGCCCGTTCGGCGGTGATGTCCATGATCCCGACTTCCACGGGCGCGGCCAAGGCGGTCGGCCTGGTGCTGCCCGAACTGGCCGGCAAGCTGGACGGCACCTCGATCCGGGTACCGACGCCAAATGTCTCGGTCGTGGATTTTAAATTCCGCAGCAAGAAGAAAACCACCACGGAAGCGGTCAACGCTGCCATCGTCAAAGCGGCCAACGGCAAGCTGAAAGGCGTACTGGCGACCTCGGATGGGCCCACGGTGTCCATCGACTACAACCACAATCCAGCCTCTTCCACCTTTGATCTGACCCAGACCCAGGTGATCGACGGCCGCTTTGTGCGTATCCTGACCTGGTATGACAACGAATGGGGCTTTTCCAACCGTATGAGCGACACTGCCGTCGCCATGGCCAAGCTCTAGTCACAACCGGCCATGCGGACATTGGACGATCTGACCCTGTCCAGCGCGCGGGTGTTGGTGCGGGTCGACCTGAACGTACCCATGCAGGACGGGCGGGTCAGTGACAGCACCCGCATCGACCGGGCCGCGCCGACCCTGGCCGAGCTGTCGGACAAGGGCGCCAAGGTCATCGTGCTGTCCCATTTCGGCCGGCCCAAGGGCACGGTGGTGCCCGAGATGTCTCTGGCACCCCTGGCTGGACCGCTGGGCGCCGCGCTTGGCCGTCCGGTGGCCTTCGCGGCCATGGACGGGGCGGCGGAGGCGGTGGCGGGCATGCAGGACGGAGATGTCCTGCTGCTGGAGAATGTCCGGTTCGATCCAGGCGAGGAAGCCAACGATACCGGCTTTGCCCAGGCCCTGGCCGAATTGGGCGAGATCTACGTCAATGATGCCTTTTCCTGTGCCCACCGGGCCCATGCCTCGACGGAAGCCCTGGCACATCTGCTGCCGGCAGCCGCCGGGCGCGCCATGCAGGCGGAATTGGAGGCGCTGGAGGCGGCCTTGGCGAAACCGGACCGGCCCGTCGCGGCGCTGGTAGGCGGGGCCAAGGTGTCGTCGAAGCTGGCGGTACTGGGACATCTGTTGGACAAGGTGGATCAACTGATCATCGGCGGCGGCATGGCGAATACCTTCCTGCATGCCAAGGGCATCAATGTGGGCGCGTCCCTGTGCGAGGCCGATCTTGCCGATACGGCACGGGATATCATGGCCCGGGCGCAGGGGCTGGGCTGCGAAATCGTCCTGCCGGTTGATGTGGTTCTGTCCGAGACATTCGAGGCCGGGGCCGACAGCGCCACCGTGCCCGTGGACAAGGTACCGGACGGCATGATGATCCTGGACGTGGGCCCGGCCAGTGTGCGGGATCTGACGAACCGCTTGCAAGACTGCAAGACCCTGTTGTGGAACGGCCCCATGGGCGCCTTTGAAATTGCGCCTTTTGACAACGGCACCGTCAAGGTGGCCCAGGCGGCGGCTGCGCTGACCCGCGACGGCAAGCTGACATCGGTGGCGGGCGGCGGCGATACGGTGGCGGCCCTGCGTCACGCCGGCGCAGCGGATGATTTCACCTATGTCTCCACCGCCGGGGGCGCCTTTCTGGAATGGCTGGAGGGCAAGGTCCTGCCGGGCATCAAGGCACTGGAAGGCTGACGCCGAATCGGACTATGACAGTGTCATGTCCGCGATCATTTTTCACCATGCACAACAGGCCGAAGGCGCGCTGGCCGTTGCCGCCGCGCTAAGGCGGCCCGTAACGCTGCTGACCGCGCCGGGGGCGGCGGCATATGGCGGGCCGGGGTTCTACCTGGCCATGGTGGAATTGGCGCAGCAGCGCTATCCCGAGGCCCGGGTGCGGGCGATATTGGACTGCGGTGATGATAGCGCCATGGCGCAGATGGCGCTGGTACTTGGTTGGCGTTGCCTGGTGCTGCGCGGCAAGGCCACGGTCCGGGAAAAGGTCAGCCAGATCGCGCATGCCCACGGCGCCGAAGTCCTGCCGCGGCCACCCAGGGCGTTCGATCCCGGCCCGGACGAAATGGATATCGCTGCCTGGTGCCATGCCCATCTTTCGTCATCGTAAGCGGCGTTGCCAGTACCGCCATGCTGGGCTATGCAGGCCAGGAAGATTTGCTGAATGAGCATGCAACGGAAAGCGGAATAGATGAGTACCCAGGCCGATGCTGGCGATGAGCGCTGCCGCCTGTACCTGATTACACCGCCTCAATTCGAGCCGGCGGCGTTCGCCGAGGAACTGCGGGCGGCCCTGGACGGCGGCGACGTGGCCTGTCTGCAGTTGCGCCTAAAGGATGTGGACGACGATACGGTGCGCCGGGCGGCCGAGGCGTTGATGCCGGTGGCACAGGCCGGCGATGTCGCCTTCCTGATCAATGACCGTCCGGACCTGGCGGCAGAAATGGGTGCCGACGGCAGCCATGTGGGTCAGGAAGACACACCCTACGCCGAGGCACGTAGCATTCTGGGCGCCGATCACATAGTCGGCGTGACCTGCCACGATTCCCGCCACCTGGCCATGGAGGCGGCGGAGGCCGGGGCCGACTATGTTGCCTTTGGCGCCTTCTTTGCCACCGGCACCAAACAGGCCAAGACGGCGGCGGACGTGGAGATCCTAAGTTGGTGGTCGGAACTGTTTGAGGTACCATCTGTCGCCATCGGCGGTATCACGGTGGAAAATTGCCAGCCCCTGGTTACGGCGGGAGCGGATTTCCTTTCCGTGGTGGCCGGTGTGTGGAACTATCCCGGCGGTCCCGCCAAGGCCGTGCGGGATTTCAACAAAGCGATCGAGGCGGCATCATGACGGCTCCCGAACAACCGCAATCACGGCTGGCGCTCGGCTTGATCGAGCTTGGCCTGACCCTGGCCGGGATCACCGCCGCCCTGACACCACTGCTGCTGTGGGCCTCCTGGTCTGAGACGGTATTTTATTGGGTGCTGTCGGTTGGCTGCGCGTCATTCCTGGTTTTTATGGCGTTGGCCCACATCAGGGGCCATCTGCTCCGGGAAAACAGCCCCGGCAGGGATGTCCTGGGTCTGAAGGGCGCACGTCAGCGCCTGGCGGATTGGGATCGGTTGCAGGAGCATGACAGCACCGTCCTGCGCAAACAACGCTCCATCAAGGGCGATGCGCGGCGGGAATTCGGCTTCATGATGCGCGTTACGATTGGCCTGATACTAGGTGCCGGCGTGGTCTTTCTGGCGGTCTATGCCGGCTTCGAATTCGCTTACGGATAACCTCAGGCGGTTTGCCCGCGCATGATGGCGCGGCGCTGGGACAGGGTATCACGGCCACGGCGGATGGTAATCCGCATGGCCCGCTCCGCCGCGCGGCGGTTGCGCTGACGGATGCCATCGAACACCCCATAATGTGATTCCAGGCTCTCCCGCAAAGGGATGCGGGCCTGCTTTTGCAGGCCAAAGCTCAAGCCCAGGACAGTGCCGATAATGCCCGCCAGACGCTGTACCAACTGGTTGTGCGAGGCATTGAGCACGGCGAGATGAAAATCCACGTCCGCGATATAAAAGCTCTCGTAATCGTCAACCGACTTTTCCATGCGTAAATAAGCCGCTTCGATCCGGGTCAGATCATCCGATGTGGCGCGGTCCGCGGCCAGCTTGGCGGCGACCGGTTCGATCAATTCACGCAATTCCACCAAATCAGCCGTAAAAGATTCGGAGATGCTCTCCGGCGTATGCCAGGACAGCACGTCCACATCCAGCAGATCCCAATCATTGCGCGGGCGCACCCGGGTGCCGGCCCGTTGCCGTGATTCGATCAGACCCTTGGAGGAGAGCACTTTCAAGGCCTCCCGCAAGGCCGTGCGCGAGGCCTGAAAACGGGCCATGAGCTCCTGATCGCCGGGCAGCCTTTCACCCTCGTGCATTACGCCGGTGACGATTTCCGTACCGATGGCATGCACGATGGTACCGTGGATACCGCTGCGCGGATAAAGCGCCGGTGCCGAGGATGTGCCTGCCATGATATGCGCCGCCAAAGCGAGACTCCCTTCGCTAAAATCGCAAAAAGCCGATACCCAGGAAATTAGGCGAAACACGCTTATTGCGCAAATAAAATATTATTTATGATCAAAAAATACGATAAATCATATGATTCATTTTGCAGATGGAATGAAAATTACTGGCACTTTTTTGAGCTCTATAACACAATTATCGCTTAAAACTGCCAATAATAATATGCGAAGAAATTTCACGTCTGAGGACCCTGTTGAATCTGGCGTGGCAAAACGCCACACTTGAAAAAAGTAAAAAAAGTATAAAAAAATTTAAAAATCCTATTTCTTTTTTTTAAAAATAGGATATTATTCCCGATTAAGCGCCCTACAGTCTCGATTGCCCCTTGAGCGCTATTTGATGGTTTTGGAACCTGGCCCGGATGCGGGCCGATATGAGGACGACAACCTGGGAGGTTTAGCTATGTCTTCGAAAATTACCCGTCGCAGTATGTTGAGAGGCACCGCACTGGCCACGGCCGGCGCCGGCGCCGCATTCTTTGGCCCGTGGAAGCAGAACCGGGTCTATGCCGCAGCGTCCGACAAGCCGATCAAGATCGGCCTGACCCATGATGCCTCCGGCCAGTTCGCCAACTCGGGCCAGGCTGAAAAGCGCGGCACCATCATGGCGATCCAGGAAGCCAACGCCAAGGGCGGCGTGCTGGGCCGCAAAGTCGAATATGTCTGGATGGACACCGAGACCACGCCGCAGACCGGCACCCGCGTGGCCGAGCGCCTGATCACCCGCGAGAACGTGCATTTCATGGTCGGCGCCATCCAATCCGGCACCGCCAACGCGATCAGCCAGGTGGCGCAGAAATATGGTTGCGTCTATTTCAACACCAATTCCTCTTCGCCCACCGAGTCGGGCAAGAACTGCCATCGGGTGAAATTCGTCTGGGACGGCAGCGGCGAAAACTTCTCCCGCGCCGCCGCCAAGAACGCCATCGATGCCTTCGGCAAGAAATGGATGTTCCTCTACAACGACTATGTTTGGGGCCAGAACACCAACGCGGCCACCAAGAAGGTCGCCGCCAACTACGGCGCCGATGCGGTCGACGAAGTCGCCATTCCGGTGGGCACCCGTGATTTCTCCGCTATCCTGCTGAAGATCCAGCAGCAGAAGCCTGATGTGGTTGCCGCCGCCGTCGGCGGCGATGACTTCAAGGTCATGCGCAAGCAGGTTTCCGACATGGGCCTGGACACTTCCCCGGCCTGGCTGAACAACCAGCAGGATTGGCCCGACGTTTACGGCCTGGGCGCGGATGCCGCATTCGGTGTGTTCGGCACCACCTGGTATCACCTGCTCGACCTGCCGGGCGTGAAGGATTTCGTGGCCCGCTATCAGGCCCGCTATCCGACAACCAGGATCTCGGTTCCCGGCAACGTCACCTACAACGGCTATGTCGCCATGCGGGAATTGCTCCGCGTGATCGAGGAAACCGGCGGCACGGACAACACCAAGATCATCAAGGCCCTGGAAGGCCGCAAAATGTCCGCCGACGACCGCATGCAAACGCATGACGCGGTGATCGATCCGAACTCCCATCATGTGCAGCAGACCGTCTATCTTGCCCGCGGCAACAAGAAGCCCGCGGACAAGACCGACTACTTTGAAATCCTCACGGCGGCCGATCCCGAATCGGTCCGCGCCAGTGCGGATGCGGTCTGCAAGCTGGAATCGTTTGCTGATACGCCCAGCTACGATCAAGGCTGATCAAGACCCGGGCGGGGTCCGCCAGCAATACGGCGGACCCCGTGCCCTTCCAATGTCATTGCCGGGCCTGACCCGGTAATCCAAGGCATGGATGCCCGGATCAAGTCCGGGCATGACGGAGAAGCCGTGCGATCGGAAGATAAACCATGGTTGATTTCTTTCTCGGTCTGTTGCCACACCTTTTGAACGGCGTCGCCCTGGGGCTGCTGTTTGCGCTGCTCTCCCTCGGCTTCATGCTGATCATCGGCGTGATGGAAGTGATCAACCTGGCGCACGGCTCGCTGTTTGCACTGGGCGCTTATTTCGCCGTAATGCTGATGGGCCAGGACGGCGGCCTGCCCTTTGCCTTCATGCAGGCCTATTACGACCTGCCCGCCATTCCCCGCTATATCATCGCGCTGATCGTGGCGCCGGCCCTGGTCGCCGTCGTCGGCATGGGTCTGGAGATTTGTTTGCGCCGCACCTACGGCAAGGATCCGCTGTATGGCCTGTTGTTGACCTTCGGTGCCGCCCTGGTGCTGGAAGAAATCATTCGCGAGATCTGGGGCCCGGCGGAATATTTCCTGCCCCTGCCCAAGGCGATCCGGGGCGGCTTCTTCTTTGGCGACATGATCTATTCAAACTACCGGATATTCGCCGCCGTCTTCGCCATGGCCATGATCGGTTTATTGTGGGCCTTCCTCAACCGTACCCCCTATGGCGCGGTGATCAAGGCCGGCGCCCATGATAGCGAGATGGTGCGGGTGCTGGGCTATAACCTCTCCCGCCTGCGCCTGTTTGTTTTCGCCTTCGGCGCCGCGCTGGCCGCCATCGCCGGCATCGTCATGGCACCGATCTGGGGCGTACGCCCTCACGTTGGCGTCGACGCGGTCATTCCCGCTTTCGTGGTCATCGTGCTGGGCGGCGTGGGCAGTTTCTGGGGCGCGGTCAGCGCCGGGCTGCTGGTTGGCATGGTGGTGGCACTGACCGCAGCTTTCCTGACCGAGTGGTCGTTGCTGTCTATGTATCTGCTGCTGTTGGTGGTGGTCACTTTCCGCTCCCGTGGTTTCGCCGGCAAAGCCAGCGCGTTGAAGGCCTAGGACATGGACCCGCAAGGCATCAAAAACTGGTTCACGGCACCCATGCTGGTGTCATTCCTGGTGTTCGGCACCATGCCGTTCTGGATCGAAGCCATCGGGCTGTACCAATACCTCGGCTTGGAGGTGATGATCTGGGTGATCTTCGCCCTGGCGGTGAACTTGCTGCTGGGCTACACCGGCCTGCCGTCGTTCGGCCATGGCGCCTTTCTGGGTATCGGTGCCTACGCCTTTGGCCTGACCCAGTTCAACGTGGCCGCCAATCTGTGGATCAGCCTGTTGGGCGCCGTGGCGGTCACCGCCGTACTGGGCGGCCTGGTGGCGGCCTTCATCTCCCACCGCCGGGGCATCTACTTCGCGCTGATGACCATCGCCTGCGCGCAGATCTTCTTCTTCATCGCCTCGAAATGGACCGACGTTACGGGAGGCGAGGATGGCCTGTTGAACATCGCGCGCCTGCCCATTGACCTTGGCCTGGCCGAGATTTCCATCAAATCGAACTTCAACCTCTATTACCTCTGCTTCGCGGCTTATGTGATCATCGTAGCCGGCATGTGGCGTCTGGTGCATTCGCCGTTTGGCAAGGTCATTTCCGCCATCAAGCAGAACGACAGCCGGGTGGCCTTCTTGGGCTACAATGTCTGGCTCTATAAATGGTTGATCTTCACTCTTTCCTGCGCCGTCTCCGGCCTGGCCGGCGCCTTGTTCGCCATGGCCCAGGAAGGCGCCTACATCAACATCATGAGCCTGCAATGGTCCGGCATCGTGATCCTGATCGTGCTGATCGGCGGCGGTTTCATCAGCTTCTGGGGCCCGGTTCTGGGCGTCATCTTCTACTTCCTGGCCCGCGACATCCTAGGCGCCTATACCGAGGCTTGGCTGTTGTGGTTCGGCCTGACCTTCATGGTCATGGTGATGTTCAAGCCCGAAGGCCTGGCCGGCATTTGGCAGGACGGGCAAGCCATGTTCGGCCGCCGCAAGGCGGCCGTGGAACCCTGTCCCGAACCCAATCATGCGGGGGGAGACTGACATGGCCCTGTTTGAAGCCCAACATCTGCACAAGCGCTTCGCCGATCAGGTCGTGCTGGAAGACATCACCCTGGCCTTCGAGGAGAACCAGATCTCCGGCATCATGGGGCCCAACGGTGCCGGCAAGACCACCTGCTTCAATGTGCTGACCGGCCGCTACAAGCCGGACCGCGGCCAGGTGCGTTTTGACGGCCGGGACATCACCGGCCTGCCGCCGCGCAAGATCGCCCGTCACGGCATCGCGCGGTCGTTTCAGATGATGAACCTGTTCGATGAATATACCGCGCTGGAGAATATCGTCCTCGCCCTGCCCGAAGTACGCGCCAAGGGTTTCTCCATGACCCATGATCTGGCCGGCGATGACGGCGCCCAGGAGCGCGGCGCGGCGGTCCTGGCGCGCATCGGCCTGGCGGGCCGGGAACATACCCCGGCCTCGGATCTATCGTACGGCCAGCGCCGGGCCCTGGAGATCGGTATCGCCCTGGCGGCGGAACCGCGCATGCTGTTCCTGGACGAGCCTACCTCGGGCCTGGGCAGCGACGCCACGGCAACTTTGGCGGCGTTGATCCAGGAGATCCGCAAATCCGTCACCATCGTCATCATCGAGCACGATATGAAATTCCTGTTCGACCTGGCGGACCGCATCGCGGTCATTCACTGGGGCCAGGTCATCGCCCAAGGCACACCCGACACGCTGCGCGACAATGAATGGGTCCGCGCCTCGAACCTGGGAGCCCTGGCATGATGCTGCAAATCGACAATATCGAGACCTTCTATGGTGAAACCCAGGCCCTGTTCGGGGTTTCCCTGGAGATCGCGCCGGGCGAGGTGGTCAGCCTGCTGGGACCCAACGGCGCGGGCAAGACCACGACCCTGCGTTCCATCCTGGGCCTGACGCCGGCGCAGAACGGCCGGATCAATTTCGATGGCAAGGTCATTACCCGGGCCCAGTCCCACGACATCGCCCGGGCCGGCATCGGCTGGGTGCCCGACGACCGGCGGATTTTTCCCACCCTGACGGTGGCCCGCAACCTGGCCATTGGCCGAAAAAAGACGCGGTTCAGGTCCTGGTCCGTGAAGGAAATGTTCGAGATCTTCACGGCCTTGGAACATCTGATGCCGCGGGAATGCGAAAATCTGTCTGGCGGCGAGATGCAGATGGTCTCCATCTCCCGCGCCCTTCTGGGCTCCCCCGGTCTGGTGCTGATGGACGAGCCGTCGCAGGGCCTGGCACCCAAGATCGTGCAGGACGTCATGAAGACCGTGACCCGCCTGAAATCCGAGGGCATCGCCGTCTTGCTGGTGGAGCAAAACGCACAGAGCGCCCTGGCGGTCAGCGACCGGGCTTATGTCATGGACCATGGCCAGGTGGTGCACCAGGGCCCGGCGGCGGAGCTGCTGGAAGATGCGCCCATGCGCGAACGCCTGTTAGGGGTCTAGACAATGACCGATACACCGCTGCTTCGTGTCAACCAGGTGCGCAAGACCTATAGCATGGGTTTGCTCAACAAGCAGGTCACCTTCGATCTGCGCGCTGATTTCAGCATCGAAAAACCAGGCATTGTCGGCGTCATGGGTCCCAATGGCTCCGGCAAGACAACCCTGTTCGAACTGATTACCGGTTCCAACAATCCGACCGAGGGTCAGGTCCTGGTCTGCGGCCAGGATATTCATCAGGTCCGCTCGGACCAGCGGGACCGCCTGGCGATCCATTATCACCAGTCCTATCAAGTGCGGCACTTCCGCAAACGGCGGCCGAATTTCATGCTGCGGCCGTCAAGCACCGACTATCCAATGGTGCATCTGTTCGACGAGCCGCAGTTCAACACCCAGGACGGCTACATCGGCTTCATGCTCGACTTCTTCCGCCGCCTGCGGGACGAGGGCCGACTGGTGGTACTGTGCGTGCATCCCAACGAACCCTTCCATCTGCAGATTATGCGGGAGATCTGCGAGCAGTACATCTTTGTCCAGAAGGGCCGCCTGAGCCAGGCGCCCGACTTCGACACCCTGCTGCAGAACCCCGACGTCACCGCCTATCTGGGCGATCTGGTCGGCGGACAGGCGGCGTAAGGAAGAGGCCATGGATCAGATCACGCCAAAAGAAGACTTCACAACGGCCCTGGACGGCCTGTTCCGTGTGGATGGCAAGGTCGCCTGGCTGCCGGGTGGCTATGGCGGCATTGGCGAGGCCATCGCCTGGGGCCTGGCCATGCATGGGGCGGAAGTTGTGATCTCGGGCCGAAACGCCGTGATGGCGGAGGCCCTGGCGCAATCAATCCGGGAAGCGGGCTACAAGGCCCATGGCAATGCGGTGGATGTCACATCGGTGTCTGAAATTCGCGACCGGGCAGACGCCATCGCGGCGCGCCACGGCGCCATCGATATTCTGATGAACTGCGTAGGCATCCAGCGCGAAGAGCCCTTGCTGGAGGTCACGGAAGAAGCCTATGACGAGGTTTATCAAGTGAACCTCAAGGCCGCGATGTTCCTGGCCCAGGCGGCGGCGCGGCATCAGGTGGCCTCATCCAGCGGCTGGGGCAAGCAGGTGCATCTGCTTTCCGTGCGCAGCCAGCTAGGTTTGCGGGACCGTGGCTATTCCGCCTACTGCTCCACCAAGGGCGGCATGGTGATGCTGATCAAGCAACACGCCATGGAACTGGCGCCCAGGGGCATTACGGTCAACGGCGTGGCGCCGACCTTCGTCTACACGGAAATGATCCGCCACGTCATGGAGAACGATGAATTCCGCCAGGGCTTGTTGGACCGGATTCCCCTGGGCCGTATCGCCGACCCCAAGGATGTGGTAGGACCGGCCTTGAGCTTCTCCACCCCCGCCTCGGACTTCGTGACCGGGCAAATCACCTATGTCGATGGCGGCATCACCGCCTCTCAATAAGATCCGATAACGCAAAGAAAAAGGGCGGGCCGTACAATGACGCGCAAGAAACCGAACGAGTTACGCAGCCACCGTTGGTTCGGCGTCGACGACCTGCGCGCCTTCGGTCACCGCTCCCGCGCCAAGCAGATGGGTTACGCCACCGCCGATTTTGCCGGCAAGCCGGTGATCGCCATCATCAATACCTGGTCCGACCTGAACGCCTGCCACATGCATCTGCGCCAGCGGGCCGAGGAAATCAAACGCGGCGTCTGGCAGGCGGGCGGCTTTCCCGTGGAACTGCCGGCGATGTCCCTGGCCGAACCCATCGTCAAACCGACCACCATGCTGTACCGCAACTTCCTGGCGATGGAGGTGGAGGAGCTGATCCGCAGTCATCCCATCGATGGCGTGGTCCTGATGGGCGGTTGCGACAAGACCACGCCGGCCCTGCTGATGGCGGCCACATCCATGGATCTGCCGACCATATTTTTCCCCGCCGGGCCAGCCCTGCGCGGCAACTGGGCCGGCAATACCCTGGGCACCGGCAGCGATGCCTGGAAGTTTTGGGCCGAACGCCGTGCCGGCCGCCTGGACGCCAAGGACTGGGACGCCATCGAAAGCGGCATTTCCCGCTCGCCCGGCACCTGCATGACCATGGGCACCGCATCCACCATGACGGCGATCGCCGAGGCCCTGGGCCTGATCCTGCCGGGCGGCAGTTCCATCCCCGCCGCCGACAGCTCCCATGCCCGGCTGGCCTCTGAATCCGGTCGCCGCATCGTGGAGATGACCTGGTAAGATGAAAAGATTTCCCACTTCCTGGATGAACGCGCCTTCCGCAACGCCATGCGCCTGGCCATGGCCTATGGCGGTTCCACCAATGCCGCGGTGCATATCCTGGCCATGGCCGGCCGGGCCAAGGTTGATGTCAAACTGGACGATCTCGATACCGTGGCCCGGGAAGTACCACTGCTGGCCAACGTACGGCCATCGGGCGACTATCTAATGGAGGACTTTTACTATGCCGGTGGCATCCGCGCCCTGATGGCGCGGCTGTCGCATCTGCTGGAGGGCGATGCCCCCACGGTCAGCGGCAGGACATTGGCCGAGAACATTGCCGGGGCGGAAGTCTATGACGACGACGTAATCCGGCCCCTGGACAATCCCGTTTCCGACCAGCAAACCATGGCCATCCTGCGCGGCAATCTGGCCCCCACCGGCGCGGTGCTGAAGCCCATCGCGGCGGACCCGAAGCTCCTAAACCACACCGGCCCTGCCCTGGTGTTCGAGGACTACAATGACATGGCGGCCCGCATTGACCAGGATGACCTGGAAGTAACGGCGGACAGCGTATTGATCCTGCGCAACTCCGGCCCCCAGGGCGGCCCCGGCATGCCGGAATGGGGCATGCTGCCGATCCCTAGGAAGCTATTGCAACAAGGCGTCAATGACATGGTGCGCCTGTCGGACGCGCGCATGAGCGGTACTTCGTACGGCACCTGCGTCCTGCACATCACACCGGAATCCTTCGTTGGCGGGCCGTTGGCGCTGGTCAGGACCGGCGACATGATCGCTCTGGATGTGCCGAACAGGCGCCTGGATTTGATGATCGATGACGATGAACTGGAGCGGCGCCAGGCGGCCTGGACAGCGCCGCCACCGCGCTATGACCGCGGCTTCGGCGCCATCTATGCCCAGCATGTGACGCAAGCCGACCAGGGCTGCGATTTCGTCATCCTGCGCGACGGCGAAGCGGTGCCCGAGCCGGAGATTCATTGACAGAAGGCCTGATCTGCGCCGCAATGGAGTATGGATCAGGCAAAACAATCGGCCCCCCTCCTCAAAGCCCGCCAATTGGCGAATGCACTGGCTGTTGCGGGGGATGAGATCGAACGCACCCGGCGCATACCGGAGCCGCTGTTGAGCCAATTGCACGAGGCGCGGTTGTTCCGCATGCTGCTGCAAAAGGAGTTCGGCGGCGACGAGCTTCATCCCTGTGATTTTCTGCTGACCATGGAAGAGTTGGCCCGCCATGATGCCTCCGTCGCCTGGAACATATTTGTCGGCAACTCCACCGCGTTGATCACCCCTTTCATTTACGTGGAAGCGGCGCGGGAGATCTACGCCGATCCCCGCACGGTCGTGGCCTGGGGACCGCCCCACGGCGGCACGGCGGACGCAGTGGATGGCGGCTACCGGGTCAGCGGCAGATGGGATTTTGCTTCCGGCTGTCACCAGGCCAATTGGATGGGGGTGCACTGCCGGGTGAAGGAAGCGGACGGCAGCCTGCGCCTGAATCATCTGGGCAAACCCACCCTGCGCACCTTGCTGTTTCCCATCGAGCAGGCGGAAATCCACGATGTCTGGGATACCATTGGCCTGCGCGGCACCGGCTCGGACAGCTACAGCATCGAAGACGTTTTCATCCCGGAGGCCTATTCCGGCACCCGTGACGATCAGGCCCTGCGCCGAAAAAGCGGCCCGCTCTATGCCTTTCCCCAGCAACAGCTTTATGCCGTAGGCGTCGCCGGCGCGGCGCTGGGCATTGCGCGGGCCATGCTGTCATCCTTTGCCGACCTGGCGGCGGAAAAAACCCCGCGCGGTTTGTCCCGTCTGGCGGATACGGCGACTATCCAAACCGCCTTTGCCAAGGCCGAGGCCACCCTGGGCGCGGCGCGGGCCTATCTGTTGGAGGGGCTGAACGAAGTATATGACCGGGCCGGCGAAGTGGAGCCCATAGATATTCCCGACCGGGTCCGGGTGCGCCTGGCCGCAACGCACCTGATCCATGGCGCCATTGAAGTCAGCAACTGGGTTTACAAGGAGGCGGGAGTCTCCGCCACCGGGCCCTGTTGGAGAACGACATCTGTTCCAAGAAGGCTCCGCCGAAGCCGGCGACGGACGTCGAACTGATGGCCTATCTGGAGGAATAGCCCCTCCGCCGGGCGCGCCCGGCAGAGGGTATGGGCGGCAGGCTTGCCGCCGCCGCTATTTCTTCATCTTCATTTTTCCATGACCGGCGTGGGCGCCGGCGTTCATGGCGCCGACGCCTTTGATCTGGACCTCCACCGTAACCTTGCCCGCCTTGGCGAACTGTAAGGTCAGGGGAAAGCTGCCGCCCTCCTTCAAGGCTTGTTTCAGCTTCATCAGCATCACGTGGTGGCCGCCGGGCTTTAGCATCACCATGCCGCCGGCTGGAATTTCGATGCCGTCAACCCGATGCATCTTCATGACGCCTTTTTCGTGCCGGTGGCCATGCAGTTGAGTTTTCTTGGCTACATCGCTTTCGACCCCGGTCAGTTCATCGTTCCCGGTCCCGCCCTTGATGGTCAGATAGGCACCGCCGTTGCGTGGCTTGCCCGCGGTGGCGCGGGCCCAGGGACTGACGATGGTGACATCGCCGGTTTTGTAGACGGCCCCACTCTCACCGGCGATGGCGGCTGTGGTTAGGGTCAGGGACGCCGTGGTGGCAAGTGCCAGCGCCAAGGCGCCGGCCGTGATCAAATTCTTCATCTTCTGGTACCTCGTATGAATCCAATTGGTCGGGCGGCGGGCAAAGCAAAATTGCCGCCTGCGCCCGGTTCGGTTGCTTCATGCGTGGTGGGGTGGTCCGCGTGCTTCGCCGCCGTTTATATCCGTGGACGAATGAGCTGCGCTCGTCTCGAGCGGCCGGCTGGTCTGCGCCTGGCCCGGCAATGGCGCCTTCGTGGCCACAATCGGTGCGGCACAATGGCCGCAGCTATAACACAGGGTACAGTCGTCGCCCTGGTGCGCCTTGTGCGCGGGCAGGGGTACGCCGTCGGGATGCAGGCGGACGGTCTTGTAGCCGTCCGGCGTACAGATCACGACGGGTTGGCTGCCTTCGACCGCGATCGCCATGGCGACGGTGGGCAGCAGGGCATTCAGGCAAAGAGACAGCGCCGCCAGCCAAACGACGAAACGCCGGCCATGCCTGCCAAAGCTGGTCCTGTGCAGTCTGTTCTTCATTACCGCTCTGAAATAGCGCTCATGCGGCGGCCATGCAATGACCTAGGACAAGTCCGGAAAAGGCCATAATATGGCGGCGGGGAATTTTGCCGTACAGGGGGATCGCCATGGCGAAGACGCTTCTTTTCGGTATTCAGACCAACGGCATCCGGCATACGGAGGCCGACGGTATGCCCGATATCGACAGCCGCTTCGCCATGGTGCGCGAGGCGAAGGTCTTCGACTATGTGGACAAAACCCCGGATCCTCACGAGATTGAGGAATTTCGCGCCGCTTCGCAAAAGTACAGCCTGCCGGTGCTGGGCAGCGGCTGGTTCTATCGTCTGGGCCAGGACGAGGATCTGTTGGCCCGGAATCTGGAGGTTGCCGGCAGCCTGGGTTCCCGGGTGCACAATGTGCAGGTTCTGGCGCACCACGCCGACGGTCACCTGGTGAGTGATGATGAGGTCGTCGATTTCTACGAACGGGCGGTTGAGCTTGGTGCCAAACAGGGCGTGACGCCGTGCCTGGAAGTGCATGTGATACCAGTCGCCATAAGTCATGACACGATCGCCCATTCTCTCCGGGTGATTGAGGCTATTTTGTCTGGTCTGTCA
>JASLLM010000069.1:4535-19812 GCA_030747035.1 Alphaproteobacteria bacterium | reverse complement strand
GACGTTGATGCCGCTGGCATGGGCCAGGCGTACGCCCTTGGCCCGCACTGCGTTCAGATCGAACATGTCGTAGCCGGCACCGCAAACCTGGGCAAAACGCAGCCTATCGGCATGGGGCAGCAACCCGTTGTCCCAATAGCCCGAGACGACAATCACATCGCCCTCGCCGATACGCGCGCGCAGCTCCTCCCGCGTCCAGGTCTGGAAATGCCTGATGCCAGTTTGCCGCTGCTCGAACAGGGTGGATAGCTGATAGGCGGGATGGGCAAAGTGTATGGTTATTTCTTCGAGGTTCATGAGCTTAGAATATCGGCAAAGTGGGATAGGCGATGGTGGCCGTGATGTATTGGTTGCGGTCCTGGAAGCGCTGCATCGACGGTGCGGACTCGGCGACCGGGTTGTTCCACCACCGGGACGCTTCCCAGACCGACAGATCGCCGTAACGGGTCAGCAGCAGGGTCTTGCTGTTCGGTGCGGCAACATCAAGGCTGCGGAAGAAACCGCAGATGTTGACGTCGAAGACCTCCTCCATATTCGGCCAGGCGGCATCGGAAAGATCGGCAAACGGCTGCCATTCCGCCGCCGGTACCTCGAACCAGCGAAAGACATAGACGCCTTCGTGGCTGGGCGGCGTGTCGTCGGTGGGGCGCAGGGTGGCCTCCATGATCTCGCTGTCCGCGTCCGCGATGGGCCCGGACGGCGCAGGCGCCCCCCGGGCCGTGGCCTCATCTGGCCAGGCGGTGATGGCCAGGCCTTCATCCCGCGCCAGGCCCAGGCCGACCAGGCTGCGCCAGCAGCCGAACAGCTTGCCGCCATTGGCTTCGGCACGGTGTGCGAAGGCATCCCTGACCGAGGCCGCATCGGTCTGCAAGACCCGTTGGCCGGTGTCATAGCGGCAGTACTCAAACGTCTTGAACATCTCTCTCTAACTCCGTTGCAGCACGACCACGGGGATCTCGCGCGATTCCTTGGCCTTTTCCTGATAGTCGTTATAGCTGGGAAAAATATCCGCCATTATCCGCCAAAGCCGCGTCCGCTCTTCGCCGCTGGCGGTCCGCGCGGTGGCGGCGAATTTATCGGCCAGCACCTGTACCCGCACTTCCGGATTGGCGGCCAGATTGCCGTACCACGTGGGGCTTTCCGGCGTGCCACCCTTCGAGGCAACGACAACGTAGTTGTCGCCGTCCTGGCCATAGATCAGGGCCGCTGTCCGTTCCTGCCCCGATTTGCTGCCCTTGGTGGTGAGCAACAGGCAAGGCACGTTCAGGTTGCCATCCACGCCGTGCCAGATATGGCCCTCGGCGCCATTGCTCTCCTGATATTTACGGATATGCTCGGCTACCCAGTCCCGCAAGACCATGTCATCCCTCGTCCATTGTTCTTGTCCTCGGGACTATAACGCCTTTGGGGAGGAAAGGGGAAAAGCCATGCTGAAGACCGGAGAACAACATACGCGGTCACTACAGGACGGACGCCAGGTCTATCTGGACGGCGGCGTGGTGGATGATGTCACCGCCCATCCGGCCTTTCGCAACGTGGTCGCCTCGGTCGGGCAGCTCTATGATTTTCAAAGCCGCGATGAAAACCTGGAACTGATGACCTACCAGGTTCCCGACGGCGAAGGCCGGGCCAACCGCATCTGGCAATTGCCTCATTCCTACGAAGACCTGGTGACCCGGCGCAAGGCGCTGGTGGCCTGGACCGAGTTGCATGGCGGCTTTCTGGGCCGGGCCCCGGATCATGTCGCCTCCTGCATCTCCGGCATGTACATGGGGCGCGAGGTGTTCGAGGAATTTGACCCCGCCCGCGCCGCTGCCCTGGCGGATTACTACCGTTTCGCCCGGGATAACGAGATGTATCTGACCTACGTCATCATCAATCCCCAGGCCGACCGCTCCAAGGCGGCGCACGAACAGCAGGGCGAATTCCTGACCGCCGGTGTGGTCGATGAAGACGCCTCGGGCATAACCGTGCATGGCGCCAAGATGCTGGCCACCGCCGGCATCGTCGCCAACGAGGTTTTTGTTACCTGCATCCAGCCCCTGCAGCCGGGCGACAAGAAGTATGCCCTGTCATTTGCGCTGCCGATGAATGCCAAGGGGCTGAAGACCCTGTCGCGTAAGTCATACGAGGCCGAGGCGCCTAGTGAATTCGACAATCCCCTGTCGCACCGGTTCGACGAGAACGACGCGGTGCTGTTTTTCGACAACGTCCATGTGCCGTGGGAGCGCGTCTTCATAAATCAGGACGTGGAGATGTGTCAGAAGCAGTTCCACGCCACCCCGGCGCATGTCTATCAGAACTACCAGGCCCAGGTGCGCCTGAGCGTAAAGATGAAATTCCTGATCGGCCTGGGCCACAAGATTACCGAGACCAACGGCACCACGAATTTTCCCCAGGTCCGGGAAACCCTGGGGCAGTTGGCGGCGCAGGGCGCCATGGTCGATGCCATGGTGCACGCCATGGAAACCAAGGGCCGGGCCTGGGGCGATTACTATGTGCCCGACCGTCATACCCTGTATGCGGCGCAAGTGTTGACGCAGCAGCTCTACCCCCAGGTCATGGCGACGCTGCGGGATCTGGCGGGCGGCGGCATGATCATGCTGCCCTCGTCGGTGGCGGATTTCGGCAATCCGGAAATGCGCGATCTGATCGGTATCACGCAGCAATCGCCTGCGGCGGATTCCGAAGGGCGGGTGAAATTTTTCAAACTGGCCTGGGATGCGGTGGGGTCAGAGTTCGCCTCGCGCCATACCCAGTATGAAATGTTCTATGCCGGCGCCACCTTCGTGACCAAGAACCACAGCTACCGCACCTATGATTGGGAGCATGGCAAGGGGCTGGTGGACCGGATGCTGGGCAGCTACAGCCTGGAAGACGAGATTTAGGAAAAAGGGGAAAAAGCGATGGCCGTAAGCAAGGCACACAAGGAATTCTTCACTGTTGACTTTGACGACGGCTGGGAAACGCCGGAGGGATATCCCGAGGGCATTCAACAGAAAATCCTGGCCGGCTCTCTGGACGAGGAAAATGGCCGGGGCAGCCGCACCCGTCTGCTGCGCTTCCAGCCCGGTGTCCTTACCACCGCGCCGTTCGTGCATGAACATTGGGAGGAGGTCTACCTGGTCTCCGGCGATCTGACGGTCGGCAACGATGCCGACGGCAATGGCGGCGAGCCGTTTGAGGCCAACACTTACGCCTGCCGACCGCCCGGAGCACCCCATGGGCCGTTCAAGTCAAATGGCGGCTGCGTCTTGTTCGAGATCCATTACTACGATCCGGCATAGGCGGCGGCGTTGACCTGGCGTTGCCTTCCACGTCGGTCTGGAACCCAGCTTTGATTAGGATATTGGCGAATGGCAACAGGGCGGGCAAGGCACCCCGGAGAAGCTTGGCACGTCAGGTTCGCATTCAAATTAGAATAGAATCATACGCCCCAGCATAGTAGGATTGAACCTCGCCATCACTACCGCCGGGGGGAGGTAATTGGTCAATCTTGCCGCTTGCGCCGAACTGCTGTTGGACTCGCCTCACCGGCACACCTTGCTGAACGCCTGGTTGGGTTGGCGTGGTGATGATCTGGTTCCCACCACTGATGCAGTCAAAGCTGAGGATCTCGGCACTACGATCGGATATGTTTCGGTAATTGAAGTGCCGTCTCCTAACCAGGCAATTTTCCGCCTTGTTGGCGAGTGGTACAATACGATAACCGACCAGGAACTACTCGGCGAAAACTTCATCGATATGGTTGCCGATGAGCATCGACCAGCTCGCGGCAAACGAGTTTGGAACATTGTGTCTGTTCCGTGTGGAATATTAGCGAATGTTGATGTAAATCGACCTAGTGGTCAGAAGATTGAGATTCGCGGATTGATGCTCCCGGTCAGACCGGCTTCGCTTGAGGAACAGATGCGGGCATATTTGGCCGTTGATGTCGTCTTGGATAGGTCGGTGGCAGGCTATGACAGCGTCAAGTATCTGGAGGTGCCCTGGAAGTCCGATTACATCGACATCGGATTCGGTGTGCCTGTATGAGGCGGCTCGAGTAAGTGTCAGATGTTGGCGACAGATAATTGATGCCGCATCCCAGGCCACCGAGCCGCGCTAAAGTCAGAACAGAATGGGGTCAAACCGGCGGCAGTATCATGTCGTCACCGGTTTCCGCCTGCCATATTCGGATGCGCGCGGCCATGTCGCGCACGCGGTCCCGTTGGCTGGCCTCGTCAAACAAATTGCGCTGTTCGTATGGGTCGTTTCCCAGATCATACAATTCGCACTGATCCCCGGGCGACAGGTTCAGCTTGAACCGGTCCGGCGAGATCACGCTGCGCCACGGCATGGCGACCATGCGGTTTATTGCCTCGCTGCCGAGATTGCGGTCGCCTATGCCGGTCCATTCGACGAAGACATCGTTTCCGCTTAGGTCCGCCTCGCCGCGCAGGACGTCGGCGCGGCTGCTGCCGTGGATATTTTCAGGCGTGGCCGCGCCGGCTAATTCGAGCAATGTGGGCATGATATCGACATGGCTGATCGAGCCGGCGATGCGCGTCGCGTTCTCATTGTTCAGCCAGGGGACGTGGATCAAGAGCGGCACGCGCGCCGCCTCCTCGTACAGGTTGCGCTTCTCGCACATGCCGTGGTCACCCGCCATTTCGCCATGGTCGGAGGTGAACACGATAATCGTGCGTTCAGCCTGACCGGAATCTTCCAACGCCGCCAGAATCCGCCCGAGTTGCCGGTCGACCAGGGTCACATTGGCGAAGTATTGGGCGCGGAGCTTGCGCCAACCGGCCTCCGTTGTCGTATCGTGGGCATCGCCGCCTGCGAGGCCCAGCGGATTGTTGCCGCCGCCGAGGTAAAAATCGGCGCGGAGACGATTGACCAGCGAACCGGTGTCGGGCCGCTGCATGAAGGCGGGGCCGACTTCCATGGCATCGTGCGCATATAGGTCATTAAGCGGGCCGGTATAAGGCGGGTGCGGCTCGAAGAAGTTGACGTGAAGCAGCCAGGGGTCTTCGGCGTCAGGTCCGTCCGGGTAGCCACGGATGAATTCAGATGCGACGTGGCCCAGAAATCCGGCTTGCGTCTGCTCTTCGGTCAAGCCGGCGCCGCCGGCCCAGGCTTCATAGCTCATTGTCCAGGGCGGCGGCTCCACGCCATGCTCTCTGAGCCAGCTATTATAAGCCGGCTCGACGTTTCTATATTCCTTCCTGGTGTAGTTCGGGCGGTGGAAGTCCTCGATCGCGACCCAGGTATCGTAGCCACGCTGCTGGATGACATCGTCGCCCAGGTGCCATTTGCCCATGTGGGCATTGTGGTAATGCTCTGGCATCAACTCGCCCAGCGACGCCGTCTCCGCCGGCAAGGGGATTTTGTTACGCACAACGCCGGTCGCGTGCGGGTAGAGGCCGGTCATCAGGGAACCGCGCGAGGGCGTGCAGACGGGCTGGGTGCAGTAGCAATTTTCGAAAACGAAACTTCGTGCCGCCAGCGCATCCATATGGCGCGCGTCGATCCATTTATTGCCATAGGCCGCCATGGAGTCGAGGCGCTGCTGGTCGGTGAGTATGACAAGAATATTCGGTTGGGTGGTGGTCATGTCCGGTCGCGCTTCCCATATCGATTGACTACATTAACGCTTGAATACCGGGGCCGGGACAATCCAGCACATCGCACCCGATTCAACAGCAAGCAACAAATGCCATACAAAATTCATCTGATCCATGTCTGCTTTTACCCTAGCTTCGATTAAGATATTGGCGATCGATAACAGGGCGGTTTCTTCAAGCGTTTTCACACGGCCTGGAGCCATGGCGGCCAAACAGGTCTACGACCAGATGATGACCGCCTGAAATTAGAGCGCCGAGGTTGATCCCATGGTTTTCTGGATAGCGAGCGTGGTTGGAACGGCGATCGCCTATCTCTTCGGTTCCATGCCCACGGGCTATTTGGCGGGGAAACTGCTCAAGGGCATTGATATCCGAGAGCATGGCTCCAAATCCGTCGGGGCAACGAATGTATTGCGAACTATGGGGAAATGGCCTGCGTTGGTGGTGCTCCTGGTGGATGTGCTGAAAGGCGTGGGGGCGGTCGTCTTTGTTCACTGGCTATATGCTTGGTTCTATACCTTGCAGTCCGTCGCGCCACCGACCGTGCCTGATCTGCAAACCTGGGTGCCTTGGTCTGTTTGCCTGGCCGGACTTGCCGTGCTGTTGGGGCATAGCCGTTCGATTTGGTTGAATTTTGCAGGTGGTAAATCCGCCGCGACGGGGCTAGGCGTGTTGCTGGCGATGTCCTGGCCGGTAGGTTTAGGCGCCGCGGCGGTTTTTGCCATTGTGCTGGCCATTTTTCGGATTGTTTCCCTTGGTTCAATGCTGGCGGCGCTGACCGCGATCGCCCTCATCTGCGGCTTGGAGCAACCGTTGCCCTATCGGTTACTGGTGATTGCAGGTGGCATTTACGTCATTGTGCGCCATCGTGCCAACATTCAGCGACTGCTGGCTGGGACAGAGCCACGCCTGGGGCGAGGCGGTCCGGACTAGAAAACGTAAATTCAGTGCCTGCACTCTGGGACTATCGAGATCGCCAACATGGCTGCCTATGGCTCTCTTCGAGCTTTCGACGCCGGCGCGGGACCCGTCGAAGCTGATCCCATCAGAAGAAGGCCGCGAACGGCAGTGTCATCGGCAGCCGCCATCGGTGCTGGGCATCGTCAATGCCGTGCGGTAGCATCAGGCACATCCAGCTATTCGCGAACTGTGGCCTAACGAGGGGGCGGGACTGAGATGAGGGACAATCCGAACCGGGGCCCAGACCGTTGAATTCCCAACGGCGGCCAACCGGCGTCCCGACCCAGTTCAGCGGAAATGTCGTTAAAGGCATTCTGTTCATGTGTCTGGCAGTGCTGCTGCTGCCGACAATGAACGCGATGGCGAAGTTCCTTGCGGCGGAATATCCACTGATCCAGATCGTCTGGGCGCGCTTCGCCGGCCACCTGGTGGCGATGATCCTGCTGTTCTGGCCCAAGTTCGGTTGGCGTCTCTTCCAGAGCCGGCGCTACGGTTTGCAGTTCGGACGGTCGGGCGTCATGTTCGTCTCGAACACCGCGTTCATTGCCGGACTGCCATTGCTGCACCTGGCGACGGCGTCGGCGATCATGTTCACGGCGCCCTTGATGGTCGCGGCCCTGTCCGTGCCATTGTTGGGCGAACGGGTTGGGCCAAGGCGTTGGGTTGCCGTGCTGGTGGGGTTCATTGGCGTGTTGATTGTCGTCCGGCCTGGCGGTGATGTGGCCAACCTGGGTGCTGTCCTGATAGGGACGTCGGCAGCCTGTTTTGCGATCTATCAGATCATGACCCGAACCGTGGTGGCGCACGACCCGCCCGAAGTCACAATCATCTACACCGCCGTCGTCGCGACGATCGCGATGAGCTGTGTACTGCCATTTTCCTACCAGTTGCCGACGAACCTGCTCGATATCATGCTATTCGCCGGCCTTGGAGTTTTGGGTGGACTTGGCCAGTATTTCGTCGTGAAGGCCTTGCAGTACGGTCCGGCATCCGCAGTGTCGCCCTTCTACTACGGCGATATTCTGATCGCGGCGGTTCTTGGCTATCTGATCTTTGGCGCCTTTCCCGATGCCTGGACCTGGACCGGTGCCGCCGTCATCATCGCCTCGGGCCTTTATCTCGCACACCGGGAAAGCCAACGCCAGACGCGCGCCTAGCGCATGTTTCTTCTGAACATGCTCGGACGCTTAAGAGAAGAGCAATTAATTGAAAATTGCTCTGATGCGGACTGCCAACGTCGGCTATGGCGATTTGTAGGCTTCCGCGCCGCGAGCGCATTGTCAGTCCCATGGGTGGCGATAAGGAGTCGACCGCGCCACCATAAAAAGGCAGGCTGTAAAGGCCGCCGGGTCCGCGATCCGAGTGCTTTACTCGGCGCCAGTGGCCCCGCTTCGATATCAACAACACTGGAGATTTGAGTATGCGGCAGAACAATATCAAGCAGATGTGGCGTCAAGGGGAATATGTGACCCTGGGTTGGCTCTCCGTGTCCCATGGCTTTACGGCCGAGGTCATGGCGCGCCAGGGCTTCGATGCCCTGTGCGTCGATCTGCAGCACGGCACCTCGGAAATGAACAACGTCTGGCCCATGCTGCAGGCGATATCGCAGACAGATACCACCCCCGTCGTGCGCGTGGCATGGAACGAGCCGGCGGCTATTATGAGGGCCTTGGACCTGGGCGCGTACGGCATCATCGTGCCGCTGGTCAATACGGCCGAGGAAGCGGCGATGGCGGTGGCAGCGTGCCGCTACCCGCCGGTCGGCATGCGCTCGTCAGGGCCCATACGTGCCGCCCAATACGGCGGCGCCGACTACCAAGCCAACGCCAATGATGAGATCGTCATTATGGCCATGATCGAAACCAAGGAAGGACTGGCAAATCTCGAAGCCATCTGCGCCACGCCCGGACTCGACGCCGTTTATATCGGGCCGGCGGATCTGTCCTTCGCGTTAGGTTTGGAACCGCGCGGCGATAATCCCGACCCGGTCCATCTCGACACCTGCAACAAGATCCTCGAGACCGCGCATAGGCACGGTATAAAGGCCGTCATGCACTGTGCCAGCGCGGCGTTTGCGGCGGGCGCTGTGGAACGCGGCTTCGACATGGTGATGCTGACGTCCGATCTCGCCTGCATGATTGCAGGCGCACGGCGGCAGCTTGACGAGCTCAAGACAACTGTTGATGAACAGGGCGCCTAGGCAGCGGGCGAAAAATGCCGCTCAACGGCCCTTGGCGGCTTGGATCGCCTGCCAGACGCGCTGGGGCGTTGCCGGCATGTCCACATGTGCGACGCCGAATTCGGACAGGGCATCGACGATGGCGTTGATCAACAGGCCCAGGGCCGGTGTAGTGCCGCCCTCTCCGCCTGGACGGATGCCGTGGGGGTGGGAACTGGCGGGCACTTCCATGATCACGGTCTTGATGAACGGCATGGTGTCGGCACGCGGCATGGCATAATCCAGGAACGAGCCGCTCAATAGCTGCGCGCTGTTAGGGTCGTATTGGATTTCCTCCAGCAAGGCCTGGCCCACGCCTTGCATCACCGCGCCATGGGCCTGACCGTGCAATATCAGCGGATTGACGGCCAAGCCCACATCGTCGACGCCGGTCCAGGCGACGATATCGACCACGCCCGTATCGGGATCGACCTCCACCTCACAGACATGGGCGCCGTAGGGGTAGCCGCCGGCCCGGTTGGTGATATCGCCGGCGCCCTCCAGCCCGCCGCGAAGTTCATCCGGCAGGCTGGCGAGTGTCGCGGCCGCATGGGCAGCCTGCCAAAGGTCCAGGCTGCCACCGCCGGGCACACCGAAAGCGCCATTTTCGAAGATGACGTCTGCCTCGGAAGCCTGGAGAACATGCGCCGCGATCGTCTTGCCCTTGGCCAGCAACTCTCCCACCGCCTCCCCCAGCGCAATGGAGACAAGCCGCATGGAGCGGCCCGAATGGGAACCGCCGCCCACCGTGACCCGGTCACTGTCGTTGGCGATGAAACGCACCGCTTCAAAAGGTACCTGCAGCCATTCACAGACCAGTTGGGGAAAGCTGGTTTCGTGACCCTGGCCGCTGCTCATGGTGCCGACCACCAGTTCGATGCTGCCGTCTTCACATACGGTCAATTCGGCCCGCTCCCGTGGGATGCCTGAGGTAATCTCGATATAGTTCGCCACGGCGATACCTCGGCAAAGCCCACGCGCAGTGGTCTCCGTTCGCCGGGCCGGGAAGCCGGCCCAGTCCGCTTCCACTAAGGCCCGGTCCATGGCGGCGGCATAGTCGCCGCTGTCATAGGTAGCGCCGACCCCGTTGGTATAGGGCATGGCGTCGGGGGGTATCAGATTACGTCGCCTTAACTCCACCCGGTCGAAATCATGGGCCTCGGCGGCCAGTTCGATCAAGCGTTCGATCATGTAGATGGCTTCCGGCCGCCCAGCGCTGCGGTAGACGGCGGTGGGCGCCGTGTTGGTCAGTACCGCATGACCCTTAAAGTGGACGGCGGGGATGTGATAGACGCTCTGCATCATGGACAGCCCCTTGCGCAGGGGCCAGAAGAACACCGTATAGGCGCCCAGGTTCATGGTGTTGACGCCGCGCAGGGCCAGGAAATTGCCGTCTTCGTCCAGGGCCAGTTCGGCCTCCGAGGCCAGGTCCCGGGCCTGATAGTCGCTGAGAAAACACTCCGACCGCGTGGCGGTCCACTTCACCGGTCGCCCCACCCGTTTCGCGGCCCAGGGCATCAGAGCGTATTCCGGAAAAAAGGCGTTGCGGGTGCCGAAATTGCCCCCCATGTCGCCGAACACGGCGCGGCATTTCTCCACCGGCACGCCCAGGGTCACGGCCAGACGCTCCCGACTGCGGATCACGCCGGCGCCCGAGCCGGTGCGCAAGGTATAGCGGCCATCGGCCGGATCGTATTCGCCGACGACCGCGCGCGGTTCCATGGGACTGCCGGTGACCCGGTGCACCCAGCTATCGAACTTGACCACATGCGCCGCCACCGCGAAGGCGCGCTCGGTTGCTTCACCATCGCCAACCTCGCAGGTGAGGGCGAGATTTTCGGGGCATCCCGGCCAAACCTGCGGCGCTTCCGGCGCCATGGCGTCGCGGGCCTGCACGACGGCGGGCAGTTCATCATAATCGATATCGACCAGTTCGGCGGCATCGGCGGCGGCCTCTGCCGTTTCGGCCACCACCATGGCGACCGCCTCACCCACATAGCGCACCGTATCCAGCGGCAAGACGGTGTTTTCCGTCACGAAAACCTCAAATCCCGGAGGCAGGCGAAGCGTGGCGTCCGGCGGCCCGACCCAATCGGGATTGTGGGGAATGGGACCCAGGCCGTCTGCGGCGGCGTCCGCGCCGCTCAAGACCGTAATGACGCCTGGCGCGGCCATGGCTTGGGAACTATCGATGGCGCGGATTTTCGCATGCGCGTGGGGTGAACGCACAAGGGCGGCGTGGCAGTGGGCGCTAGGGGAAAAGTCGCTCGAGAACCGGCCCTGGCCGGTAAGCAGCCGGCGGTCCTCGGTCCTGTGCAACGGCACGCCGATGCCGCTGCCACCCGCTGGATACTCCGTTGACAATTTAGCTATCCCTTGACCGGCAAATCAGGCATCAGGCGGCAGTACAATGGGCTGTCCATGGGGCGTGGCATGGGCGGCGCGGTCCCAGGCCTCCTTGCGGTCCGCCAAGGCACCGGCGGTCAGAAGGCCTTTTTCCGCCACCAGGGTTTCCAGCGCCTTGAGCCAGTGCAGATAATAGGTATCGCCCAGGTCCGGATCGCCTTCACCCACGGCAGCGGCGATTTCCGCGCCCAGATGTTCGGCCCATTCCGGCCAGGTGAAATGGCCCTGTTCATGCAGCCACACGGTCATGGCGAAGGCCTGGGCCTGCCAGGGTTCATCGAATACCGGGCCGTCTTCGTCCCGGGGCAGGGAGGGCAGGTCCGCCTGCGTCGGTACGTTTACATCGGACGTCATTTCAACACGCCTCCAGATAGTCGTCCCACATATCCAAATAGACCTTGTCCCTGGCGGAGGCCTCCTCGCCCCACAGCTCCCGTGCGGCAAAGCGCACGCTATATAGGTGCTGCGGCTTTGTCCCAGCGAATACCGCATGGGTGTCGGGAAAAATAAAAACACCGTAATCCCGGTCGATCACCCCGGCCTTGCCCCGAGCATAGCGCGGCAGCCGGATATGCCCCCTGGAATGGATGTTGCGGGCGCGCACTTGATCACCGGCCTTGAATTGGGCCGGAATATCCTCATCCAGACGCGCCGATTTGCCGGCCCGCTGACGGGTCACGATTTCCTCATGGCTCAAGGGATCGGCCAGCTTTTCCAATTTGCGCTGTTCGGGCGGCGTCTCGATCTCCTCCCGCCCGACCATGCCGCGTTCGACCAGAATATCTTCCGTGCGGTAGAGCCAGCGTTGATAATAGCTGGAGCTGAGATAGCGGACCGGGTCCATTTGCTCCATGATATTGCGGCCGGCGTCGATATTCCATTTGCCCAAGGCCGCCAGGGCCATGTTCATGGCCCATACCCGGCCTTCCCAAGGGGCATGAAAGACCGGTTCATCCTCTTCTATGGGGATGGGGCCGAAGCCGTCCATGCCACCCATGTCATGTACCCCATCCATCAGCCGTTGTTCCCTTTTAGCCGATCCGTGCCAATCATGGAGTTCCGCGTCACCAACTCCGCCAGGGCCTCTTCGTCCAAGCCCTCTGTGCCCGCGGGGCGTTCGGGCAGGACCAGATAGCGCACTTCCGAAGTGCTGTCCCAGACCCGCACCTCCACATCCTCGGGAATATCCTGACCGAATTCCCGCAGCACGCCGCGCGGGTCCTTGACCGCGCGGGAGCGGTAGGGAAAGGATTTGTACAAGGCTGGCGGCAGACCCAATACGGGCCAGGGGTAGCAGGAACACAAGGTGCAAACGGTCATGTTATGCACCTCCGCCGTATTCTCCAGCACCACGATGTCGGCGCCTTGGGTCGAGGCATAGCCAAGGGAATCGATGGCCGCCGTGCCATCCCGCAGTAACCAGGCCCTATACTCCGAATCCACCCAGGCCCGCGCCACCACGCGGGCACCGTTGCGGGGCCCGACCTTGTTTTCATAGGTATCGACGATGGCGTTCAACGCCTCCCCATCGACCAGGCCCTTTTCGGTCAAGAGAGATTCCAGGGCGCGGACGCGTAAATCGGTGTCCGAGAGGTGGGAGTGTTCGGGATGTTCGGTGTGATCCGCCATGTCTAGGCGACCGGCGGCAAATCTTCTTCGAGGATCGATATGTTGAGGGCAAAGGATATTTCCCCCTCATCATCATCGCGGTGCAGCACGCCGATGAACTCGCCGGCGATGGAAACCTCAACGGGCGCGCCGGGGCGGATGGGCGGGCTGATGGCGATACGGTCGTTGCCGAAAACACGGCGCAGATAGCTTTGCACCCTGGCAATCTCGTTGGCGGTCATGGCGCGGCTCCCTTTCTTTGTTAACGCTGTATACCAGCGAATGGGGCAATGGGAAACTGGGCAGGGCGCATTGGACGTGCTCTAATCGCCTGCGCAAATAGATGGAGGATCGGGCAGATGTCGGAGCTGGATGGAAAAGTCGCGGTTATCACGGGCGGGGCCAGCGGAATTGGTGAAAGCGCGGCCCGGCTTTTCGTGGCCGAGGGCGCCAAGGTGGTCATCGCCGACATGCAGCAGGAGCGCGGCGCGGCGCTGGCCGAGGAACTGGGAGACGCGGCGCTGTTCCGAAAGGTCGAAGTGCGCCAGGAGGACGAGGTCAAGGCCGCCGTCGATCTCGCCACCGATACCTGGGGCCGGCTGGATTGCATGTTCAACAATGCCGGCTTCGGCGGCGTGCTGGGCCCGGTCGAGGACATTCCGGTGGAGGATTTCGATCTCACCATGGATGTGCTGTTGCGCGGGGTTTTCCTCGGCATGAAACACGCCGTGCCGGTGATGAAAAAGCAGCAATCGGGCAGCATCATTAATACCGGCAGCATTGCCGGCGTTACCGCTGGCCGGGGCCCGCTGGTCTATTCCGCGGCCAAGGCCGCCGTCGTCCATCTATCCAAGGTATCCGCCATGGAGTTGGGCGAGCACTTCATCCGGGTCAATTGCCTCTGCCCGGGCTACATCGCCACGCCATTGTCAGCCAATACGGTGGGCCGGCCCGACGAGTTGATCGAGAAAACCCATCATACCTACGCGGTGCGCCAGCCGATCCCCAGAACCGGTATGCCCGACGATATCGCGCAAATGGCGATGTTTCTGGCCTCCGACCGTTCCAGCTTTGTCACCGGGCAGGCCATCGTAGTCGATGGCGGTGCCGCCACCGGGGTGATGTGGTCCGATCAAAAAGAGGTCTACAAGACCTATCATCCCATCAAGGTCTACAACCCGGACGCCGGTTGAGGCCCGCGCCATGGCTGGCACGGAACTGACAGTTGGCATCGGCGGCTTCGGCGCCATTGGCGCCAAGGTCGCCCGGGCCCTGGACCAAGGCATGCCCGGCATCCGGCTGGTGGCCATATCCGCCCGCGACCATGACGGTGCGCGGGCGCGCATGGCCGGCATGGCGAAACCGCCACCGGTCGTCGCCCTGGCGGAGTTGGCTGGCGTGGCCGACGTGGTGGTGGAATGCGCCCCGGCCTCCGTCTTTGCCGAAGTGGCCGAGGCGGCGGTCGAAGCCGGCAGAATTTTCATTCCCCTAAGCTGCGGTGCCTTGCTGCAACATCCCGATCTGGTGGCGCGGGCCGCCGAAACCGGGGCCCGGATCATCGTGCCCACCGGTGCCCTGGTGGGTCTGGACGCGGTGCGGGCGGCAGCCGAGGGCGTTATTCATTCGGTCCATATGGTGACCCGCAAGCCGCCCAACGGCCTGGCTGGCGCGCCGTATCTGCTGGAAAACAATATCTCCGTGGACGGTCTCGACGCGGCCAAGCTGGTTTTCGAGGGCACGGCACGGGATGCCGCCAAGGCCTTCCCGGCCAACGTCAATGTGGCCGCCGCCCTCAGCATGGCGGGCAACGGACCCGACAATACCACCATCGAGATCTGGGCCGATCCCGGTGTGACCCGCAACACCCACACCATCAAGGTGGATAGCGATGCCACCCGCTTCGAGATGAAGATCGAGGGCATTCCCTCGCCAGAAAATCCGGCCACTGGATTGCTGACGCCGTTGAGCGTGCTGGCGACCCTGCGCGGCTTGGTCAGCACCATGAAAGTAGGCACCTGATGACCCAGCAACTTGGCATTGCCGTCTCCGGCGGTCCCTCACCATCGGAAATTGTCGATCTTGTGACACTGGCCGAAGACCTTGGCTACGAATCCGCCTGGGTGGCCGAAGGTCATGGCGGCGATCAGTTCGCCGTTCTGAGCGGCTGCGCCATGCGGACCTCGACTATTTCCCTGGGCACAGCCATTTCAAGCGTCTATGTGCGTTCCATCCCGACCATCGCCATGGCGGCGGCTTCCGTGGATGATATTTCCCAAGGGCGCTTTATCCTTGGCCTCGGTTCCTCCCACAAGGTGCAGGTGGTGCCCGAGCATGGTGTCGAGTACGCCAAACCCATCACCCGCCTGCGTGAAAGCGTGGAAATCATCCGCACCCTGTTGCGCACCGGCGAGGTGCAGTATCAGGGCGAAACCGTGCGGATCGAGAACTTCGATTTCTGGTTCACGCCCCGGCGCCC
>JASLLM010000069.1:0-4438 GCA_030747035.1 Alphaproteobacteria bacterium | reverse complement strand
ATCGATCTGCCCATCATCAGCCCGTTCGCGCGCGGGCCCGGCGCCAAGGCAACCTTCGAGGCGGCAATCAGAGCCTGTGCGCCCGGATGAGGCGGGTATAGTGATCGGCAGATCGCGATCCGGCATACCGCATTGGCAAGCTACCGAATGTAGATATGCACCTCGTTGCTGACGGAGGCATTGGATGACGAAGCCGACAGCGAGATCCGGCTGGCCGGCAGTCCCATATCCATCAAGGATTTCAAGACATTATTGGTATGCTTCTTGATGGTCGATTGCGCCATCGCCTGTTCCGAGGCACTGCCCTGGGTCGGCGTGACGGCGACCAGATCAAAATTCGCCTCTGGCCGCACCTGCAGGGTTTTCGACACGGCCGTATAAAGCGCCTGTTGATAGGGCACGTTGGGCCGGTCAAAGCGGATCACCACCAGGGGCTGTCGGCCGCCGGCGACGAAGCCGCTGCGTGGCGTGCTCGAGGTCGAAAAGGTCGGTCCCTGGGCGCCGACGGCAAAGGCCCGGGCCATCAGGCTGCTGCCATGCAGTTCGCCGTTCTTGATGGAAGATGCCAGGGTCGTCAGATTACTCCGCTCCCCGGCCACGTAGCTGGTCTGCCGCGCCACGTCCTCGTTGATTTCGCTCAGCAGCCGGTCGATCAAGACCACGGCGCGGTTGGTTTCATCCTCCAGCAGGGCAAGTTGGCGATGGTCCTCGTCAATGGCGCCGGTCAGGCCATAGGCCGCGCGGGCGGCCTCCAGCACATAGGCGGCCAGGGAGGAATTCGAGGCGATCTGATTGGCCAGGCTGTTCATGGTCGCGATATCGCCGCTGATCCGGTCCAATTCCACCTGGGCGGCGTTCCACTGATTGACCAGTATGGGATTGCCCGGCGTTGTGCCCAGTTGCAAGCGCGCGGTAATGGCCGCCACGGTGCCGTGATAGCGCTGGGCATTGTTGGTCGTGGTCTGGCGGATCTGCTGCAATTGCCCGTTCTGCTGGCCCAGCATGCCTTTCAGGCGTTGCAGTTCGCCGCGCAGCTGGCTGGCCTTTTGCCCCACCATGGTGCCGGTGGGCTGGCCGCTGGCCGCCATGATCGGCGCCCGTGGCGTGCCGGCGAGGGCGGGCGGCGGCGCACTAAAAGTAGGCTGGTTATTCATCTCTGCCCGCGAGGGCGGAATGGATACCTTTTCGGACGCCTTGCCTGCCGGTTCGTCGCCCGTCAAGGACGGCCACAAAGATTCCGACGCGAAAGAACATCCCGAAAGCAAGATCGCCGCCCCAAGGACAGCACCCGTCGACCTGCGCAAATTCACTCTCCCTGACAGGCGAACCCAAAAAAACTCTTAACCTGAGGTCCCAAATATTCCGGTCATGGCATTGACCCCATGGCCAGTTATTTAGTCAGTCGATTTAGTCATAGTCGATTCGACGCCCAGGATACAGGCAAATTCGCATGATTTATGCAAAAAATGCACCGGCGCGATCTACAGGCCTATCTTCTGACTTCCGAACCTCCCCCCGAATACTAGATTTTTCTTGGGCCGCCCAATGCTATTGATACGCGCGGTGGAGCTTAAACAATGCGCCGGAGCCGGACAAGTCGTCATCGAAGAGTCCGCATGGGTGAAAAATATCGTCCCTCCGCCGCGATGGCCCTTGCCTTGGCCCGGGCTTTTGGTTAGGTAAGCGGCTCCGCGAACACCGCTGGTGATTATCGTGGCCGCGCGCCCGTAGCTCAACTGGATAGAGCGTCTGACTACGGATCAGGAGGTTGGGAGTTCGAATCTTCCCGGGCGCGCCAATAATTTCAAAGGTGCTTTTCGATCCCCCGCAAAGGCCGGAAATTGTAATCTACGTCTCCGGTACGAACTGTCACCCGTCTCTCACATAAAGCATTCGCTACGCTCCGGCTTCGGCGGAATGAATTCGCTTAGTCTCAATAGCGAACGGTGAAGGCGCGACCACTCAGGCCGTTTTGCTGGCGGCTTCGGCTTCCTTGATCAGGATCGGCACGCTGTCGGTGATGGTGTGGACGCCGATGGCGGTGACCAGTTGCAACACTTCCAGCAACTCTTCCTTGCTCGCGCCGAGCTGAATGGCGTTCCTGATATGCTGGCGCAGGCCCGGCTCGTACAGGTGCGTGGTGGCGCCGTCTATGGCGATATAGACGAACTCCTTCACCTTCGGCTCCAGCGGGCCGGTGCGCCAGGGCACGGAGGAGATCTTCAGGTAGGCCTCGAAGAATTCCGGGCTGTGCTGCAGCAAGCCGTCCAGGAACGGGGCCCAATAGCCCCGGTTCTCGGTGAAGGCCTCCTTTAGCGCGGTTTGCCGTTCATCGAGGGGCGCTTCCTCCAGCTTGCCGGCCGCCGCCAGTTCCTCCAGCAGGATCGGCACGCCGACCGTGCAGGAATGGATGCCCAGGGAGGCGGTCAGTTGCAGGACCTCGAAAATCTCCTCCACGGTGGCGCCGTGACGCAGGGCATTTTGCATATGTATGCGGGTGCCGGCGTTATAGAGATGGGTGGTCGAGGCATCGGCGGCGATATACATGAATTCCTTGACCTTGGGCTCCAGCACGCCGTGCTTCCACGGCACCGATGACAGTTCGGTATAGGCCTCGAAATAGTCGGGGCTTAGGCCCAGGATCTGATCCATGATCTTGGCCCAATAGCCCCGCGCCTTGACGAAGGCATCCTTGATCGCCTGCTGGCGTTGGTTCAGATCGGTCATCGCGCTCTCCTTTTCCATTGGCCCGGTACCTCGCCTAGACGGCAACCGGCGGTTCGGTTTCGCTGAACTTGGCTTCGTAGTCCCCATCCGACATGGCGATCAGCTTGTCATAGATCGCGGCCGGGTAATGCATATGCGGCTTTGCCGGATCGGCTTCGGGCTGCGGCAGCGGGGCGTTCGGGGCTTCGTAGGCCGCGGGCGATTTGTACGCCGCCAGTTCATCGGCCGATATGGCGCACAGTTCAACCACTTCCGGGTCGATCCAGGCGTTCGGGTCTATGGCCTCATGGGAGGTTGAGATCTCCAGGCTCAGATCCTCCGGCCCGGCGAAATAGATCGATTTGCAAAAGCCATGATCCATGGGCCCGAAGATGTTGATGCCATGGCTGCGCACCCGATCCCGCATGGCCAAGAGTTCTTCGTCGCTATCCACCCGCAGGGCCAGGTGCTGCATGGCCCCGCCGGCGCAGGGCAGGCCCGGATTTCCGGCGTGGGTCTGGCCGATCCGCCGTTCGATCTTGCCAATGTCAGGGGTCTGGACAAAGGCCACGGCGCTTCGGTCATTCAGGCGCAGAAAGCCGTGCAGCGCGCCTTTGACGCCGTGCATCCAATAGAGCGCCACCAATTCCATGCCCAGCACTTGCGAGAAAAAGGCGATCTGTTCCTTGATATCCGCCGTGGTGATCGCCAGGTGGTGCACCCCGTTGGCCCGGTTCATAGCTCCCTCCCCAATATTGCGCGCGCCATCGGCGCCGATGGGGCAATGATAAGCGGCAAAGCGGAACCGGTGAAGAGGGCAGCGGAATAATGAAATTCCGGACGGCGGGCGCCCGCCACTGTCCCCGGAAATCTTGCCAGCGGTCTGGTTCTGGCACTTTTCGAGGATCGCGGCATGAAACCACGATTTCCGCTAGAGCCCCGGCATCGAGCCTAATCCCGTATTTTCACGACCGTCCCGAATGAGCCGTAATGGTCAAACGAACGCGCGATCCAAGGCAGCCGTACAATGGATCAATGTGGTGTCAAAAACGGGCACCTGAACATTGCTTTGGTTGAGCAGCATGCCGACTTCGGTACATCCAAGGATTAGACTGTCAGCGCCGGTTTCGACCAGCCGGTTCGCTATTCCGACATAGGCGGCTTCGCTCTTGTCGGTCGTAATATCCTTGCACAATTCTTCGTAGATTATCCGATGGGTTTCAGCACGATCCTCTTCATTCGGGAGAACAGGGTTTAGACCAGCGGCAACCAGCCGGTCGACATAAAACGACTGCTCCATCGTGAACGCGGTTGCCATGAGCCCGGGCGAAGACAGCTTCGCGAATTTGATCGCGTCAGCGGTCGCGTCCGCAATATGGATCAAGGGAATTCCGACCCCTTCCATCATCTCGCTCGCCAGTTTGTGCATCGTATTCGTGGCAAGGACAATCAGGTCGGCACCTCCCCGTTCAAGTGCCTTCGCCTCGTCGTTGAGAATAGCTCCGGCCGCATTCCATTCTCCCTTCATCTGAAGCGCTTCAATTCGGGCGAAATCAAGAGAACGGATCAGTAATTCCGGAGAATGAAGGCCTCCCAGACGATCGCGGGTCAGATCACATAGCTCGCGGTAATATATCTGCGTCGAAGCGGCAGACATCCCGCCAAGAATTCCAATCGTTCTCATAGAACCGCTCCATGCTATCCAGCCAGCAGGTAGCGGACATCACACTTC
>JASLLM010000068.1 GCA_030747035.1 Alphaproteobacteria bacterium | reverse complement strand
GACGGCCGGGCCTTCGACCATGTTGTCTTCGTCCGCTTCGTTCCAGGTCCAGGTGGCGCCCGAAGGCGCGGCCAGGCGCACGTGGGGTGGAGGGCCGGGCGGCTCCTGGCCGTGCACCTGAAAGGTCCAGCCATAGGTGTTGACGCCCAGGGTGGCGATATTTTTGATGCGGTCCGTCGGCCTGCGCGGTCGGCGCAGCATGTCGTAGATATCCTGGCCATGGGCCCAGGTTTCCATCAGCCGGGCCGTGGCGGCGGAACGCACGGACATGTCCGGGCCGACCCATTTCATCCGCGCCTTGGGGTCAGTGGCGGCGAAGATATCGCACAGGGCGTGCAGGCGGCGGTGCCAGTTTTCCAGCAATACGGCACCGTGACCGGGGTCTCCCTCGTCGAAATGTTCCAGCCCCATTGTCTTCTCACCCTTGGCCCGGTCGGCCTTGCGCCGCTTGGAAACTGCATCGAATTTCGCGGGATCGGTGATCGACAGGGTATTCATCCAATCGCCCATGAACAGGTGCTGCATGACATAGTCCGGCGTCCAATCCTTGAACGGCGTCGGCCGCTGCCAGTCTTCATCCGACAAGGTGACCAGCAGGGCATGCAGCTCGTTGCCCTCGTCCCGCAGATCAGTTGCCAACTGTGCCATGACCATGGCGATCCATCCTCCAAACGCGAAACCCGACGCTGTTAAGGCGATTTTAGGGTCTTGAGATTATGTGAATAAGGCTTAGTCGCATGTACATCATAGCTGCGTTATCTAAATGGGGGAAACCAGATGAAAGCGTTCAAGTTTGCTGCACCACTGTTGCTGGCCGTTGCATTTATCACGCCGGTCCAGGCGGCGGGAACCAAGGCGCCCGCCGGCGAAGTCGTGAAACTGGGGAAGATCTCGCCGAACGGCCCTTTCCGGCTGTGGACGATCATCAATAAGGTGCTGCCCGCCTATGCAGCGGCGAAGGGCGGCGCATCCCTACGGGCCCAGGTCGAAAACATGGCGCCCCTGGCCGTCAGCGGCAAGAAGCCGGGCCATGTGCTGGCGCAATCGGTGCAATTCCGTGACGCCCTGGATGCCACCGCCCGGACGATGAAGCTGGCCAAGGTGCGGATCTACAAGGATCCCCTGGGCCGGACGGTGACGCCGGGGGTGGTTTTCGTCAATGCCGGGTATAGCCTCGATACTTTGGTCGAGGTCTATTTCACCGCCCTGAACAAGCCTGATGCCCAGGTCGGCGATCTCTACGATGTCCCCGTGGCAGCCGGGAAATCACCCTCCGACGTCTTTGCCCTGGTCGAACTGGCCACCCGCCGTCTGCGGCTGATCCAAGGCTCCTAATTCGAAATAATTCGCACGGGCTTCCCGGTCGCACCATCGCCCTATAAACTGGGGCGGATGTTGTGGTTGGGAGGTTCGTATGCGTGTTGGTGTAGAGGTCGGTGGCACATTCACTGATCTGGTGGCGATTGAAGATGGCCGGGTACGGGTGGCCAAGGTGCCTTCGGTACCGGCCCATCCGGACGAGGGCGCCATGGCGTCCCTGGTGGCGGGCGAGATTGATCTGGCCAGTGTCGAGGATCTGGTGCATGGCTCCACCGTGGCCACCAACGCCATATTGGAACGCAAGGGCGCGCCGGTCGCCTTGTTGACCACGCGGGGTTTCCGCGATGTTCTGTTCCTGCAACGGCACAACCGGACGCAAATCTATGATCTGTTCTACCGCAAGCCCGCACCGGTGCTGGCGCGCCGGGATATCCTGGAAATAGACGAGCGCATGACGGCCCAGGGCGAGGTGGTGGAGCCTTTGGATGAAGCAGCCACGGGCGCGCAACTGGCGGAATTCCTCGGCTCTGGCCCGTACAAATCCGTCGCCATCTGTCTCCTCAACGGCTATGCCGAACCGAAACACGAGCGGCAGTTGGCGGCCCTGGTGGCGAAGCAATTCCCCGATCTGACGGTCACCTGCTCGGCGGATGTGACGCGGGAGTTCCGGGAATACGAACGTACCTCGACCACCACCCTGGCGGCCTATGTGCAGCCGGTGATCGACAGCTATCTGCGCCGCTTCGAAACCCAGTTGGGCGAACAGAGCTTTGGCGGCCGCTTTTCCATCATGCAGTCCAACGGCGGCCGCCTGCCGGTGGCGGGGATGTCGCGTAATGCCATTACCTCGCTGTTCTCCGGCCCCGCCGCCGGCGTCATGGGGGCGGTGCGCCAAGCCGGGCTGTCGGGCCATGGCAATCTGATCACCCTGGATATGGGCGGTACCTCCACCGACGTCTGCCTGGTCGCCGATGGCAAGCCGAACCTGTCCGGCGAGACCGAGGTCGACGGCCTGCCGATCCGCACGCCGGTCTTGGATATCGTCACGGTGGGGGCGGGCGGCGGCTCCATCTGCTGGCAGGATGATGGCGGCATGCTGCGGGTGGGACCGGGATCCGCCGGCGCCGATCCGGGTCCCGCCTGTTATGGCAGGGGCGGCGACCGACCGGCCATCACCGATGCCCATATGCTGCGCGGCACCATCCGGGCAGAGGCTTTCCTGGGCGGCAAAATGGATGTTGATGCCAAGGCATCATCGGCGGTCTTCAAATCGTTGTCGGACAATCTGGATATGTCGCTGGAAGAAGCGGCGGACAGCGCCGTGCGCGTGGCCGACGCCAATATCGTCGGCGCCATCCAGCTTGTCTCGACCGAACGGGGGCGCGATCCCCGCGACTATGTCCTGGTGCCCTTTGGCGGTGCCGGCCCCCTGCATGCCGCCAGGGTGGCGGAGGAGTTGGATATTTCCACAATCCTGGTCCCACCCAATGCCGGTGTTTTGTCCGCCTATGGCTTGCTGGCCTCGGACTATCTGCAATACGAAACCATGACCCGGCGCATTCCCCTTGGCGGCGAAGGCGGCGGCGATGCGGCGGCGGAGGTCAAGGCGCTGTTCGCGGAGTTGCAGGCCCGCGCCACCGCCTCGTTCCGGGAACTGGGTATCGAGGCTAATCTGCATTTCACTTACAGTCTGGATATGCGCTTCATCGGCCAGGCCTTCGAGATCACCGTGGATATCGATGGCGAAGCCTTGCCGGATTTGAGCGCCGATGATCTTTTGAACCTGTTCAACGAAGCCCATAACCGGGTCTTCTCGTTCGGCGAGTCCGGCCTGCACCGGGCCGAGATCGTCTCCTTCCGTCTGGGTGCTTCGGCCCCGCCGGACGTGATCCCCGCCCTGAACGAGGGCATTGGCGATACGGTGCAGCGGGATACGACGAAAATCTTCGATCAGGGCCAATGGCGGGAGTGCGAACTGCTCAGCCGCGCCGCGATCGCCGCGGATGCCCAAGCCATAGCAGGCCCGGCCCTGGTGGAGGACGGCACCTCAACCATCTTCGTACCGCACGGCTGGCGCGCGACCGTCGATGCCCAGGACAATATTCTACTAAAGTGGGAGGCTTAACTCATGGCCGTGAACACCGTCGATCAAGCCGTGATCAGCCAGGGGCTGATTGCCGCTGCCCGTGAAATGGGCGTGAAACTGGTCCGCTCCGCCTATTCCCCCGTGGTCCGCGAAGCTAACGACTGCTCCGCCGCGCTGCTGGACCGCCATGGCAACGTGGTGGCCCAGGCGGAACTGATCCCCATGCAGCTTGGCCCCATTGGCGCCACCTTTCGGCCCTGCGCCGAACTGTTTCCCACCGATACCCTTGTCGAAGGTGATTTCTATATCAACAACGATCCGTTCGAGGGCGGCCAGCACCTCCAGGACGTTTTCCTGTTCTCGCCCATATTCTTTGAAGGCACTCTGGTGGGCTTTGGCGCCACCGTGGCGCATCATCTGGATCTGGGCGGCGGCGCGCCGGGCCTGAACCCGGAGGCCAGGGATGTGCATCAGGAAGGCATCATCTTCCCGCCCAGCAAATACAACATGGAGCATGACTGGAACGGCGGCCCGCTGGAACGCCTGGTGCGCGCCAATATCCGGGTGCCGGACCAGACCATCGGCGATTTCAACGCGCAGTTCGCCGCCAACGGCATCGGCGGCGGCCGGGTCATGGATCTCTGCGCCCGTTTCGGCGCCGACGTGGTGATCGAGGCCATGGACGAGTTGCTGGACTATTCCGAGCGGCGCATGCGCGCGGCGATCCGGGAATTGCCCGACGGCGTCTACCAGGGCGAGGATTTCCTCGACGACGACGGCATTACCGACGAACCGCTAAGGGTAAAGGCTCGGGTGGAGATCAAGGGCGACAGCGTCATCGTCGACTACTCCGGCACCTGCGATCAGGTCGCGACCAACGTCAACTGCCCCTATGCCTCCACCGTCGCGGCGGGCCTGTCCTGCGTCAAATCCGTACTCACCAGCCCCGATATCCCCTTCAACGAGGGCAGCAAACGGCCCATCGAAGTCAGCGCGCCCTACGGCAGCCTGCTCAACCCCCGCCGCCCGGCGCCGGTGCGGGCGCGCATGCTGTCGGCGTACAGGGCCTACAACGCGGTGATGAAGGCGCTGGCGCCCTCGGCCCCGGACAAGGTGATCGCCGCCGGTTTCGATTCCACCGAGATTATTGTTCTCAGCCAACTCAAGCAGGATGGCTACGCCATTTATCTGGAAATCATGGGTGGCGGCTTTGGCGCCTCGGACCATGGCGATGGCTGCGATGCGGTGGACAGCCCGCTGTCGAACTGCTCCAACGTGCCGGTCGAGGCGATGGACATGGAGTACGACTATTTCCGCGTCGAGGACTACAGTCTGGTGCAGGATTCAGGCGGCGCCGGCCGGCATCGCGGCGGCCTGGGTTTCCAGCGCCGCTATCACATTCTGGGCGACGGCGTCACCTTCGCGACCTACTCGGACCGTTTCCGCCTGGCACCCGAAGGCCTGTTCGGCGGCAACGACGGCGTCTGCGCCTCGACCCATGTCCTGCGCGGCGATGACGTCATCCAGCTCGCCTCGAAAACCAGCTTCGCCCTGGAAAAAGGCGATATCCTGGTCACCCGCACCGGCGGCGGCGCCGGCTATGGTCAACCGGAGGAGCGCGCCGAGACCGATATCGAACGCGACCTGCGTGAAGGCTTCATCTCCCAGGCGGAGGCCGCCGAGTAAATGGAGCGGCCGCTGTTCCGGCGTTTGATTGATGTTGGTGAGACTGGCGCCAAGCTGACAATCTATTTTGAGGGCCAGGCCATTGAGGCCCGGGCGGGCGATACGGTGGCGGCGGCCCTGCCGGCGGCGGGCATACGGGATTTCCGCGCTGGCCCGGCCAGTGCCGCGCCGGGGTCGCCGTTTTGCATGGCCGGGGCCTGCTAGAATTGCCTGCTGGAGATCGACGGCGAAGGCAACCGGCAAAGCTGTTTGGTTGAGGCGCGGGACGGCATGCAGGTGCAGCCCATGCCGCGCCGCCGTTCCATCGATGGCGATGCCTGAACAGGTTCCATTGGCGGTCATTGGTGCCGGACCGGCGGGGTTGGTCGCCGTCGCGGTGGCCCGGCAATACGGCATCGAAACGGCCTTGCTTGATGAACAGCCCAGGGCCGGCGGGCAGATCTATCGCAATATCGGGGCCGCCGATGAGGCGATGACGGCGATTTTGGGGCCCGAGTACGCTCAGGGCCGTGACCTGTTGCCCAGCCGCGATGATCCCGGGCGCCACGATATCTTCGGCGCCTCCGTTTGGCAGATCACCCGGGACGGCGGCATCTATTACAGCCATGAGAGCGGCGCGTCGGCGCTGACGGCGGAGCATATCATTCTGGCCACGGGCGCTATCGAGCGGCCCATGCCGATCCCGGGCTGGACCCTGCCGGGGGTGATGACGGCGGGGGCTGGCCAGACCCTGTTGAAGAACCCCGGCCTGCTGCCCCAGGGCAAAGTTGTGCTGGCAGGTAGCGGGCCGTTGCTGTGGCTGCTGGCGGCGCAGTATGGCCGCGCCGGCGTTGACATCGCAGCTTTGGTGGAAACTACGCCCAGAGCCAACCTTCACCGGGCGGCGTTGAAGCTGCCCGGATTGCTACGGGAGGGCGAATTGCTGCGCCAGGGCAGGGCCTTGCGGCGCGAGTTGAAACGACTGGGCCCGCGCCATTTCAAGGATGCGCGCGGTCTGCGGGCGGTCGGCGAAGAACATGTGCGCGCCCTGTGCTTTACAGTAGGCGGTCAGGAGCATGAAATCCCTTGTGATCTGTTGCTGTTGCACATGGGCGTGACACCGAACGTGCAGTTCACCCGGGCCCTGGATCTGCCCCATGATTGGGATGATGTGCAGCGCTGTTGGCGGCCCCGCAGCGGGCCGGGCGGTGCAACGGAAATCTCCAACCTGCGCCTGGCCGGCGACGGCGCCGGTATCGTCGGGGCCCGGGCGGCGGCGCTGCAAGGGCGCCTGGCCGCACTGGCGGTCGCGGGAGAAATGGGTGAAGCGGTTGCCAATGCGGTGGCCGAGGCGGGCAATGAATTGTCTCGGCGTCTGGCGGCGCGGCCTTTCCTCGACAGGCTGTTCGCCCCGGGCGCCGAATGTCTCGATCCGCCTGATGACACCATTGTCTGCCGCTGCGAGGAGGTCACCGCTGGCGGGATCAGGGATCTCGCCGCCAGGGGCTGCCGCGATGTCAATCAACTGAAAGCCCTGGGCCGTCCCGGCATGGGGCCGTGCCAGGGCCGCATGTGCGGCCTGACCGTGGCGGAGGTTCTGGCGCGTTCGCTAAATCTCCCCATCGAGGACGTTGACTATTTCCGCCTGCGCTGGCCGGCCAAGCCGGTTTCCATGCATGAACTGGCGATGTTTGCCGAGGCTGAGGATGCCTGACACCTCGGATGTCATCATCGTCGGCGGCGGCCTGCATGGCCTGTCCACGGCGATCCACCTGGCCAAGGCTGGATTGAACACGGTGGTTCTGGAAAAGGATCATCCGGGCCGCCATGCCTCCGGCGTCAACGCCGGCGGCGTGCGCCGCCTGGGCCGGCATCTGGCGGAGGTACCGTTGTCCGTTGCCGCCCTGGAGGTGTGGGAGAACATCGACGATTTCGTTGGTGACGATTGCGGTTTTTCCGCCTGCGGCCAGATCCAGATTGCCGAGACCGAGGCCGAACTGGCGCAACAGGCGGCGCGGGTGGAAGAGCTGCGGACGCTGGGCTTTGAACACGAACGGCTGATCGATCAAGCGGCTCTGCGCCAGATCGTGCCGGCCCTGGCGCGGCACTGCGTGGGCGCAATCTGGTGCCCGGAAGACGGCGCCGCCAATCCCTACCGCACCACCCAGGCCTATTTTCGCACCGCGCGCTCGCTAGGAGTTCGGGTCGAACTGGGCGCTGCGGTTGCGAATATCGAACGGGCGGGCGCCGATTGGCAGGTGCGGACGGTACGGGATAGTTTTCAGGCGCCCGTGCTGGTCAACACCGCCGGTGCCTGGGGCCACCGGGTGGGCCGCATGATCGGCGATGACGCGCCGGTGGAACCAGCCGCGCCCATGCTGATGATCACCGAACGGGTGGAGCCCTTCATCACGCCGGTGCTGGGCGCTGCAGGGCGCAAATTGTCCTTCAAACAGTACGGCAACGGCACCGTGATGATCGGCGGCGGCCAGCGCGGCCGCGCCGTGCCGGAGCGGAATATCGCCGAGACCAAGCTCGCCGGCATGGGCAACAGCGCCGCCACGGTAAAGGCCTTGTTCCCGCAACTGGGGCCGGTCAACGTGGTCCGCTGCTGGGCCGGGATCGAGGCCATAATGCCCGACGTCATCCCGGTCATCGGCCCCAGCAAGGCGGCGGCAGGCGCCTATCATGCCTTCGGCTTCTCCGGCCACGGCTTTCAATTGAGCCCCATCGTCGGCCGCCTGTTGTGCGAACTGATCACCGAGGGCAAGTCCAGCCTGCCCATCGAGGCTTTTGCCATTGATCGTTTCGACAACGTCCAGTCCTCGTGATCCAACTCACGCGCCGGCCGAAATTTCCGCCGGGTCATAGGCCAGGCCGGCGCCGCCGTAGCCGCCGTCCACATTCAGGACATGCCCCGTAATCCATTCACATTCGTCCGAGGCCAGGAACAGGGCCGCGTTGGCGACCGCCTCGGGCGTGCCGTAACTGTCCGTGGGGATGCGGTCCAGATAGCCCTGCTTGCGGGTGGGGCCGTGGTTGCTGATCCCGGTTTCGATGGGGCCAGGGGCGATGGCATTGACCATCACGCCCCGGGCCGACAGTTCCACCGCCAGGACCTTGCAGACATGCATCACCGCCGCTTTGGAGGCGCCGTAGGCGATGCCGCCCATGTTGCCGCGCTGCCCGGATATGGAGCCGATCTGGATGATCCGGCCGTTGCCCCAGGCCGCCATGTGCCGTGCCGCCGCTTGTGCCGTCAGGAAGGAGCCGGTCAGGTTGATACGCAAGACCCGCTCCCAGTCCTCGGTGCTGGTCTCCAGCGCCAGGCGGTGCAGCGCCACGCCGGCGTTGTTGACCGCGATATCGATGCGACCATAACGCTGCACGGTCTCCTCCACCTGGGCCTGGCAATCGCCGGCGTCCGCCACGTCGGCCATAAAGGCGCTGGCCGTGCCGCCTGCCTCCGCGATCGCCGCGGCGGTGGCTTCGGCGGTAGTGAGATCGCGGTCCGTGCACAGAACCGCTGCCCCCTCGGTGGCAAAACGTCGTGCAATGGCGCCGCCAAGTCCGCCGCCGGCCCCGGTTACCAGGGCCGCTTTTCCCTGCAGTCGCATCGTTGCTCTCCTCGTTTTCGGCAAAGGCAATATTCGGATTGTCCGGCTTCGGTCTCTGCCCAATGCTGTAGAGATTAGTGCATTGCCAGCATACGGCATACGATAGGCTCATCTTATCGCCGCGAAACAGGCTGCATCCAGGACGATACGGGGAAACGAATGGACAACATATTGCAAGACGCCGCACAGCGGGCCATGGCCTATCTGGATGGCCTGGAGGGCAGGGGCGTGGCACCCAGCGCGGAGGCCTTGGCGGCTTTGTCCGAATTGGCCGGGCCCTGGGGGGAACAGGGCGGGGATGAAGTGGACATTCTGGCGAAATTGGACCGCCTGGGCAGCCCGGCGACCATCGCCAGCGCCGGACCACGTTATTTCGGCTTCGTAACGGGTGGCAGTTTGCCTGTCGCCCTGGCCGCGAACTGGCTGGCGGGGGCCTGGGACCAGAATGCCTTTTCCACCGCTTCCTCGCCCCTGGGCGCGGCCATGGAGGTGGCCTGTCTGGGCTGGTTGCGGCAGATTTTCGGCCTGCCGGCGGCCGCCGGTGGCGCCTTTGTCACCGGTGCCACCATGGCTAATTTCACCGCCCTGGCGGCGGCCCGCCATGGCGTGCTGGCACGGGTGGGCTGGGATGTGGAACGGGATGGCCTGTTCGGCGCGCCGCCAGTGACGGTTCTAGCCGGTGACGAAGGCCATGCGGCGATGTTGAAGGCGGTGCGCATGCTGGGCTTGGGCGAGGGCCGGGTGCGCCGACTAGCGGTCGATGATCAGGGGGCGATCCGGGCAGATGCTCTGCCCCCTATCGACGGCCCGACGATCCTGTGCCTGCAGGCGGGCAATGTGAACTCCGGTGCCTTCGACCCCGCCACGGCGTTGATACCCGCCGCGCAGGAAGCCGGCGCCTGGGTGCATGTGGATGGCGCCTTCGGCATCTGGGCCAAGGCGGCACCAAATCGGGCCCAATTGGCGGCGGGTTACGAAGCGGCGGACTCCCTGGCGGTGGATTGTCACAAATGGCTGAACGTGCCCTATGACAGCGGCGTCACCCTGGTGCGGGAGCCCAGGCATCTGTGGGCGGCGATGTCCATCAGCGCCGCCTATCTGCCCGAGGCGGAGGTGCGGGAGCCCTATGACTACACGCCCGAATGCAGCCGCCGCCTGCGCGCCGCCGAAATCTGGGCCGCCCTGGCCTACCTCGGCCGTGACGGCCTGACGGATCTGGTGGAAACCTGCTGCCGCCACGCCGCCATGATGGCGGATGGGTTGATGGCGGCGGGCTATGAGGTTCTGAACGAGGTCAAATTGAACCAGGTCATGGTGTCGTTTGGCGCCGACGAGTTGACGCAGCGCGTCATCGCCGGCTTGCAGGCTGACGGCACTGCCTGGTGCGGCGGCACCCATTGGCACGGCCGCGCCGCCATGCGCATCAGCTTCTCATCCTGGGCGACGACGGACGAGGACGTGGCCAAGACACTGGAGGCGATCCTGCGGGTTGCCCGTGCCAACAGCGGCGGTTAGCCCTGGGTGCTGAAAATCAGGCAGGAACAGGTGGCATGGGCGTAAAACTTGCCGGCCTCGTCTTCCAGGCGGGCCTCGGATGTCGCCACCTTGCGGCCTGGATGGATGACCTCGCCAATGGCGCGGATCATGGTGCCGTCCGTGGGCAGGCCGCGCACCATGTTGAGCTTGAATTCCAGGGTGGTGTAGCTCTGCTCCGCCGTCAGCAGGCTGTGGATGGCGCAGCCCATGGCGGAATCCAGCATGCCGGCGAAATAACCGCCGTGCACCGTACCCAGGGGGTTGGCCAGATAGGCCCCGGGCCGGCCGGCGAAGACGACCCGGCCCTCGGCCACTTCGACCAGATCATAGTCCATGGTCTCCTGGTAGGCGCAGCGGGGCATATCGCCGTTCATCATGGCGCGCAGATAGTCGATGCCCGCCATGGCGCTGCCCGCCTGTGCCAGTTCCTTGGAATCGGCCCAAGTGTAGTTTCGGCTATGCAAATCTTTTAGCCTTCCTTGGGCGGGCGCTGCTTTTTCTCTTCCGTGGCTCCGCCGGCCTCCCGCCAGGCCGCATAGCCGCCTTCCAGATGGCAAACCGGGGCCAGGCCCATTTCGTGCACCGACAGGGCGGCCAGGGCCGAGCGCAGACCGCCGGCGCAGAAGAACATGAAACGCTTGCCGGACTGGAACGCTTCCTTGGCGTAGGGACTGTTGGGGTCGACCCAGAATTCCAGCATGCCGCGCGGCGAATGCATGGCACCCGGAATGGCGCCTTCGCGCCACAATTCGCGGATATCGCGGATGTCGACAAAGACCACGTCGTCGTCGCTATAGGCTTCCAGCGCCTGCTCCACGCTCCAGGTCTCTATAATGGTTTCCGCGTGTTCGCAGAGTTCCTTGACGCCCTTGGTGATCATGTCGGTCTCCTGAATTTCGTTGCTCGCTTACATATATCCGCCACGGCTGGTATCGCCAAGGCGTATGGGCCGGCCCGGCCTTTCACCGCTGGCCCGGCCCTGGTTCCATACGGTCTGGCCGTTGACGAAAACCCGGTCGATGCCAATAGCCGGTTCCGTTGGCGCATCGAAGGTGGCGCTGTCGGAAATAGTCTTGGGGTTGAAGATGACCAGATCGGCGAAGGCGCCGTCCCGCAGCTCGCCCCGGTCCTTGAAGCCGAATTGCGCCGCCGGCAGGCCGCTCATGCGATGCACCGCGGCTTCCAATGGCATCAGGCCCAGATCCCGCGCGTAATGTCCCAACACCCGGGGGAAGGTGCCCCAAAGGCGGGGGTGGGGGTGTTGGTCGTCGGGAATGCCGTCGGAGCCGATCATGGCGCCGGGATATGACAGCACCCGCTGCACATCTTCCTCGTCCATTTGAAAATAGATCGCCCCGCCCGGCGCCAGGGCCTTGGCCGCGGCTTCCAGGTCCAACTCCATCTCCGCCGCCAGTTCCGCCAGATCACGGCCGCGCACATCGGGCCGGGGCTGGGACCAGGTGATGATGATCTTGCGGCTACGGTGCACCAGATGCGGCAGGATCATGGTGGAGGACGCGTGGTAAGGATACATATCCAGGGTCAGACGTTGCTGTTCCTGGAACTTTTCGATCAGGGGCAAAGTCTGCTTGGTCTTGCCGAAATTACTCAGTCCCGACGCCTTGTGATGGGAGATCACCACCTGCACCCCGGCGTCGCGGCCAATCTGCGCCACCTCTTCCAGGGCGTCCATGACGTGTTCCGCCTCGTCGCGGATATGGGCCGTATAGATGCCGTCCTTGGCCGCCATCACCTCGGCCACCGCCGCGACCTCTTCGGTCTTCGCGGCCTGGGCCGGGGGGTAGAACAGGCCCGACGACATGCCGATGGCGCCTTCGTCGATGCAACCCCGCAGGCTGTCCTGCATGGCGCCGATTTCGCTGTCGGTGGCGGGGCGGTGCACATCATCCATGGCGCCGTAGCGCAGGGATGAATGGCCCACCAGCATGGCCGCGTTCAGGGCCGCCGGCGTGCGTTCCAGCCCCTCCAGATAGGCGCCCGCCGTTTCGAACATCAGGTCTTCCCGGTCCCGCCATAGGGACATGGGGAATTGCGTTTCACCGGCGTTACGCCATGGCGCCAGGGAAAAGCCGCAGTTGCCGACGACCACGGTGGTCACGCCCTGGCTGGCCTTTGGCGCCATCTCCGGATGGGTGAATAGGTAGCGGTCGTCGTGGGTATGCACATCGATGAAGCCGGGCGCCACAACCTGGCCCTGGGCGTCGATCTCCTCCGCCCCGCCCATCGCGCCCAGATCGCCCACCGCGCTGATGCGGTCGCCCGTGACCGCCACGTCCGCCCGAACGCCCGCCGCGCCGGTGCCGTCGATCACGGTGCCGTTGCGGATGATGATGTCTGGGCTGGCCACGTCCTATGCTGCCATCAAATCAATGAAGCGCTGGAACAGATAGTGGCTGTCCTGGGGACCGGGGGAGGCTTCGGGATGATATTGCACCGAAAAGATCGGCTGGCCTTCGACGCGGATGCCCTCGACGGAGCCGTCGAACAGGGAGGTGTGGCTTTCCACCACGCCGGCCGGCAGGCTCTCCCGCCGCACCACGAAACCATGGTTTTGCGAGGTGATCTCCACCTTGCCCGTGGCCAGGTCCTTGACCGGCTGGTTGGCGCCGCGATGGCCCATGTGCATCTTTTCCGTTTTCGCGCCCAGCGCCAACGACAGCATCTGATGGCCCAGGCAGATGCCGAAGATCGGCTTGCCGGACCCGATCAGGGCCCGGATCGCCGGCACCGCGTATTTGCCCGTGGCTGCCGGATCGCCCGGTCCGTTGGAGAGGAAAATGCCGTCCGGCTTCAGGGCCAGGATGTCTTCGGCGGAGGTCGAGGCCGGCACCACCGTGACCCGGCACTGGGCCGAGGCGAGACAGCGCAGAATGTTGCGCTTGATGCCGAAATCCATGGCTACCACGTGATATTTGGGCTGCTTCTGGCTGCCGTGTCCCTGGCCCAGCTGCCATTGGGTTTCTTCCCAGCTGTAGTTCTGCGTGCAGGTCACTTCCGCCGCCAGGTCCATGCCTTCCAGGCTGGGCCAGGCCGCCGCCTTTGCCTGCAGGGCGGGAATATCGAAGCTGCCATCGGGGCTGTGACAGACCAGGCCGCTGGGGGCGCCGCCGTCGCGGATCAACCGGGTCAGTCGCCGGGTATCGATGCTGCAAATCCCGGGCAGATCATGTTGCACCAGCCAGGCGTCCAGATGGCTGAGCGCGCGGTGGTTCGACGGCTGGGTGATATCGGCACGCAGCACCAGGCCGCGGGCGGCGGGATTCAGGGTCTCGATATCCTCGTCATTGGCGCCGACGTTGCCGATATGGGGGAAGGTGAAGGTGATGATCTGGCCGGCGTAGCTGGGATCGGTCAGAATTTCCTGATAGCCGGTCATGGAAGTGTTGAAACAAACCTCGCCCACCGCGTCCGTGGCGGCGCCGATGCCCTGACCCCAGAAGACCTGCCCATCCGCCAGCACCAGGGCCGCCGTGGCCCAATCCGGCACGGTCGTGGGCGCGTCGGTCGCGGTATCGTCTTGTTTATTCATCGTTTTGCGGCTCCGGGCGGACCTGTCTGGGCGGGCAAATTGGCGCGGACAGTAAGCAAAAGCCCGGTCTCCGTCAAGCTTCAGGTGAATGAATTAATATAATAAAATCAATAGGTTACAAAAATCATCCGGTGGCGGAGACGATTGCCATTTGGCGCATTATCCATTATCCTTCTTGCCCCTGCAAACTGCATGAGGAGGGGAGGCGTGCGCGAACAACTAAAAGACGCGCTGACAACGGCAATGAAGGCGGGGGAAAAACGCCGCGTTGCCACGGTGCGCCTGATCCTGGCCGCGATCAAGGATCGTGATATTGCTCAGCGCTCGGAAGGCAAGGGCGATGTCGGCGGCGAGGGGGTCGGTGACGAGGAAATCCTCGGCATCCTGCAAAAGATGGTCAAACAGCGCCGCGAATCGACCACTTTGTACCAGGAGGGCGGGCGCATGGAGTTGGCCCAGCAGGAGGAAGAGGAAATCGCCATCATCGAGGAATTCCTGCCCGAGCAGATCGGTGGCGAGGAGATGGAAGCGGCGGTGGCTGCGGCGGTTGATGAATTGGGCGCGACATCGCTGAAGGACATGGGCGGTGTCATGGCGCAGCTAAAGGACCGCTATGCCGGGCGCATGGATTTTGCGCAGGCGGCGGGACAGGTTAAAAGCTTGCTGAGCAAATAGGCTTGAAGCTTGGTCTGGGGATCAAGCCGCATGGGCGGACGGGCATGGCCATACCGGAACATTTTCTGGCGGAATTGAGAAGCCGCGTCGGACTGGTGGACCTGGTCGGGCGCCGGGTCAAGCTGACCAGGCGCGGCCGTGAACATACCGGGCTATGCCCCTTTCACAACGAAAAGACGCCCTCGTTCACGGTTAACGAGGACAAGGGCTTTTACCACTGCTTCGGCTGCTCCGCCCATGGCGGCGCCATTGACTTCGTCATCGCCACGGAAGGCCTGTCTTTTCCCGAGGCGGTGGAACGCCTGGCGGCGGAGGTGGGCATGGAGGTGCCCCGCTCGGTACCACGGGACCCCGAAGCCGAGGAAAGGCGGAAAAACCTGTACGATGTCATGCAGATCGCCGCCGAATGGTTCGAGGGCCAGTTGGCGGGCATGGCCGGCGAAGGCGCACGGCAATATATCGAGGGGCGGGGACTGACGGCGGCGACCGTCCAGCGTTTCCACCTTGGCTATGCGCCGGATCGGCGGGATCTGATGAAGCAGACCCTGCTGACCAGGGGCTTGGAGGAATCCCAGTTGGTGGAGGCGGGCTTGCTGATCGCGCCCGAGGATGGCGGCGAGAGCTATGACCGCTTCCGCAACCGCCTGATGTTTCCCATTACCGATGCCAGGGAGCGGGTGGTGGCCTTCGGTGGGCGGGCCTTGGGCGAGCAGCGGGCAAAATACCTGAATTCGCCAGAGACCCCGATCTTTCACAAGGGCGACTTGCTTTACAATCTGGCCAATGCGCGCAAGCCGGCCCGGGACGGCGATACCCTGGTGGTGGTGGAAGGCTATATGGACGTCATCGCCCTGGACCAGGCCGGCCTGCCCTTCGCCGTCGCGCCCCTGGGCACGGCCCTGACAGAAAATCAGATGACCAACCTGTGGCGTCTGGTGGCCGAACCGGCGCTGTGTTTCGACGGCGATGCCGCCGGCCAGCGCGCCGCCCACCGGGCCGCCGAACGTGCCCTGCCGTTGTTGCAGCCTGGCCATTCCCTGAAATTCATCGCGCTGCCGGCGGGCGAGGATCCCGATAGCCTGGTCCGCGGCAAGGGCACGGCCGCCTTTGCCGATCTATTGGCCGGCGCGGTGCCGCTGTCGGAAACCCTGTGGCGCATGCGGGTGCAGGGTAAAAACCTGGAAACCCCGGAACAGCGTGCCGGTTTGCGCAAGGATCTGCGCGCCTTGGTGCGCGAAATCACCGACGGCACGGTACGGGCGTATTACGGCGAACATTTCAAGGAACGTTTGGACAGTGCATTTGCGCCGGCACGCTCCAATGGGTCCGGTGTCGGGGTTCGGCCAGCCCACCGGGGCAAGCCGGGTTGGCGCCGTGGGCCGCTGTATTCGCCCCCGATCCCGGCGCATCGGGGCCTTGGCCGGGGCCGGGATGTGGATACCCAACCCCGCGAGCGCCTCCTGATTGCCGCACTTTTGAACCATCCGGACCTTATTCATGAGGTTTTTGAAGACCTTGGACAATTACACCTATCCAGTCCGGTGCTTGACAACATCCGCACCGTGATAATAGAAAAGGCAACTTCCGGCGTGCCCCTTGACCTTGAAGGCCTTAGTGACAATTTCCATAGTGGTGCATTGGCCAATGCCAGCATCGAACTAGTCGCGGAATTGACAGGCCCAGGTACAGCGAAACTTGAACCGTTCGCGCGTCCGGATGCAACGTTGGCAGAGGCCGTAAAGGGTTGGACGACACTTTTTGGATTTCATCGACTTGAGGACCTGCGTCGCGAGGCGAAGGAAGCGGAAGCTGATTATTTTCGCGACCTGGAGCAAGTTGTGGATGACAAAGGCAGTGAGATGACTTCGAAGAAGTTTGCGCGTCTTATTTCTTTGCAGAAGGATCTTGAGTTGGCTGAAATAAAATTCAGCCGTGAAGATTTATTGTAGGTTCGTTGCGCCGTACTAAATTATGGGGCTTTGAATTTAGAAATTTTGAACGTTTTTGGTGGCAATATATTGTGCCGGCTTTATGCCCGGGCACGAAAATAGGCGGACATTCATGGCGAAAGCACAGGTAGCGGAAAAAACAGAACGGGAAGAAGGCGGCGACCGGCCGCTTATCGACTCCCAGGCCGAGGCCAACCTGAAAAAACTGATCGCGCAGGGCAAAGAGCGCGGTTACATCACCTATGACGAATTGAACGAGGCCCTGCCCCAGGAACAGGTCTCGTCCGAGCAGATCGAGGATTTCATGACCTTGCTCTCGGAAATGGGTGTCAACCTGATCGAGGCGGACGACGCCGAGGAACAGAATGCCAATGCCGCCAATGGCGCCACCGCCGAGGCGGATAGCGCCGAGGGCGAGCCGGCGGAGACCACGGAGCTGGTCGCGGCCAAGGGCACGGAAGTCGCCACCAAACCGGCGGCGAAGTCCGAGACGTTGGAACGCACCGACGATCCCGTGCGCATGTATCTGCGCGAAATGGGCAGTGTCGAGCTGCTCTCCCGCGAGGGTGAAATCGCCATCGCCAAGCGGATCGAGGCTGGGCGCGAGGCGATGATCGCCGGCATCTGCGAAAGCCCCCTGACCATCCGCGCCGTGATCGAATGGCACGATATGCTGATGGCCGGCAACGTGCTGTTGCGCGACATCATCGATCTGGACGCCACCTATGGCGCCGGCCCGGACGGCAAGAAGAACCAGGGCATGGCCGCCCATACCCTGAATGGTGCCAACGGCGCCGCCGCGCCTGCCAGCAATGGTGCCGCCGCGCCCGCCACCAACGGCGCCGCCGCCCCCGCCGCCAATGACGACGACGGCACCGAGGGCGATGTCAACGAGGATGGCGAGAAGACCGACGATGACGACGAGGAGGAGGATACCACCCTATCCCTCTCGGCCATGGAAGAGGCCCTGAAGCCTTCCGTGATCGAAACCTTCGAAAAAATCGCCAAGGTCTATAAGCGCTTCAAGAAGGTTCAGGACCTGCGCGTGGAAGCCGCCCTGAAGCATCAGGAACTGACCGCGGCCCAGGAAAAGCGTTATCTGAAGCTGCATGAGGAACTGATCGCCCTGGTCACGGCGGTGCACCTGAACAACAACCGCATCGAGGCGCTGGTCGATCAACTGTACGGCATCAACCGCCGCTTGATCGGCCTGGAAGGCCGGCTGTTGCGCCTGGCGGAAAGCCGCCGGGTGCCGCGCCTGGAATTCCTCAAGCATTATCAGGGCCACGAGACCGATCCGCGCTGGGTCTCCCGCGTGCGCCGGCTGAAGGGCAAGGGCTGGGCCGAGTTCGCCACCAAGGAGCGGGACGAGATCAAGACCATCCGCGGCGGTATCTCCACCGTTGCCTCCGAGACCGGCCTGCCGATTCCTGAGTACAAGCGCATCGTCGCCACGGTGCAAAAGGGCGAACGGGAGGCGCGCCAGGCCAAGACGGAGATGGTCGAGGCCAACCTGCGCCTGGTGATCTCCATCGCCAAGAAATACACCAACCGGGGCCTGCAGTTCCTCGACCTGATCCAGGAAGGCAACATCGGCCTGATGAAGGCGGTGGACAAGTTCGAATACCGCCGGGGCTATAAGTTCTCCACCTACGCCACCTGGTGGATCCGCCAGGCGATCACCCGTTCCATCGCCGATCAGGCCCGCACCATCCGCATTCCGGTGCATATGATCGAGACCATCAACAAGCTGGTCCGCACCTCGCGCCAGATGCTGCACGAAATCGGCCGCGAGCCGACGCCGGAGGAACTGGCGGAAAAACTCGGCATGCCGCTCGAAAAAGTGCGCAAGGTGATGAAGATCGCCAAGGAGCCGATATCGCTGGAAACCCCCATCGGGGATGAGGAAGATTCCCATCTGGGCGATTTCATCGAGGACAAGAACGCGGTGCTGCCCGTGGACGCGGCCATTCATTCCAACCTGCGCGAGACCACGACGCGGGTTCTGGCCTCGTTGACGCCTCGGGAAGAACGGGTGCTGCGCATGCGTTTCGGCATCGGCATGAACACCGATCACACCTTGGAGGAGGTCGGCCAGCAGTTCTCGGTTACCCGCGAACGCATCCGCCAGATTGAGGCCAAGGCCCTGCGCAAATTGAAACACCCCTCGCGCTCGCGCAAACTGCGCAGCTTCCTCGATACCTAGGCGGTTTGAAACGGGAAGACGCCGGAAAGCTGGATCGCGACCGTCGGATGTACCCTCGCCGTCATTCCCGCGAAAGCGGGAATCCATAAGCACGGCGGCGGCTCTGGACTCCCGCTTTCGCGGGAGTGACGAATGGCGGACGGGGCGAGGGGAAGACATATAGAGTTACGGGCCTGTAGCTCAGTTGGTTAGAGCCGGCCGCTCATAACGGTCTGGTCGCTGGTTCGAGTCCAGCCGGGCCCACCAATTCCCCCTTTGGGGTCAATGTTTTCAACAACTTAGCCATAGGTTATACAAAACCACCTTTAGGGTTAGACAAATTCTGTTCCGGTTCTGTCTTCAAAAATATCTCAATCGCTGCGTCGGCTAGGCCGATCTGTGCTGCGTCTTTGATGTAGAGCTCTACCTCTCGCAGGCTCTTGTGGCCCGTCACGGCGGCGATTTGCGGTGCGGTGCAGCCGGCCTCTGCCAGACGCCTTGCCGCAGCTTTTCGCAGGCCATGGGCAGAGCAATATTCCGGCAGGCCCGCCGCGCGTATTTGGCGCCGGAACCAGTTCCCAAATCCGTTGGCGGTGAATGGTTTGCCAAATTCCGTCACCAGGAATGTCAGATTGCCCTTGCCGTGCGCGTCCAGAACCGCCTGAAGATGCGGATGTATCTTCACCGCCAGGGCAGTCCCGGTCTTTTTTTGTTTCAGGTGGATGCGACCATTGCGGATGTGCTGCCACCCCATGCCAACCACGTCGCTTCGGCGCTGCCCCGTGAAAAGCATCAGAGCCATGGCGAGGCGAGGGCGGCTGCCAATTGGGTGCGCCGCCTCAAATGTTGCGATTTCATCTTCCGTCCAAGTGTGGTAGCCGCCACCACTGGACCGGCGAACCGAAATACCGATTGTCGGGTCTTGTCGGACATAGCCGGCGTCGATAGCAATAACCATTAATGCGCGCAAGGCGTTACGAAAATGACGCCCCGCTGCGGGCAATTTCTTTTCCACCATGGCCTTAATGTGTTCGTGCGATAGGTTTGCAACTTGTTTGGTGCCATGCTCTTCACGGAATCGGTCTATGATATTCCGCCGCTGTGTTTTTGTGGACGGCTTTAAGTCGGCCCAAGCCACTGAGCGATAATACCGCACCGCAAGGTCGTTGACGGTTCCGGGCGCCGTCCGTTTCGCGCCAACCTCTAGGGGCCGGCCATCCCTCCACGCCCGGTATTCCTCCTCAAAGGCAATCGTTCCCGGTTTTGCTTTGAAGTGGTGTGTCCGCATACCAGTTTTCCTGGCCTTGTACCGCCACTTGCCATGACGGTCTTGGTACTCAGAAACATATTTTGGA
>JASLLM010000067.1 GCA_030747035.1 Alphaproteobacteria bacterium | reverse complement strand
CGCGTGGCCGCATCGCCCTCGAAGCCATCCGGGTTCGTGTTGGACGGGTGATGCCGTGCCAGGAATTCCCGATCGGTCATGACGCCGAGAAAGTTGCCGACGCAGCCCTTTGGACACGGTTGGTGCCAGGACGCAAGCCCCCCAAAGGCTTCAACCATCGGGCTCAGATCGTTCATTGAATGCTCCATCCAGACGCCGGTGTTACTGAACTACGAACGGCGTGTGCCGGAAGTATCAATCGGTATGGTTAATGGGCGATTAAGCCGCCGCTTTTTACAGCCTGAATTAGATGGGTACCTGGATATCCAGCCAGCCGTGCGGCGTCGTGGTGGCCTGATCACCGTGGCGCAGGAGAACATTGGTGGTTTCCGAAACAACCAGGGCCGGCCCCGCCACCACCTGGCCCGCCGCCAACTGGTCGAAATCATGCACCGGAACATCCAGCCATTCGCCCAAATAGATGCGCCGCCGCCCTATCGCTGGCCGGTCCGGTCCGGATGCGGTCAAAGGCTCCTGCGGCAGGGCGGGCAGGGACCCGACCGTGGCGACGCGGGCGTTGATCAAGACCGGGTCCTGATCGGCCAGGCTGTAGGTATACAGCGCCTCGTGGCGGCGTTCGAAGGCGGCCTTGATCCGGGCCAGCAGGTCGGGCGCGGTAAAATCAATATCATCAAGCGGTACATCGATTTCGAAGATCTGCTCGCCATAGCGCATATCGGCGGAACGCACGCTATGTATGGCGCCATCGAACCAACTGCTTAGCCGTTGCCGGCCTTCCGCCTCCATCTCTTCATAAAGCCGGTTGATGGCGGCGACGTCCAGGGTCGAGGTATCGCCGATATGGGTGCGCGTGACCTGCAGACGCAATTCCGTGGCCAGCATGCCCCAGGCCGACAGCACCGAGGCGATGCGTGGCACCACGACCCGGCCCAGGTTGAGCTGCCGGGCCAGTTCGGTACCATGCAGCCCGGCGGCGCCGCCAAATGCCAACAGCGCGAAGCGGCGCGGGTCCACGCCCCGGCGCACGGTCGCCAGGCGGACGCCTTCCGCCATTTGGGTATTGACCACCCGGTGCACACCCTCCGCCGCGCGCACCCCGTCAATGCCAAGCGCGGTGCCCAGGCGGTCCAATGCGGCCTGGGCCGCGCCAAGGTCCAGGCGGGTTCGGCCACCAAGAAAATTGTCGGGGTCCAGATAGCCCAGCACCATGGAGGCATCCGTTACCGTGGGTTCGCTGCCGCCCTGGCCGTAACAGGCCGGGCCCGGTACGGCGCCGGCGCTTTGCGGGCCGACTTCCAGCAGACCGCCGGCGCCGATCCGGGCGATGGAGCCGCCGCCCGCCCCCAGGGTAACGATGTCCAGGCTGGGCAGGGCAATGCGCTGGCCCGCGGTTTGCCGGTCAGAAGCCAGGCTCGCCTGACCATCGACAATCAACGAGATATCGGTCGATGTTCCGCCCATGTCGAACGGGATCAGATCGTCGATACCGACCAGCCCGGCGGCATGACGGGCACCGGAAACGCCGCCCGCCGGGCCCGACAGCACGGTTCCTGCCGCCATTCGGATCGCCTCGGCAATGGGTGCGATGCCGCCGTGGGACAGGATGATCAATACGGGTCCGCCATAGCCCGCCGCCGCCAGGGCCTGTTCCAGGCGCGATAGGTAACCCGCCAGGATGGGCGCCACATAGGCGTTCACCACCGTCGTGGAAACCCGCTCATACTCCTTGATCTGGGGCAGCACTTCCGAGGACAGGCAAACGTGTACATCCGGCAGGGCCTCGGCCAGGGCATCCCGCGTCGCCATCTCGTGCCGGTTGTCGCGGTAGCTATGCAGATAGCAAATGGCCACTGATGTCACTTTTTCCCGCCGCAGCACCCGGATTGCCTTTGCAAGCGAGGCTTCGTCCAAGGGTATGGCGATCTCTCCGTCTGCCTTGATGCGCTCCTCGACGCCCAGACACAGCCGCCGTGGCACCAGGGCCTCGGGGCGGGGCAGGCGCAGATTGTAGCGCTCCGGCTTCAGCCCCTCGCGCATTTCCAGCACGTCCCGATGCCCCTTGGTGGTCAGCAAGCCGACCTTGGCGCCCTTGCGCTCCAGCAGGGCATTGGTGGCGACGGTGGTGCCGTGGACGATGCGTTCGGTCCGGGCCAGCAATTCACCAAGCTGCAGACCCAGGGTCCCGGCCACCTGGGCCAGGCCGTCCATGACGCCGATGGACTGGTCCGCCGGCGTCGACGGCGTTTTGCCAAGGGTTACCTGACCCTCGCTGTCAATCGCCACCAGGTCGGTGAAGGTGCCGCCGACGTCAATACCAATCCGATACATGCCGTCAGCCGCCCTTCCTTGCCCGTCCGGAAACGTAGCCGTTTCGCCGGTCGTAATCCCGCGCGGATGGGGCCCGTTCCTCCGGCGGCCCCCAGCCGCCGCCGCCCGCCGAATGGACTTCGAATATGGTGCCGGCGGGCACCTGGATACCTTCTTCCTTGGTGCTCAATACCTTCGGACGGCGGCCCGGTGCCCGCATCAGGTAACGGTGCGGCGCGCCGTCCTGGCCGCCCAGCAGGCCGGCGGCACCGTGCCGGGCGCCATCGCCGGCGGTATTGCCGTGACAGGCCGTCTCCGTCTCCACCTGCATTTCAAGATCAACCCCGGCGCCGCCGGTGAACTTACCGTCGCCGCCCGAGTTGGGACGGTATTCGTGGCGGCGAAAATACAAGGGAAAGCGGGATTCCGCGACCTCGATGGAGCCGAATTTCAGGCCGCCCGTGGAATGCCATTCGCCCGAACCATGCCAGCCGTCACCGCCCGAGGAGGCGCCGGCGCCAGGGCGGGCGTGGAACATATGCCAGATGAACTGTTTGCCGTTGCGCGGGTCCTCGCCCTTGATGGCGATGCGGAACCGCCGGCCCCAGCCGGCCATGGCGCGTTCCGGGCAGGCGGGGGCAAGGGCGCGGATAACGGCTTCAATGATCTCCTGTGCGCTGTGGGAGGTCGATAGAGTAACTGGCGCGCCCGGCCTGGCCCAGACCAGGCTGCCTTCCCGCGCGACAACCTTCACCGGGCGGAAGGAGCCGTCGTTTTTCGGCGTTTCGGGATCAAACAGAAAGGCCAATGCCATGGCGACGGCGGATTGCATATTGGCGTGAGAGGAATTGATGAAAGACGTCACCTGGTCGTCGGTGGCGGTCAGATCGATTTCCAGATCGCTGCCTTGCTTGGTAATCTTGGCCCGCACGGTGATGTCCTGGTTGCCCCGGCCATCGTCATCCAGCACCGCTTGGCCTTCATAGACGCCGTCATTCCAGGATGCGATGACCTCCCGGGCCTGCTTTTCCGCCGAGTCCAGAATGATCTCCACCGCCGCCGCGACCACCTCCGCCCCGAATTCATCCAGCAGTCTTTCCAGTCGTTTTTCGCCTAGGCGCACCGAGCCGATCTGTGCCGCCAGATCACCCTGAAAATCACGGGGGTGACGCACGTTGACCGTCAGCATCTGCATCAGATCCTCGCGCAACTCACCCGCCGCATACAGGCGCAGGGGCGGCACCCGCAGGCCTTCCTGCCAGATCTCGGTGGCCGAGGCGTTGTAGGCGCCGGGGGTGGCGCCGCCGATATCGGAATGGTGGGCCCGGTTGACGGTCCAGAACAATACCTTGCCATGGGCAAAGACCGGGACGAATGCCGTCAGGTCCGGCAAGTGGCTGCCGCCATGGTAGGGATCGTTCAACAGGAAGACGTCGCCGGGATGAACGTCGTCGCCGAAAAATTCAACCACTGCCTTCACGGCCCAGGGCAGGGCGCCCACATGGACGGGGATATGCTCGGCCTGGGCCACCAGGCGGCCGCCATCGCCGCAGATGGCGGTGGAAAAATCCCGGCTGGAATTCAAAATTTGCGAATAGGAGGTGCGCAACATGGCCTCGCCCATTTCCTCGGCGATGGCGACCAGGCGGTGTTGGATGACGGATGCGGTGATCGGGTCTACATCGGGCACTGAATTGGCAACTCCATCTTGTGCGGGGTTAGAGGCGGCGGGCAGGCCAGTGTAGGTTGTCCACGGTGGTCAAACAATGGCCATATGCCGCGACCGCTGGTGCCGCCCGGCGAAGGGGGCTATAGTCGGGTCAGATCTATTTCAACAAAGCAAAGTAAGGAAGAAACCATCATGCCTGATGCCGTCATCGTTTCCACCGCCCGCACGCCGATCGGCAAGGCCTTTCGCGGCGCCTTCAATGATACCCACATCGTCGACATGGGCGGTCATGTGATCAAACATGCCGTGGAACGCGCCGGGATCGAGCCGGGCGAGGTCGAGGATGTAATCATGGGCGCGGCCCGCACCGAAGGCTGTACCGGCGGTAACGTTGCCCGCGCCTCCGCCATGCGGGCCGGCATGCCGGTCAGTGTCTCGGGCCTGACCGTTAACCGTGCCTGCTCCTCCGGCCTGAACGCCATCGCCATTGCGGCGCGGAATATCATCGCCGATGGCGCGCCGATCGCCGTGGCGGGCGGCCTGGAGAGCGTCTCGCTGGTGCAGAACGAACATGCCAACGACTATCGCCGGGTCAACGATTGGCTGGATAGCAACCTGCCGTCCATCTATGACCCCATGCTGAAGACGGCCCAGACCGTGGCCGACCGCTATGACATCTCCCGCGAGGCGCAGGACGAATACGGTCTGCAAAGCCAGTTGCGGACAGCGGCCGCTCATCAAGCCGGCCGCTTCGATGACGAGATCGTGCCCATGCCCACGATCAAGGCCGTCACCGATAAGGCGAGCGGTGAAGTCACCATGGTCGATACTCTGCTGGAGCATGACGAGGGCATCCGCGCCGACACTACACTGGAGGGTCTGCAGGGCCTGAAACCGGTGACCCGGGAAGACGGCCATATTACCGCTGGTAATGCCAGTCAGCTTTCCGACGGCGCCTCCGTCTGCGTGCTGATGAGCGATACGGAAGCCGCCAAGCGGGGCGCCGATGTCATGGGCATCTACCGCGGCATGGTGGTGCATGGTTGCGAGCCCGATGAAATGGGCATCGGGCCGGTCTTCGCCATTCCCAAGCTATTGGATCGTCATGGCTTGACCATGGATGACATCGATCTGTGGGAACTGAACGAGGCCTTCGCCGTGCAGGTTTTATATTGCCGGGATAAACTGGGCATTCCCAATGACAAGCTGAATGTGGATGGCGGCTCCATTGCCGTCGGCCATCCCTTCGGCATGACGGGCTCCCGCCTGACCGGCCACGCCCTGATCGAGGGCAAGCGCCGTGGCGCCAAGTATGTCGTGGTGACCATGTGCGTCGGCACCGGCATGGGCGCGGCGGGCCTGTTCGAACTTCCGCAATAGGACGCCGGATCAAAAGCGGGCCCTTCGCCATGGCGGCGAAGGGCCCATTTTTTTGACCATTCTGTCGAGAGTCGGCGATAAAGAGTGGCCAAATCTACCTCAGCCTTGACCACAATATTAGCATAGCATCATGTTCGCTTCTGACCCAAAGGAGGACATGCGCTGAACTTTCCCAATGCTTGCTTTGCCGCAAAGCCAATCTTGACTCTACCACTTACTCGAGAGGCAATCCCGCCTTAGCCAGAGCGTTACAATAGCGTTCGCGGGCTTCGTCATGGCGGAAAGGCATGCCTGCACGGGTCGATGCCACGGACATGGTAGGGGCTAATTTGTGTATTTCGGCGATTTCCCGTCGAGCTTCCGTCATTTGTCCCAGTTCTACCAAATTGGCTGCGCGCGAGCGATGACCGCCGGGAAAATTCGGTGCATTGAGCACCGAAAGTCTGCCGTATTCAGCACCGACTTCGTGCTGCCCGACGACGAAGGCGGCGATGGCGAGCTGGCTCATCCAAACGCCATATCTGGCATCACGCGGGCTGAGACGGCTCGCTTTGTCATAGGCTTCAATGGCATCTTGAAACTGTCCCGAAAATCCTAAACACATGCCATAAACCGTCCAGTTTTCCGCTTGGTTTGGATTTTTTTTCACTGCCTGGGAGAGACAATCCAATCCTTCGTCGTGCTGGCGGTCACCGAACAAGGCCATGCCCAAGTAAGCCAAGGATAGAGCGTTCGATGCATCAATCTGCATCGCTTGGCGCGCGGTCGCGATACCCTTGGCAAACGACACGTCCGGTGTCTGGGTATAACCCATCCAGCCGTCAACCGTATGGGTGCGCGACAATAGCACAAGGGCCTCGGTATTGCGGGGATCGAGGGCCAGCGCTTTCTCGGCCAGTACCCTTGCCTGGATAACCTCCTCGGGACTTCCCTTCATCGTACGATAGCCTTGCAGGGTGAGTTCCCACGAATCAAAGCTCTCAGGTGGTTTTCGGCTGGCGCGATCCAGTTCCGCCTTCGTCATCGCGGGCCAAATGGCGCCGGCAATGGTGTTGGTGATGTTGTCCTGGAGGTCGAAGATATCCTCCAACTGGCCGTCGTAGCGGTCCGCCCAGACATGGCGGCCGCTGTTCGCCTCGATCATCTGCGCGGTCACCCGGACACGGTTGCCGGCCTTTCGGACACTGCCTTCAACGATATACTGGGCGCCAAGCTCTTGCCCGGCCTGGCCAATATTGACCGCCTGGCCCTTGTAGGTGAAAGACGAATTGCGGGCGATGACATGAAACTGGTGAAACCGGGACAGGGCGGTGATGATATCCTCGGCGATCCCATCGGCGAAATATTCCTGCTCCGGATCACCCGACATATTGTCAAATGCCAGCACGGCAATGGAGGGCTTGTTTGGCAGCGGCAAGGTTTCGCCAGTCGCCGGAATTGGCGAAGCGGTGGGCGTCCATTGCCAGACCCGGACCGGGCGGGCGATGTTCTTTAGTTGCTGATCGCCAGCATCAACAAAACCGACTTCTATACGACCGGCTATATTCTCATGCGCAGTGCCGGAAATCGCTACACCACCGGCTTGGCAAAACGCCTCCAACCGGGCCGCAACATTGATGCCATCACCGAATATGTCATCCCCCTCGACAACCAAATCGCCGAGATGAACACCGATACGGAAGACAATGCGTTTGTCTTCGTCGACAGCCTCATTTCGTTTTGCCATGGTCTGTTGAACGTCGATTACGCACTGGATGGCATCGACGACGGAGGGGAACTCCAACAGCAGCCCATCGCCCATCGTTTTGACGATACGACCGCCGTGCTCGGCAATCTTGGCATCAATCAATTCATTACGGTGGGCGCGCAGGGCATCCAGCGTGCCAGTCTCATCCACGCCCATCAGGCGCGAATAGCCGACCACGTCAGCCGATACGATAGCTGCCAATCTGCGTTGGGTTCCCTCTGCCATGCGCAGAGTGTAGCTGTGCATGTCCAGGGAATCCATGCGTTGCTATTAGCGACGACTCATTTCCGGTTTTGATACTGTGAACGGCTCCCACACGCCGGCATCTAGGTGCCGTGCATTAGAAAATTCTAACGGTCCGCTGATGGCACAAACCGCCAATATCTGCTCTAGACAGCGGTTTCCGTCGTTACTCTGTCTTCGAGCCTTGGTTAGCCCGTTGTGGGGCGAGATAGAATCGAAATCGGGACCAGGGAAAATCTCGCAAATTTGAGAAAATTGGCGGAAGAGAGTGGGAGTCGAACCCACCAAGCACGTCTAACGCCCCTCAACGGGTTTGAAGCCCGCGCGCAACACCGGAATGCGTTCCCCTTCCACCGGCCAATTTACGCCCTCGCCCGGGCGTGGGCAAGCATCGTCTGCAAATGTGCTATGAGGGGGCGGTTTGTAATTGTTCGGTCAGGGGACGATGTCGGAAGAAGAGCAAAGACTGGCGGTCCGCGCCGCCGCGCCGGATTGGTTTCATTGGGCCATCGCGCAACAAGGGCAGTCGAGGCGGGTCGAGGTGGAGGGCTGTTCCATCCATTACCTGCTGTGGCAGCCCGAAGCGGGCGTCGAAAATCCCGGTGGAATTCTATTCGTTCACGGCGGCGGCGCGCATGCCCATTGGTGGAGCCATATTGCGCCGTTTTTCCGGGCCGGCTATCGGGTCGCGGCCATCGATCTGTCCGGCATGGGCGATAGCGGCAGCCGGCCGGAGGAAGTTTATAACGCCACCCTGCGGGCTCAGGAAATCCATGCGGTGATCACTGATGGCGGCCTGGGGCCGCGGCCATTTCTGGTCGGCCACAGCTTCGGCGGGTTTATGTCCATGCGTTATGCTTCGCTTTACGGGGAAAGCCTGGGCGGCATGGTGATCGCTGATTCGCCCCTGCGCCCGCCGGAGGAAGGCGGCAGCCGCCGCCGCCGGGCCTCTCCCATGGGCGCGGTCCGCATCTATCCCGATTTTGAGGCCGCCGTAGCGCGATTTCGCCTGCGTCCGCGCCAGATCTGTGAGAACCGGTTCATCGTTGAATATATCGCGCGCCATTCCATCAAGGCGGCGGAGGGCGGCTGGTGCTGGAAGTTTGATGGCAACGCCATGTCCGGACGCCGCTTTGCCGAACCGTTTCATGAGCATTTACAGGCGGCTAACTGCCGTTCAGCCCTATTTATCGGGGCCGACAGCGCTCTGGTGACGGAAGAAATGGCCCGCTACACCAACAGCCTGATGGGCCCGAAAGCACCTCTGGTGGTCATTCCGGCCGCGCAACATCACCTGATGCTGGACCAGCCACTGGCTTTCGTGGCCGCTGTGCGGACCCAATTGGAGGGCTGGCGGCGGGAAGATTTATACTAGATTTTGCGGAAAAGTTATCCACAGCCACAAAATATCGTTTGACAGCCCAGGAATGCTTTCGTAAGAACCTGACCGTCAGTGCATGGACGCGGGATCTAGCAAAGACATACCTGACGGTATTGGGGAGGCCCGAAACGATGGCAACATCGCTTCGGGCCTTCTCTTTTGCGGTTTGCCGTCGCAGCGCGCGTTCCCGGCTTTCCACGCCGCCACAATTGCCGCCGCCTCCTTATCATGGCATCGTCGGGCGGCCTCGTGGAAGCGTTCGGGAAAAAATGTCGGTGTTTGATCTGGGAAGAAGTCTGCTGGCCAGCGTCATCCGCATGCCCGATGCGGTGGCGATTTCCGATGGCGAGACGGTTTTGAGCTACGCCGCCTGGCAGGACGATATCCTGCGCCTGGTTGCCGGCCTTGATACCCGGGGGCTGCGGCAGGGCGACCATTTCGTCACCGTATTGCAGAACCGCTATGAAGCGGCGACCTTGCACATGGCGGCGCAGATCGCGGGCCTGGTGATTACGCCCCTGAATTGGCGGGCCAGCGCCGAAGAGCTCGACTATGTCCTAAACGATGCCGGTGCCAAGGCGGTGGTGTTCGAGAACGTGACCGCCGATCTGGTCTCAACCGATATTCAACAGATCAATGTGGACCGGGATTGGCAGGACCTGGCTGGCCATGCGCCGGTCCCGGCGGTTTCCCGCGCCACGGTGAATGATAAATCCGTCATGCTCTATACCTCCGGCACCACAGGGCGGGGCAAGGGCGTGCCGCGCACCCAGGGCGCCGAGCGCGCGGCGGCCATGGCCCATGTGGCCCAGAACCAATATGCCCGCGGCGAGGTGACCTTGGGCGTGATGCCGCTGTATCACACCATGGGGGTGCGATCACTTTTGGCCTCCATCCTGATCAATGGTCATTTCGTCTGCCAGCGCCGCTTTGATCCACGCGAAGCGCTGAGCCTGATCATGGAACACAGGATTACCAACCTCTATCTGGTGCCGACGCTGTATCACGATCTGCTGGCCTCGCCGTTTTTCGAGGCCACGGATACCTCGTCCGTGCGCAAGCTGGGCTTTGCCGGCCAGGCCATGACCGACGGCCTTTTGCAGGAGTTGGATGCCGCCTTCAAGCCGGAGTTGTTCGTCAATCACTATGGCTCGTCCGAGATCTATACCTTCACCATAGAACCGAACGCCGCCGGGAAGCCGGGATCGGCGGGCAAGGCGGGCCTGAACCAGGAGATCCGCATCATCTCGTTGGATGCCCATGGCCCGGACGATCTGGTAGAGGGCGAAGAAGAAGGCCAGATTATCGCCGCCCTGGATGGCGATGAAAGTTTTCAGGGTTATTGGAAGCGGCCGGAGGCGGACGAAAAATCCCTGCACGACGGTTGGTACTATACCGGCGACATCGGCTATCGCGATGGTGACGGCGATATCTTCGTCACCGGCCGGGTCGATGACATGATCATTTCCGGCGGCGAGAATATCCTGCCCGTGGAGATCGAGAGCGTGCTGTCTCTGCATCCCGCCGTCGGCGAGGTGGCCGTGGCCGGCCTGCCGGACCCGCGCTGGGGCCAGGTGGTGACGGCCTTTATCGTGCGCCGGGACAAGGTCGGCCAGGAGGCGCTGGATGCCTGGTGCCTGGACTCTGATTTACCCCCCTTTAAACGGCCGCGCGCCTATGTCTTTATCCAAGAGGTGCCAAAGTCGCCGGTCGGCAAGATCCTTCGCCGCATGCTGGTGGACGGCGAATATACGGTGGAAGGCTAGACAGGGAGGATGCCCCGACAGTGAAACCGGCGGCCTTTGAATATCTCGCACCCGTCTCGTTGGCCGAGGCGGTCGCGGCCTTGGGGAGAGACGACGCGAAGATATTGGCCGGCGGGCAAAGTCTGGTGCCGATGCTGAATTTCCGCCTGCGGGCGCCGAGCCTGCTGGTGGATATCGGGCGCATTCCCGGCCTGGACTATATCGAGGACGACCGCGCGGGCGGGTTGCGCATCGGCGCCATGACTCGGCACCATACGGTGGAGACCTCCGATCTGCTGCGCCAACGCTTTCCCGTGCTGCACGCGGCCATGCAGTACGTGGCCCATCTGGCGATCCGCAACAAGGGCACCATTGGCGGCAGTCTGTGCCATGGCGACCCGGCGGCGGAACTGCCGGGCCTGATGCTGTTGCTGGATGCGCGCCTGAAGACGACGCAACGGACCATTGCTGCAGAGGACTTCTACGAAGGCGCCTTGGATACCGCCTTGGCCGAGGACGAAATTCTGACTGAAATTCTTCTTCCCCCATTGCCGGCCGGTACCGGTTGGGGCTTCGAGGAATTTGCCCGCCGCTCCGGCGATTTCGCTCTGACGGCGGTCGGTGCCACGGTTGGTGAGGAAGCCAGAATTGTTGCGATCGGCGCCCACGAGACGCCGTTGCGCCTGCGGGCGGCGGAGGCGCTGTTCCCGGATATCGAAGCAGCGGCCGAAGCTGCGCGGGAGGAAGTCTCGCCCAATGATGATCTGCATGGTTCCGCCGATTACCGCCGCCATCTGGTCAGTGTGCTGACCCGGCACGCCTTGATGTCAGCGCGGGAAGGGGCGGCGTCATGATCAAGCTCACCGTCAATGGCATCGTCTACGAGCGGGAGGTGGAACCGCGTCTGTCCCTGGCCGATTTCCTGCGCCATGAGCTGGGCCTGACCGGCACCCATGTGGGCTGCGAACAGGGCGTCTGTGGCGCCTGTACGGTTATTCTGAACGGCGACAGCGTGCGTTCCTGTCTCTGTTTCGCAGTGCAGGCGGATGGCGCCGAGATCGAGACCGTGGAAGGGCTGGGCAGCATCGACAATCTGAGCCCGCTGCAAAAGTCGTTTCAGGAACATCACGCCCTGCAATGCGGTTTCTGCACGCCGGGCATGTTGATGACCGGGGTCGATCTGCTGCGCAAATATCCCCTGGCGACGGACGAGGAAATCCGCGAAGGCCTGTCGGGCAATCTGTGCCGCTGTACCGGCTACCAACATGTGGTGCGGGCGATCCGGGCCGTGGTGGAGGCGGGTAATGGAGATTGAAGCCAGGCCGAAGATGATCGGCGCCCGCGTGCAGCGGGTCGAGGACCCACGGATGTTGACCGGCCATGGCCGGTTTATTGACGACATCAACTTGCCCCGCACCCTGCACATCGCGTTCTGCCGCAGCGATCATGGCCATGCCCGCATTGCGGCGATTGACAGCGCCGAGGCCGCCGGGATGCCCGGCGTGGCGGCAGTCGTCACGGCGGCCGACATTGAAGGCCTGCTCCAGACGGTCCGTGCCACTTCCACCATGGCGAATTTCCATGGCACCGAATTGCCGGTGCTGGCCATGGACAAAGTACGCCACGTGGGTGAGCCGATCGCCGCCGTGCTGGCGGAAAGCCGCTATCTGGCAGAGGACGCGGCGGAGCGGATCGCGGTCACTTATGAAGCCTTGCCCACGGTGATCGATCCGGCGGCGGCGGCGGAGCCGGATGCTCCCTTGCTGCATGAAGAGATCGGCAGCAATGTTTTGATCGAACGTACCTTTGAGCGGGGCGAGGTTGACGCGGCGATGGCGGCCGCGCCGGTCCGCGTCGGCGGCCACTTCCGCATGCACCGCAAGACCCCGGTGGCGATGGAGAACAGAGGCTATCTGGCCGACTACGATCAGGGCCGCGGCTCCCTGACCCTGCATTCCACCACCCAGGTACCGGGCATTGTCCGTGACACCCTGGTGCGGATGCTGGATCTGCCGGGCAACCGGCTGCGGGTGGTGGCGCCGGATGTGGGCGGCGGTTTTGGCGGCAAGACGGCTCTGTACCGCGAGGAAGTTCTGGTCTGCGTCCTCGCGCGGAAATTTGGCCGGCCGGTGAAATGGCTGTCCGACCGCCTGGAAGATCTGATCAGCACCAGCCAGGCCTTTGACGAAGTCGTCGAGGCGGAACTTGCCTGTGACGATGAGGGCCAAATCCTGGGCCTGCGCGCCGATGTCATTGGCGATGTGGGGGCCTATTCCGGCTATCCCTGGTCCGCCGCCATCGAGCCGGTGCAGGTGGTTTCGTTCCTGCCGGGACCTTACCGGGTCGAAAACTACCGGGGCCGGGTGCGGGGCGTTGCCACCTCCAAGTCACCCATGGGGGCCTATCGCGGCGTGGGTCGACCTATTTCGACTTTTGTCATGGAACGGCTGATCGACATGGCGGCGGTGAAGCTGTCCCTTGATCCGCTGGAGATGCGCCGGCGCAACATGGTGCGGGCGGAGGAGTTTCCCTACAAGTCGGCCTCCGGCATCGTCTGGGACCGGGCCGGTTTCCTGGAATGCCTGGAGACGGCATGCGATGGCGCGGACTATGGCGCCCTGCGCCGACAACAGGCGGCGGCGCGGCAACAGGGCCGCTGGGTCGGCATTGGCCTGGCATCCTATGTGGAATTGACCGGCCTGGGTTCCCGCATCGCCGTGGCCCCGGGCATGCCGGTCAACACGGGCACGGAGAGCGCCACCGTCAGGATCGATTCCACCGGCGCCGTGACCGCCTATTTCGGCATCGCCTCGCACGGCCAGGGCCTGGAAACCACCCTGGCACAAATCGTTGCCGAGGAACTGGGCGCCCGGCTGCAGGATATCGAGGTGCTGCATGGCGACAGTGACGCGGTGGCGCATGGCACCGGCACCTATGCCTCGCGCAGCGCCGTGTTGGCGGGGGGCGCGGCGATCGTCTCGGCGCGGGCGGTGCGGGAACAGGTCATGAAGGCGGCCTCGCACCTTCTGGAAGCGGACGCGGGCGATATGGACGCAGCCAACGGCGAGATTTTCGTCAAGGGCACGGACCGTCGCCTGAGCTTCCGCGAACTGGCCCGCGCCGTTTATACCGAGGTCAACCGCCTGCCGCGGGAGTTGCGCGAGGATATCGAGCTGGAAGCCAGCAACATCTACGATCCCTACTTCGGCACCGCCACGCCGGCCACCCATCTGGCGGTGGTTGAGGTTGATCCGGAGACCTTTGGCGTCACGGTACAGCGCTATGTGGTGGCCGATGATTGCGGCCGCATCATCAACCCGCTGATTGCCGATGGCCAGGTTCACGGCGGCGTGGCGCAGGGCATTGGTGCTGCCTTGCTGGAGGAAGTGGTCTACGATGATACGGGACAAATCCTGACCGCCAGCCTGATGGATTACGTGGTGCCCACGGCGGTGGAAATTCCGGCAATGGAGGTTTTCCACCTGGAGACCGAACTGCCCAACAATATCGGCGGCTTTCGCGGCCTGGGGGAGGGCGGCACCATCGGGGCGCCCGCTGCCATCGCCAACGCCATCGCCGATGCGGTGGGCCATCTGAATATCGATATCAACGAGCTGCCAATGACGCCGGAACGCCTGTTCCGCCTGGTCAGCCAAAAGGAGGAGTAGGAAATCATGGATCTGGGACTAAAAGGCAAGGTCGCCCTGGTCACCGGCGGCGCACGCGATGTGGGCCGCGAAATCGTTCTGGCCCTGGCCAACGAAGGCGCGGCGGTGGCGATCAATTATCGCGGCTCCGAAGACGCCGCCCACGCCCTGGTCGCGGAAATTAATGACGCGGGCGGCACAGCGCGGGCCTATGGCGCGGATGTCACGGACTATGAAGCCACCAAGGCCATGGTGGAACAGGTGGTGGCCGACCTGGGCCGCTTGGATGTATTGGTCAACAACGCCGGCTATGTCACGCCGGGACGCTTCGTCGAAACCACGCCGGACGATTGGCACAGCCAGATCGGTGTCGGTCTTTATGGCGTCATTCATTGCTGCCATGCCGCCGCGCCGCATTTGGCGGCCTCGGGCGATGGCCGCATTATTTCCCTGGCGGGAGATTCCGCGCGGGTGGGCGAAAAAGGCCTGTCCATCACCGCCGCTTCCCGTGGCGGCGTCTTGGCCCTGACCAAATCCCTGGCCAAGGAACTGGGCCGGGACGGCATCAAAGTCAACGCGGTGGCCCTGGGCCTGGTGCAGACCAGCCACAGCGACAAGGACTGGCTGGAGAGCAATATGTCCAAGATCGTGCGCAACTATCCCACCGGCCGGATCGGCCAGGCCGATGACGTGGCGCCAACCATCGCCTTTCTGGCCTCCGCCGGTGCCAATTGGGTCACGGGCCAGATCATTTCCGTCAGTGGCGGATACAGCATGGTGGGGTAAGATACCTAGAGCAATTCCGATCCTACGTGAATCGCCCAATAGTTTTGGGCGATTCTAAGTGATTGGAAAAATTGCTCGATTCTTAAGATTCGAGGCGTTTCCTATTCGGAAATGCCCGGGGCTGCCGAAGACATAAACAAACAGGGGAGGCCGTTATCATGAACGAGTTCGTAAATCCCAAGGCCAATGCCAAACCGGCGGGCGCCTATTCTCACAGTGTGAAAGTGCCGCCAGGCGCGGAATGGCTGGTGATTGCCGGCCAGGTCGGCATCGACGGTAAGGGCAAGCTGCAGCCCGGCATCCGCAAGCAGGCGGAACAGTGCTTCCGCAATATTCTCAATTGCCTGAAGGAAAACGGCATGGCCAAGAAGCATCTGGTCAAGTTTACCGTCTTCCTGACTGATCCGCGCAGCATCGAGCCGTACCGTGCCGCGCGCAAGAAAGTCATTGGCGATGCCACCCTGCCGGCCTCGACCTTGCTGATCGTGGACGGTCTGGCCTCGCCGGATATGCTGATCGAGATCGAGGCGACAGCCGCGAAAGGGTAGTGGCGGCCTTGCGTCGGTGGCATTGTCACTCCCGCGAAAGCGGGAGTCCATGCCCGAGGCCGCTGGGCGTCATGGATGGCGGCGGAACATGCCACCACCGCGCCGCGTTTCCGTTAGCGGCATGGATGCCCGCCTGCGCGGGCATGACCCAGAATTTTCTGTCGCTCCCGCGCAGGCGGGAGCCCATGCCTCGGATTGGCGGCGTGATCAGTGGTGGTGGGATGCGCGCGCTGGTTCCAATGCGGTTGCTTCCGCGGGAATGACGGGTATTGGCGGGAAGAGAAAAGTCAGCGAAGGGGTCGCCATGACGGATATCGATACCGGCCTGAACGTCTGGCAGATGACCTCCAACCACAACCGGATGATCGAGCTTCAGGCCGACACCTCGCCGGCCCGCGATGGGCCGGTGGAGGTGGCGTTCTACGGCAGTTCGGCCTTTCGCATCACCTCGCCCAAGGGGGTCAGCGTGATGATCGATCCCTGGCGCAATCATCCTTCGCGCCAGTGGGATTGGTACTTTCGCGACTTTCCCATCACAGCCGTCGACGTCGGCGTCTCGACCCATGCGCACTTCGATCACGATGCCCTGCATCGCCTGGATGCCCATGTCTTGCTCGACCGTCTGATCGGCATGTACAAATTCGGCGACATGACCATCTATGGCCTGGCGGACAAGCATGCGATTGATTCAAGCTGCGCCCTCTATGATTTCCGGAAGATCCATAAGCACTTCCATGGCACCGACGTGGAGCCGCCCAACAATCCCCGTTCCTGGGATCATTGTCTGATCGTGGTCGAGACCGGCGGCATGCGGATCGTCCATTGGGGCGACAACCGCCATGACCCGCCCGACGATATTTGGAAGGCCCTGGGTCAAATTGATATCGCCCTGCTGCCCATCGACGGCTCGCAACACGTCATGGGGCATATCCATACCCAGGCGATCATGGACCGCTTGCAGCCGCGCATCGTTGTGCCGCATCACTACTACATTTGGGACGTGCTGCAGCGGCAAAGCACCCTGCAACCGGCGGAGGCCTGGGTGGCGGAGCGGGAAGCACGCGTGGAAAGGGTCGGCGGCGCCAAACGGGTCTACCGGATCGAGGAGATGGATAAACTGGAAGGCGCGGTGCATTATTTCGGTGACCATGTGGCCTTCGACAAGGCGGCCTGGATGGAGGAGGGGGTCTAGGATGGATGCATCGATACTCTTGCTCAGCGTCTTTGGCATCTTTATCCCGGCCCTGATCCTGCCGGGGCCGGATTTTGTCGCTGTCGTACGCTCGTCCATGACCAGGGGGACGAAAGCGGGTCTGTGGACCACCCTGGGTGTTTCCCTTTGCCTTGGCCTCTATGCCACCGCCTCCCTGTTGGGATTGTCGGCCATTCTGGTGCAGTACCAATGGCTGGCCTGGTTGGTGCGTATCCTCGGCGCGAGCTATTTGATCTATCTGGGCCTGCGTCTGCTGTTCACCAAATCGGAGACATTGGAGATTTCAGAGCAGAAGGTGGCGGGCCGGCACGCCTTTCGCTTCGGATTTTTCGTTACCTTGACCAACCCCAAGGCGATCGTGCTGTTCACCTCCGTCTTTGCTACTTCGGTGACGGCGGCAACGCCGGTCTGGCTGATGGCTTTGATGATCGGCCTGGTCTTCGCGGCGGCGCTGTTATGGTACAGCCCGGTCAGTCTGTTCATGTCGTCGGCACCGGTGATGCGCCGTTTCGCAAGCGCCCGCCATTGGATCGAACGCGCCGCCGGCGCCGTATTCATCGGTATCGGGGGCCGCATCTTGAGCGACGCCCGCAATCCGGTTCTATAGGTCCGGCTATCAAGGCAGACGCACAACACACGTACAATAAAAGAGAGGCGTCAGGTGCATTGGACGCGGGGTCCTAGCAATGTGCCCCGAAGGACACGCCTGACGCCTCGGAACCTGAGAGACCGAAGTCTCCGGAGGCCGAAGCCTCCCGGTTCACGGAGTCCAGACACCTATAAATCCATAATCCTTGAACCGAAGTTCGAAAGACCAGCATTCAAAGGCCTGCTGCTCCAACGGTCCGGTCTTCACGAAACCTTGCCCCGAAGGGAAATGCTTCACAATCGCCGTCCCGCGTGGACCTTTCCATCTGTTGCCGCGGAACCCGAAGGCGCGCCGCTAGGACTTCCCGGTCCAACCAATCCAGACACACCCGCGGGTTTAACCCGGTTGACGCCCTGATCGGTGTGCCAGTCCGAACCTGTCTGCGATATCAACCCCGGAAGGCGTCATCGCTGACCGCTCCAACTGACCGGATCGTTCCCCCCGAAGGCTTCCCGATCCCCAGGCCGTTGCACCCGAAGGCACCCCGTCCCGGTCGCCGAACCTCAAGACCGCCCGAAGGCTGTCCGTAAACCCGGCGGAACCTTGGTTACCTCTCATATCCGAAGACATGGGAAGCCCCTCTGGTCCAGACCGCTTTCCCGAAGGATGTGCGGTCCCGGCTTGCTCGGTGTCCGAAGACGCCTCACCACCGTTTGGGCTGTTCGACGGATCTGTTTGTCACCCGGAGGCTTCGAGTCGATCCATTCCCAACCCACCAACCGAAACCGCCCGAGGGCTGTTTCCGCCGGCTTGGCCGCCGTGCCCCGAATGCGCATGCGAATAAATCCGCGGCGAACTCCAGGCCATTTGGCCTCCGCGCCCGGCTGCCCGAGGACAACCTGTCGCGGTTGCTGGATCGGCCGGCCCATCCGAAGATGAACCATTCTTACCAGCCGACCGGAATTCCCTAAGGTTTTCCGGCCATTCGACCCTTCATCGAACGATGCGGCCCGAGGGCCATATCGAAGAATTCTGGTCCCGAAATACCATCCGCTCCAGTCACCTAAAGCGGTATCCAATCGCCCCACCGACCAGGGCCGGTTTAAGCCAAAGGGTCTTGGTACCCCGCGGCGGCTCCGCTTTCTGAATTCCCCGCTTTTTGAAGGCCGGGATTTCGTCCTTCGTAGCCGCTGATGAAATGTTGGATCATGATGCTGCGTTAAACAAGACAAAATCGTAACAAAGCATCATTTATCTGTGGATAACTGTAATAATATTACACAATCGTTTCACAAGGTATCCACAGGGTGTTGTTGATGGCGCCGGATTCGTGTTTCGATTCATGGCCTTGTGCGCGGGATTATGGAAAATAAAAGAGTAGCGAAATTGACCGCCCCGGGCCGGAATCAGGATCGGAATCCAGGCGGAATCATGGCCATATTTCCGCTATCCAAACCGATCCGCGAATCGATTCGGCCTAATAGGCGGCCCGGAGAATTTCCATGACTTGTTCGGGGGCGCGAATCTCCCGCGGATTAGAAAATGTCCAGTCATCCAGCATGCAGTTTTCCGCCAATTGCGGCAGTTGCGATTCGTCTATGTCAACTTCGCGCAGGATCCTGGGCATGCCCAGCCCGGCGATCATTTGATCCAGGGCCTCGCCGGCCGATTTCCCCGGTGCGCCCAGGGCCTGGGCGATATCGGCCTGGCGGTTGGAGTTGATGGCGGCGTTATAGTCCAGCACATAAGGCAGCATGACGCAGGAGGTATAGCCGTGGGGCACGTTGGCGGTACCGCCCAGAATATGGCCGATGGCGTGGCTGGCGCCAAGGCGGGTGCCGGTGACGATGCCGGTCATGGAGATCCAGGCGCCCATCAGGCATTGCAGGCGCGCCTCCATGTCGTCTGCGTCGGCCTTGACCCGTGGCAGGCCTTGGCTCAACAGACGCAAGGCCTGCAGCGCCGCGCCATCGGTGTAGTCGTTGGCGTCCAGGGAGCAATAGGTTTCCACCGCATGATCCACCGCCCGGATGCCCGTGGACAGCCACAGCCATTCCGGCGTGTGCACGGTGGCGCTGGCATCCAGGATCACCGATACGGGAATGATGCCGGGATGGATGAAGCTCTGTTTCAGCTTCTCCACCGTGTTGGTGATCCCGGCGCGGGCATTGAATTCGCCCGCCGACAATGTGGTCGGCACGACGATCTGCCGAACCTCGGGCGCGGCATAGTCGGGGAAATGGCGCTGGCCGTTTTCATCCACCTTGGTACGGAAAGGCTCCAGACCCTCCGCCTCGGTAATGTCGTGGGCTAGACAGATGGTCACCGCCTTGCCGCCATCGGTGGCCGAACCGCCGCCGAAGCTGACGAGGAGGTCACAGCCCGCCTCCCGCGCCGCGTTGGCGCAGCCGACCACGGCTTCGCGCGGGGAGTGGGAGGGCATATGATCCCAGCGCCCGGCATAGCGCCCACCGAGGGCGTCTGCCATTTGATCGACCGCGTCGGTCTCCCGGTTCAAGGTGCCGCTGACCAGAAGGAAGACCCGTTCCGCGCCCAAGCGCTCGGCCTCCGCGGCAACGGTCTCCGCCGCCGGCTGGCCGAAGATAACCCGGTCCATCTTGGTAAAGACGATCTGTCCGCTTTGCATGTCGTACATCCCTTGGCTATTGCCACACATTATATCTTCAAACTCACGCCGCCCTACACCCCTAGAGGCTCCGTCCGGCATGCCGGCCGGCGATGCGGCCAAGACCGAGTGCGGCGAGAAGGCCGTTGGCCGAACAGTAACCCCTGTTGCCATCGGAGCCGGAAACACCGACCGCCGCGCCGCC
>JASLLM010000066.1 GCA_030747035.1 Alphaproteobacteria bacterium | reverse complement strand
CGAAACCGGCGGCCCCAACCGCTCCGCCATAAAGGGCGTGAAGAAATGGACGGCGGACTGCGAAAAATGCTTTGGCTTTTGGGTCAAGATGCGCAGCGATTGCGCCATCTGCATGCGGGTCTGCCCCTTCAACAAGGATTTCAGCCGCCCCGTCATGCGCCTGGCCCGGCGCCTGGCGGGCACACGGTTGCGGCGCCTGATGCTGTGGCTGGATATCAGGCTTGGCTATGGCGAGCGCCTGGCCCCGAAACAATGGTGGTGGGGAGCCAGAGGCGATGGCTAGCCGGGAGGACATGGCGGCACTGGACCGGACGGACCCGCTTGCCGCCATCCGCGACAAGTTCGAGCTGCCCGACGGCGTGATCTATCTGGATGGCAATTCCCTCGGCCCCCTGCCCAAAGGCGTGCCCGCTCGGGTGACGGAGGTTGTGGAGCGGCAATGGCGCGACGATCTGATCCGCTCCTGGAATATCCATGACTGGGACAGACTGCCGCTCAGCGTCGGTGACCGTATCGCGCCGTTGATAGGCGCCGGACCCGGCGAGGTCCTGGTGGGCGACAGCACCTCGGTCAATCTGTTCAAGCTGATGGCGGCGGGGCTGGAATTGCGCTCGGAGCGCAGAGTAATCGTCTCCCAGTCCGGAAATTTCCCCACCGATATTTATCTGGCCGAGGGCCTGATCCGGCAACTGGGACAGGGCCATGAATTGCGCCTGGTGGATGGCGATGATGTGCTCGACGCCATTGATGAAGACGTCGCCCTGGTTTCCCTGACCCAGGTGGACTACCGCAGCGGCTATGTCCAGGATCTGGCCGCCGTCACCCGCCAAGCCCATGATGCGGGCGCATTGATGCTGTGGGATCTGTCCCACAGTGCCGGCGCCATGGCGGTGGACCTAGGCGGCGCGGGCGCGGACTTCGCGGTGGGCTGCAGCTACAAATATCTGAACGGCGGGCCCGGCGCCCCGGCCTATCTGTATGTTCCCCGGCATCTACAGAACCAGTTGCGCCAGCCCCTGTCGGGCTGGCACGGCCACGCCGCACCGTTCGAATTTGAAACCCACTACCGTCCCGCCGACGGTATCGTGCGCCAACGCTGCGGCACCCCATCGGTCATCGGCATGAGCGCCCTGGATGCCGCCCTTGACGTCTTTGACGGTCTGGAGATGGCGGCGGTGCGGGCCAAATCCCTGGCGCTGACGGGGCATTTCATCGATCTTGTCGAACAGCGTTGCGGCGGCCATGGCTTTACCCTGGCCACGCCACGGCAGCCCGCCCGCCGGGGCAGTCAGGTCTCGTGGCAGCACGAAAATGGCTATCCGATCATGCAGGCGTGCATCGCCGAAGGGGTGATCGGCGATTTCCGCAGCCCGGACATCATGCGGTTCGGTTTCGCGCCTTTGTATCTGCGCTATGTGGATGTCTGGGATGCGGTTACGGTAATCGAAAGCGTGATGGCGGAGAACCGCTGGGACCGCCCCGAATTCCACGAACGGGCGGCGATAACCTAGACAAATTGCATAGGGAGTTCGACGATGAGCACATCCGGCGCCCATATGGATTTCACCAACGCCATGAGTTATGGCGATTATCTGCATCTGGATGATCTGCTGGCCACTCAGGAGCCGCGCAGCAGTCAGCATGACGAGATGCTGTTCATTGTCATCCACCAATCCACCGAGTTATGGATGAAGCTGGTGCTGCACGAACTGCGCGCCGCCGTGGCCGAGATTCAGCGCGACAACCTGCGCCCGGCCTTCAAAATGCTGGCCAGGGTTTCAGGCATCCAGGCGCAACTGCTGCAGTCCTGGGATGTGCTGTCCACCATGACACCGGCGGACTATCTCACCTTCCGCGATGCCCTGGGCCAGTCATCGGGTTTTCAGTCCCATCAGTACCGCGCCATAGAGTTCTCCTTGGGCAACAAGAACGCCGAAATGCTGCGGCCATTCGCCCACCGGCCTGATCTGCACGAACCCCTGCAGGCTATTCTCGCCGCGCCCAGCCTGTATGATGAAGCCCTGGCCCTGTTGGCCAAACGCGGCCTTGCGGTGCCGAATGACCGGCTGAACCGCGACTGGCAACTGCCCTACGAGGCCAGCGAAGGGGTCAGAACGGTTTGGCAGGCGGTTTATGGCGATACCGCGCGTTATTGGGATCTGTACGAGTTGGCGGAGAAATTGGTGGACCTGGAGGATCGTTTTCAGCAATGGCGCTTTCGCCATCTGACCACGGTGGCGCGTATCATCGGCAACAAACGGGGCACGGGCGGCACCGCCGGCGTCGGCTATTTGCAAAAGGCCCTGGCGATCCGCCTATTTCCTGAACTGTGGCAGGTCCGGACTGCGCTATAGTCGTAACAACTGAGTATTGGGAGGAGACAGAGACAATGGCTGATTTGGTTCTACGATCCGACGAGGACGGCATCGCGACCCTGACCTTGAACCGGCCCGATGCCCTGAACGCGCTGAGCCCGAACCTGTTCGTGGAACTGCGCGGTCATGTGGAAAGCATTGCCGGCGACCCGGACAATGTGGGCTGTGTCGTGCTGCGTGGCGCGGGGCGCTCGTTTTGCGCCGGCAACGATCTGAAATCGATCCAGGCGGGCGAAGCAGCGCCCTATCCCGAGTATCAGGCGGATACCATCAACATGATCGAAAATCTGCCCCAACCCGTGATCGCCGAAGTGCGCGGCCATTGTTATACGGGCGGTCTGGAACTGGCCCTGTCATGCGACCTGCTGATCGCCTCCGATACGGCGAAATTCGCAGATACCCACGGCAAGTGGGGCATGACCCCGCGCTGGGGCATGAGCCAGCGCCTGCCCCGCCGCATCGGGCCGCTGAAGGCCAAGGAAATGAGCTATACAGCCCGCGCCTACAGCGGCGAAGAGGCCGCCGCCATGGGCCTGGCCAATCACTGCATCGCGGACGACCGGATGGACGCATTCGTGGCCGCCATGGCCGCCGATATCGTCGGCTATTCCTGGCATTCGGCGCGCGGCAACAAGATGCTGTATAACAAGGGCCAGGATTACACCTTCCACGACGGCCTGGCGTTCGAGATGGCGGAAAGTCCGGGCCGCGGTCCGGATATCGAGGAACGCCTGAAGGCCTTTTCCAAGGGCTGACGGAGAGCATGATGACCGCCCCGATCTGGCAATGGAGCGCCACCGAAACCGCCGCCGCCATCCGCGACGGCAAAATCACGGCCCAGGAGGCGGTGGAGGCTGCCCTGCAACGCATGGCCGAAAGCAACGAAGCCGTCAACGCCGTCACTGTTGATCTGTCCGACGACGCCAGGCGCGCGGCCCGCCGCGCCGACGGCATTGTGGGCAGCGGCGTCGCCCTGGGCCCGCTGCATGGCGTGCCGATCACCATCAAGGAAAATGTCGATCAGATCGGACAGGCCACCACGAACGGCGTTCCGGCCTTCGCCGAGGTCGTCGCGGATACGGACTCCCCCGTCGTCGCCAACCTGCGCAAGGCCGGCGCCATTATCATTGGCCGCACCAACACGCCGGAATTCAGCCTGCGCTGGTTCACGGACAATCCCCTGCGCGGCCTGACCAAGAACCCGTGGGACGACGGCATTACCCCCGGCGGCTCCTCCGGCGGCGCGGCGGCGGCGGTGGCCTTGGGTATCGGCGCCATTGCCCACGGCAATGATCTGGGCGGCTCGTTGCGTTATCCCGCCTATGCCTGCGGCCTGGCGACGATCCGGCCCTCGTTTGGCCGGGTCCCGGCCTACAACCCGACAGGCGCCGAGGAACGGCCGCCAACCCTGCAACTGATGTCCGTGCAAGGCCCGATCGCGCGCGAGGTGCGCGACGTGCGCCTGGCCCTGGGCGTCATGGCGCAGCGGGATGCCCGCGACCCCTGGTGGGTGCCCGCACCCCTGGACGGCCCGCGCCTAGCAACGCCGATCAAGGTCGCGGTATGCAAGACGCCTGCCGGCATCGCCTGTCACGAGGCGGTGGCGCGGGCCATCGATCAGGCCGCCGATAATCTTGCCAATGCCGGCTACGCGGTCGAGGCAAAAGACCCACCCCTGATGGCGGAGATTGCGGAAAGCTGGCGCACCCTGCTGTTCACCGACACCAAGGTGATGTCGGAAGCCGCGATGCGGCAATATGGCTCCAAGGATATCATGCAGGTGCTCGGCGACTATCTTGCCGCCTCGAATGTGCGGGATTTGGATGGCTATATCCGCGCCCTGGCCGACCGGACCCGCCTGCTGCGGGCCTGGTCCGAATTCATGGAGGATTACCCCTTGGTCCTGGCCCCCGTCAGCCAGGTGCCTCCCTTCCCGCAATTGGAAGATTTGCAGGGTCCCGACCGGGTTAAACAGATGCTGGACGAGCAAAGCATGCTGTATGGCATCAACCTGCTGGGTCTGCCCTCGGCCGCCGTTCCCACCGGACTGCACGAAGGGGTCCCCATGGGAGTACAAATCATCGGCCCGCGGCTGCGGGAAGACCTGTGCCTGGACGCGGCCGAAGCGGTGGAACGCAGCACCGGCATCTTGAGCCAACAACTATGGAGCCAAACATGAACGAAGAAACCTGGCCGGAGGAAATCTACGGCCTGCTGCGGGAAAATGGCATTGAACAGATCGCCTATGTGCCCGACGCCGGCCACGATTATCTGATCAAGCGATCCATTGCGGACCCGGAGGTTCATGCTGTCGCCTTGACCACGGAGGAAGAGGGCGTGGGCCTGCTGGCCGGGGCGCATCTGGGCGGCAGCCGGGGTGTTTTGTTGATGCAAAGCAGCGGCGTGGGTAACTGCATCAATCTGCTTTCACTGCCCAGGGCCGGGCGTTTTCCTTTCCTCACAATAATCTCCATGCGCGGTGATTTTGGCGAGGGCAATCCCTGGCAGATGCCCATGGGTCAATCCACCCAACCGGTGTTGGAAGCCTGCGACGTCACGTGTCTATGTATCGATTCTCCAGACGAGGTCGGCCGGACGATCAATGCGGCCATCACTACGGCCTTCACCAGTGAAATGCCGGTCGCGGTGCTGTTGGGGCAGCGCTTGCTCGGCGCCAAAGTATTTGCAAAAAGGTGATTAATGGCAGATCCAAATGATGGCGGCCGCGCCGCCGGCAAGACAGCCACGGGCACCCTGGACCGGCGTGTCGCCGTGAAGCAGCTACTGGACAGCCTGGATGATGATGTTCTGATCGTGGCCGGCCTGGCTGGCGCCAAGGGCGATGTCACGGCCGCCGTGGGCGATGATCCGCGCGTCTTCGGCTTTGGCGGCGCCATGGGCGCGGCGGCTTCCATGGGCCTGGGCCTGGCTCTGGCGCAGCCCGACAGACGCGTGCTGGTGGTAACGGGCGACGGCGAATTGCTGATGAACGTGGGTACCCTGGCCACGATTGCCGTCGCCAATCCACCCAACCTGGGCATCATCTGTGTCGACAACGAGCATTATGGCGAGACCGGCTTTCAGCGTAGCCACACAGGCCTGGGTACGGACCTGGCCACGATGGCGCAAGGCGGCGGTATTGGCGCCGTGCGCACGGTGCGCGAGATGGACGAATTGGACGAAGCCGGCGAGATGCTGCGCAACAGCAACGGCGCCGCCTTTGTTCTGCTGAAGGTCGCCGTCAACGACCCGCCCAAAATGCCCACCGTGTGGGACGCCTCCTGGCACAAGAGCCGCTTCCGTCAGGCGTTGCTGGGCAAGCCATAATTCCTCCGAGCTGTAAGAGTTTGAAATCATGAACCGCTATGCAATGGGCATCGATATTGGCGGCACCTTTACCGATGTGGTGCTGTACGACCGCGAGCAAGGCCGCCGCCTGACCCGCAAGGCCCTGACCACACCGGGCGACCCGGCCGAGGCGGTCCTGGATGCCGTCGATCAGGTGCTGGCCGATGACGCCATTGCGCCCGAGGAGATCGAGCGCGTGGTGCACGCCACCACCCTGTTTACCAATGCCCTGATCGAGCATAAGGGCGCGCGCACGGCGCTGCTGACCACGGAAGGCTTCCGCGACAGTCTGGAAATCGGGCGGGAGCGCAAGTACGATCTGTACGATCTGGCTGCCAAGAAGCCCCAGCCCCTGGTGCCCCGTGACCTGCGGTTCGAGGCAGTCGAACGCATCCTGGCTGATGGCAGCATTCATCGGGCGTTGGATGGCGAAGCGTTGGCGGAGGTCGCGGAAGCCTTGCGGCAGGCGGATGTCTCATCCCTGGCCATCGTTTTCCTGCACAGTTACCGCAACGACAGCCACGAAAGAGCCGCCGGCGCGCGCATGGCGGAGCTGTTGCCGGATCTGGCAATCAGCATGTCCAGCGATGTAGCCCCGGAAATCAGGGAGTTCGAGCGCGCCTCGACCACCGTCGCCAACGCCTATGTAAAGCCCCTGGCGCGGGACTATCTTGATGCCCTGGGCGAGCGGCTGGGCCAGCGTGAAATTACGGCGCCATTGTTACTGATGCTGTCCAGCGGCGGTTTGACCCATGTGGGCGAAGTGCGCCGGTCGCCGGTGCAGATGCTGGAATCCGGCCCCGCCGCCGGCGCCCTGGCGGCCGCTGATATCGGCCGGGCGGAGGGGTTGGATCACGTGCTGGCCTTCGATATGGGCGGCACCACCGCGAAATTGTGCCTGATCGACGGCGAGGAGCCGGCCATCGCCTATCGCTTCGAGGCGGCGCGGGAACGCCGTTTCGCGGAAGGCAGCGGCCTGCCGGTCCGCATCTCCACCGTCGAACTGATCGAGATTGGGGCTGGTGGCGGCTCCATCGCCCGTCTGGACGCGCTGGGTCTGCTGAAAGCCGGACCGGACAGTGCCGGCTCCGTACCTGGCCCCGTGGCCTATGGCCGCGGCGGCATCGCGCCAACGGTAACGGATGCGGATTTCGCCCTGGGCTATCTGGCAGCGGAAGGCTTTGCCGGCGGCGCCATTGAAGTGGATCTGCCCGGCTGTCATGGCGCCTTGGAGAAACTGGCCAGCCAGGCCGGCCTGGACGAGGAGAAAATCGCCTGGGGCGTGCATGACCTGGTGAACGAGAACATGGCCTCCGCCGCGTTGGTGCACATCGCGGAAAAGGGCCGCGACCCGCGCGCCTATACCCTGGTGGCGACGGGTGGTGCGGGACCGGTGCATGCCTACTATATGGCGCGAAAGCTGGGTATCAAACGCATCGTCTGTCCACGCAACGCCGGCGTCGCCTCCGCCCTGGGCCTGTTGCTGGCACCGGCCCGGGTCGACCGCACCGCCGCCTTCGCGGCAGCCCTGGACGAGACGGACTGGTCGGAACTTGAAGATGCCTTCCAAGAGCTGGAAGCCGCCGCCCGCCAGGTTATCGCCGATACCGGCATGGACGCCGGGCAGGCCAAGGTGCAACGGCTGGCCGATATGCGCAACGTGGGACAGGGCTTCGAACTGGTGGTCAATCTGCCGGACGGCCCCTATACGGCGGCAAGCCGTGACAGTCTGTTGCAGGCCTATGCCCAGGCCTATCAGGCCCATTTCACCCGTCTGCCGCCGAATGTACCCACTGCCATCGCCGCCATCCGGGTACGCCTGACCGCGCCGGTGGAAAAATCGGCGGAGGACTTGAGCAAGGGTTCGGTAAGCGCGGCGGCGGAGAAAGGTCAAAGACCGGTCTATTTCCCCGAGGCCGGCGGTATGGTGACAACGGCCATCCTGGACCGTTCCGCCATGGCCATCGGCGATAGCTTCGTTGGCCCCGCAGTGGTCGAAGAAGCGGAATCCACCATGGTCATCGGTCCCGGCGCGAAATTTCATATCTCGGACAATGGCAACCTGATTATCGATCTGCCGGAGGATGCCTCATGACAGCGCTCGACGCCGTAACCCTGGAAGTCATCTGGAACCGCATGATCGCCTCCGTCGACGAGGCGGCGAAGGCCATCGTCCGCACCTCGTTCTCCACGCTTTCGAACGAGGCCAATGATTTCGCCTGCGTGCTGACCGACGTGGATGGCCAGTTGCTGGCACAGAACAGCGGCTCCATCCCCTCCTTCATCGGCACCCTGCCAGCCACCGTGCGCCATACCCTGGATCGTTTCGGACGCGACGGCCTGGAACCGGGCGATGTGATCTGCACCAACGATCCCTGGCTTGGCACCGGCCATCTGAACGACTGCAGCATCGTCCGGCCGATTTTTCGCGGCGACGAGCTAATCGCCTTCGCCGCGACGGCGTCTCACATGCCCGATATCGGCGGCCGCATCCGTTCGGTCGAGGCACGGGAGATTTTCGAGGAAGGCTTTCATATCCCGCTGTTGAAGATCTTTCGAGCCGGCGTGCCGGACGAAACCTTTTTCGAGCTGCTGCGTACCCAGGTCCGCACCCCGGACCAGACCGAGGGCGATATCCACGCCCAGATCACGGCCAACTATTTGATCGAGGACAGGGTGCTGACCATGACGGCAGAGTATGGCCTGGATGATCTGGTCGATTTGTCACGGGAGTTGAACGGCCGCACGGAAGCCGCCATGCGGGACGCCATTCGCAAGGTTCCCGACGGCGTCTATGACTACAAAATGCTGACCGACGGTTTGCGGGCGGAAGCACCATTTACCTTTGCCCTGCGGTTGACCGTAAAGGATGACACCATCCATTTCGACTTCGACGGCACCTCGCCCGTGCAGCCCAGGTCCATCAACTGCCCCTTCTGCTACACCTACGCCATGTCGGCCTATGCCATCAAATGCGCCCTGTTGCCCGACGTGCCGAACAATTCGGGCATGCTGCGTCCCATCACCGTAACGGCGCCTGAGAATACCCTGCTGAACCCCCTGCCGCCGGCATCCGTGGGCGCACGGGCCAGTACGGGCCATTATGTGCCTATCCTGGCCTTCGGCGCCCTGGCGGAGGTATTGCCGGACCGGGTGATGGCGGCGGCGGGCTCGCCGTTATGGAACTGCACCCAATCCGGGGTGCGGCCCAACGGACAGCCCTATGCGACCAATCTTTTCTTCAACGGCGGCATGGGCGCGACCCTTGGTTCCGATGGTGAAAGCGCGATCTCCTGGCCCTCCAATCTGTCCTGCACCCCGGTAGAGGTGGCGGAGCAAACGGCACCCCTGCTGTTTCACTATAAGCGCCTCCGGCCCAATTCCGGCGGCGAGGGGCAATATCGCGGCGGTCTGGGGGAGGATATGCTGGTGGAGAGCCTGTCAGAGAGCCCAATCGCCGTCACCTTCATGGCGGAACGCACCCGCCACGCGGCCCCTGGCCTGGCGGGCGGCGGCGATGGCGAGGTCGGCGCGGTGGAAATCAATGGCGTCGAGGCTGACAACCGGGCCCAGCATCATCTGGAAAGGGGCGACCGCATATTGATCGCCACGCCCGGCGGCGGCGGCTATGGTTCGCCGGAGGCGCGGGACGAAGCACGCATCGCCGAGGATCTGAGGCAAGGCTACGTGAGGGGAGATGACCGATGAAGGGCAAGAGTTTGGACGATAACGCGTTGGAGCAGTTGGCGCGGAGTTTGGGTTTGAGCAAATTGTACGAAGAAAATCCCGAACTTGTGCGCCGGGCCTACGACAACGCCCGCGCCATGGCGAAGCGCCTGCCCCGCCCCGACGATATCGCGGATGAGCCCAGCCATATCTTCCAGGCCAACAACAATGTCTAGGCCGGAGCATGACCTACCGTTTCTGAGCCTGACCGAGGCGGCCGCGCTGATCAAATCGGGGGATTTATCGGCGGTTAGCTACACCCAAGGCCTGCTGGATCACATCACAGCCCATGACGGACAGTTGGACAGCTTCCTCCGCGTGCTATCGGAGAGCGCCCTGGAAGAGGCGGCGGCGGCGGACCGCGCGGTCAAGGCGGGCGAGACCTTGGGTCCCCTGCACGGCGTCCCGTTTGGCTTGAAGGATATTGTCGATGTCGCCGGCTTGCCGACCACGGCGCACAGTCAGGTTCTGGCGCAACAGCCGCCAAAGACCGGGGACGCCGCCGTTACCAAACGCCTGCGCGGCGCCGGCGGTGTCCTGCTGGGCAAAACCGCGACCCACGAATTCGCCCTCGGTGGTCCGTCGTTCGATCTGCCCTGGCCGCCGGCGCGCAATCCCTGGAACCGGGAGCGTTATCCGGGCGGATCTTCGTCGGGCTCCGGCGCCGCGGTGGCGGCGGGCTTCGTTCCCATGGCGATCGGCACGGATACCGGCGGCTCGGTGCGCAACCCGGCCACGGCCTGTGGCATCGTCGGTCTGAAGCCGACCTATGGCCGGGTCAGCCGCCGGGGCGTGGCACCGCTGTCTTACTCCCTGGATCATGTGGGGCCGATGACCCGCACCGTCGCTGACAATGCCCTGATGCTGAATGTGCTGGCCGGCCATGATCCTGATGATCCGGCCTCGGCGGATGTGCCCGTTGCCGACTACACCGCGCAGCTAGAGGCCGGCGTAAAGGGCCTGCGCCTTGGCGTCATCCGGCATTTCCACAACCGCGATATGATCGCCGCCCCGGAAATGGCCGAGGCGCTGGAGGAAGCCTTGCGGGTGCTGCAGGGGCTTGGCGCCGAGGTGGTGGAGATCGAAACCGCGCCCCTGACACAATACGCCACCTGTAACCGGGTCATCCTGCTGTCGGAGGCCTATGCCATTCACCGCCGCTGGCTGGCCGAGCGGCCCGGCGACTACGGTGAACTTTTCCTCGGGCGGGTGCTGCCCGGCGCTTTTCTGACCGGGGGCGACTATGTTGATGCGCTGCGCCTGCGGCGGAAGATGACCACCGATTTCAACCGGAGCATCAAGGATCTGGATGCTGTCATTGCCGTTTCCTCGATGGATGCGGCCTTTGCCATCGAGGATCCGGACGAAAACGCCCTGAAGTATCCGCGGCAGGCCCGCACGCCCTTCAATCTGACCGGCAATCCGGCCCTGGCAATGCCGAACGGCTTCGACGGCGACGGCATGCCGCTGGCCATGCAGATCATCGGCAAGAACTTTGACGAGGCCATGATCTACCGCATCGCCGCCGCCTACGAAGGGGCGACGGAGTGGCACCAGCGCCGCCCGCCCCTGTAAAGCAAGGAGGACATTGCAATGCTATCGCACCATGGACGCTACGAATTCTCCCCGATCAGCCAACGCCCGGATTATTCCTGGCCCGAGGGTAAGCGCCTGGCCGTCTACATCGCCCTGAACGTGGAGCAGTTTGCCTGGGACAAAAGCGTCGAATCCGCTATCGCGCCATCGGGCATGCATAACAAGCAAAGCGTCTATTCCTGGCGCGACTACGGCAACCGGGTCGGCTTTTGGCGCCTGATGGATCTGTTCGACGAACTGGATATTCCCATCCAGGCGCAACTGAACAGTTCGATCTATGAGCATGCACCGCAAGTGGCGGAACGCCTGCGCCAGCGCGGCGATGAATTCCTGGGCCACGGCATCACCAATTCGGAGGAACAGGGCGGCCGCGCCGAGGACGAGGAACGCGCCCTAATCAAAGAGGTCACGGATGCCATCATCGAACATGAAGGCGCGGTACCCACGGGCTGGATGAGCCCCTGGCTGTCACAAAGCGAAACCACCCTGGATCTGTTGAGCGAGGCCGGCTACCACTACAACATGGATTGGTGCTGCGACGATCAGCCGATCTGGATGAAGACCCGCAATGGCCGCATCCTGGCTATGCCCTATCCGGTGGAACTGAACGACAACCGGGCCATTGTCCTGCACAAGATGACGCCGAGCCAGTATGCCGACTGTATCATCGATAACTTCGACGAGATGCTGGAACAGTCGGAACATCAGCCCCTGGTCTTTCCCATTTCGCTGCATACCTTCGTGGTCGGTCAGCCATTCCGTATCCGTCAATTGCGCCGGGCCTTGAAGTATATTACAGACCGGCGGGACAAGATCTGGCTGACCCGGCCAGGTGACATCTGCCGCCACATTGAAAGCCTGCCCGCCGGCACGGTACCTGGAAGTTGAGGCAAAATGAGTGACGTAAGACGCGGCCGGGAGTTCCTGCACACCCCCGGCCCCACCAATATTCCCGAGCGTGTCCTGCGCGCCATGCATAAGCCGGCGGTGGACTTCACCGCGCCGCCATTCGTCGAGATGACCCGCACCTGTTTCGAGGATATGAAACCCATCTTTCAGACCGAGGGTCCGGTGTTCATGTTCGCCGCCAACGGCCATGGCGCCTGGGAAGCGGCCTTGAGCAACACCCTATCGCCCGGCGATCATATCCTGGTGCCGGAAACCGGCAATTTCTCCATGAAATGGGGCATGATGGCGGAGTCCCTTGGCCTTGTGATCGAACATCTGCCCGGCGATTGGCGCCATGGCATCGACCCGGAAGCGGTGGAGCAGCTTTTGCGCGACGACGACGAAGGCCGCATAAAGGCTGTCCTGATGGTGCATGTGGATACCGCCAGCGGCGTCGTCTCCGACGTTCCCGCCATCCGCCGCGCCATCGACAATGCCAATCACGCCGCGCTGTTCATGGTGGATACCATCGCCTCGCTGGCCTGTGTGGAATTCCGCATGGATGACTGGGGCGTCGATGTGGCCATGGCGGCATCGCAAAAGGGCCTGATGTGCCCACCGGGCATCGGTTTCACCGCCTGCAGCGAAAAGGCCATGCATGCGACGCAAAGTTCGAGGCTGCCGCGCAATTACTGGGATTGGCGGGAACGCATGACGGATGCGCAATACATCCGTTTCTGCGGCACCGCGCCGATCCATCTGCTCTACGGCCTGCGCGAGGCCCTGGACATGCTGGCCGAGGAAGGCCTGGACAATGTCATCGCGCGCCATGACCGCCTGGCCGGCGCCATCCGGGCCGGGGTGGATGTCTGGTGCACGGAAGGCGGCATGGCCTACAACGCCATATTGCCCGCGCAGCGCTCCAACTCCATCACTGCCATCCGCGTACCGCCCGGCCATGATGCCGAGCGGGTCCGCACCGTGGCCCGGGAAGATTTTCAGGTCGCCATGGGCGGCGGCCTCGAACAGCTTAAGGGTGATGTCTTCCGCATCGGCCATATGGGTGATCTGAACGAGCCCATGATCCTGGGCGCCGTCGCCGGAATAGAGGCAACCTTGCAGCAGCTCGATGTTCCCCATGGCAGGGGCGGTGTCGCCGCTGCCATCGATTATCTGGTGGACAACTAGACCGATGGTACGGACCAGTACGCCCGAGGACTGGCGGGTCTATTACCAACGCACCGGCGACCGCCCGCCAAGGGAAACCCTGCTGGAGACATTGGCGAAATTCGAGGCCGAGGATGCCGTCGGCAGAGCGGTCGACCTGGGCTGCGGCGGCGGCCGGGATACGGTCGAGATGCTGCGCAGGGGCTGGTCCGTCCTGGCCATTGACGCCCAAGCCTCGGCCATCCAAACCCTGTTGGCGCGGCCCGAGCTGACCGAATTCGGCGCCCGGCCGGATACGGAAGTTGCGCGCTTTGAAGCGGCCCGATGGGCGGAAACGGACCTGGTCAATTCCTCCTTTGCCCTACCGCTTTGTCCCAAGGCGGATTTCCTTTCCATGTGGCAGCGCATATTCGACAGCCTGCGGCCGGGTGGACGCTTCGCGGGTCAGCTATACGGGGTGCGGGACCAATGGTTCAGCGATCCCAGCAATAGCCATTTCACCGATGCTGAAATCGAGGCTCTGCTGACCGCCTATGAAGTGGAATTGTGCCGCGAAGAGGAAACCGATTCCGTTACCCCGCGGGGCACGGAAAAGCATTGGCACATCTATCACATCATCGCGCGCAAACCCGACGCTACATAGGTTCCCGCCCCTTCCTCCACTGTTCCGGTGAGGGCGCCATCAACGCCACCGCCAGGGCTAGAAACGAGGCTGAGGCCGAGGCGGCAATTGGCACCTCGTAGCTGCCCGTCAAATCAAACGCGAAACCGGCCGCCACGGGTCCGGCCAGATTGCCCAATGCGGTGCCCGAATAGAGCGCGCCGAGGATGCCGCCCACGTTCTTGGCACCGAAATAGTCGGCCATCAGGGCCGGTGCCAGGGCGACATAACCGCCATAGGTCAGGCCGAACAGGACCGCATAGACGGCCAGGGCCCAAAAGGAGGTGGAATGAAACCACCAGCCCTGCACCAGCGCCATGCCCAGGTACATGGCGATCACCGCGCGGTACCGTCCGAACCGGTCCGCCACGCCGCCCAGGGTCAGGCGGCCTGACATGGAACCCACCCCGATCAGGCTGACCAGCAGAATGGACCAGCTTTCGTCGTGGCCATGATCGACGGAGAATTTGACCAGATGCACAAAGGGCACGAACAGGCTGAGGGAGACGAAGGTCGAGGCACCGAACAGCAGCCAGAACGGCCGCGACGACAGCGCGGCGCGCAGGGACCAGCCCGACAGGGAGGCACCTTCACCCGCCGCTGTCCTGTCGCCGTCGGGATAAAGCCCCCGCGCGGCGGGAGACGGATACAGCATCCAGGCCGCCAGCAAACCCAGCACCAGGGTCATGCCGGCCAGCACCTGAAAGGTCTCGCGCCAACCCAGGGTATCGACCAGGAAACGGCTGAAGGGCGGTGCGACAAGGGTACCGACACCAATCCCGGCCACGGCCAGACCTGAGGCCAGGCCGCGCCGGCGCACGAACCAACGCTGCAGCACGCCGACCGAGGGAACATAGGAAAAGCCGATGCCTACACCGACCGCCACGCCATAACTCAGATAGATATGCCAAAGGCTCTGGGCGAAGCTGGAGGCGAGGAGGCCGATCGCGATCAGAACCATGCCAAAGGCCACCACGGGACGGGCACCGAGGCGGTCGCTGATCGGGCCACTAACGGCGCCAAGAGAAAAGTACAGAAAACCGGCAATGGAAAAGATCAGCGAGATATCGCCCCTGGACGCCCTGAAGTCCGTTTCCAGACCATCGAAGAAGGAGGCAAAGGAATAGGCGACGCCAAAGCCCAACAGCAGGACCACGAAGCCCGCGGCGACCACAAACCAGCCAAAAAAGAACCTCTGGTCCATGACCACTCGCCACCACCACCGCACAACGTCGCGGCATATTGTAGCGCAAAGGAACGCCAGTCAGGAAATTCGTTTGCCGCCCCTGGATAGGGCAGTTCCGTTCAGGCCGAGATTTGCCGCAACCGGGTAATCAGGGGGGCGACATCGCCGCCGTTTGCCTTGAGGATGGCGGCGAATTCCTGGCGCTTGGTCAGGGCCAGGCTGACACCTTCGGCAACCACATCAATAACCCGGAACTGACCGTTGCGTTGACGCATGCGCCAGACCAGTTTCAGGATCTGGCCATTGCCTCGCGCGATGCGGCTTTGCACCATGACATCCCGTTTACCGGCACGGCGCGCTGATAGGACATCAAAACGGGCCACCTTGGCACCGGCGATCTTTGGGGCGTAGTTGTGCAGCAGAAACTTGGAGAATGCATCCACATATGCCGTCCGCTGATCCGTATCGGCACGTTTCCAGTGCCGTCCCAGGGCGAAACGGGCCATCAGGGGAATATCAAAATCACGGCTCATCAGGCCGTGGAACTGTGCAATGCGGCTGGACTGGTCCAGCTTGCCGTTATTGAGAATGCTGACCGCCTGGTGGCTCAGCTTCTTCAAGGCCGATATGGCGTGATCGGGATTGACGGTTTCCGGGCCCGCCGCGGGGGCGATTTCCGCCAGCCGGGACGCCAGGTCTTCGGCGGATGCCGGGGAATTCAGAAGCAGCACAAGGTGCTCGCCATCGTCAATTGTGGCCTCGGCCCAGTTCCGGTCGGCTTCCCTTTCCGATGCCGCAACAGCGTCGTCTTTGGGCGCCGACTGGTCCAAAGTCAGAGTGAATTTGCTGCTTTCATTGGCAACGGGTTTCAGCCAGCTACGCGGGGTCTGCCAGCGTGGTCCGGCAATATCGGTCATCGTTGGACGGCCATGGCCTTTTATGGATGCGGGGCCGGCTTGCGCCACCGTAACGGTCATCATTGCCAGCGCGGCTATTGCTCCCAGCAAAATTCCGGCTTTTCTCATCTTTCGTACTCCCGTCGAAAGTGTTCAGCTGGCAAGTTACCCATGATCCCTTAAAGCCCAGTTAGGAACTTGGGTTAATAGGAGATTAACAATCAGTTGTCAGTGATGGCTGTCACTGACTTGCCCTGCCGGTCGAGGCACTATCGGTCTTGCTAGATTGGAATGCGAATGAGGGCATTGCGATGCGAGAACGCATCAGTACCCGACAGAAAATCGGGATTGCCGCCTGGAGCCTGCTGTGGATCGTTTCCGCCGCGGTGCTGCTGCGGTTCTATTTGGGAATCGGCGGCTAGAGCAACCCGCATTCAATCGAATGCGGATAAGTTGCTCTATTCTAAAGGATTTAGCGCATGGGTTCGGGTTTGGTTAAACCCGACATGCGCTAACGGCCAGGTTAGGGCCCGTCCGCGATGCGGCCGTCCTGTAGCTGCACAATACGATCCAGCCGGCCGGCCACCAGCGGGTCATGGGTCGCAATCAGTGTGCCCAGACCGTGGTCGTGCACCATATCCAGCAACTCTCCAAGAACCAGTTCCGCAGTCGCCTGGTCCAGGTTGCCCGTGGGCTCGTCCGCCAGCAGCAACGTCGGTTGATTGGCCAGGGCACGGGCAATGGCGACCCGCTGCTGTTCTCCGCCCGATAACTGCGCCGGTGTATGGCGCAGGCGGTCGGCCAGACCCAATTCCGCAAGCAGATGCTCCGCCCGCGCGGATGCCTCGACATCCGGCGCCTTGGCAAGGCGCAGGGGCATCAGAACGTTTTCCAGGGCCGTGAACTCCGGCAACAGATGATGGAACTGATAGACGAAGCCGATGTGTTCCCGCCGCATGGCGGTACGCTCGCGGTCGGTCATGGCGGCGCAGGCCTTGCCCGCGATCATGATCTCTCCACCATCCAGTTGCTCCAGCAATCCGGCGGCATGCAACAGCGTTGATTTGCCCGATCCCGACGGCCCCATCAAGGCCACCGCTTCTCCAGCCGCGATTTCCAGATCAAGGCCGCGCAGCACTTCCAGCCGCCGCTCGCCCTGGAAAAAGCCGCGGACCAGGCCGGTGATCTTCAGAACCGCCGGTTCACTCATAGCGCAGCGCCTCGACCGGATCGACACGGGCGGCCCGCCAGGCCGGATAAAGCGTCGCCAGGAACGACAGAGCCAAGGCCATCAGCACCACCGAGACAACTTCGGCATTATTGACCTCGGCCGGAATCCGGCTCAGGAAGCGGATCTCGGGCGACCACAGTTCCGTGCCCGTCAGGCTTTCCAGCCAACGCCGGATTGTGTCGATGTTCAGGCAAAAGGCCAGGCCAAGGGCGAAGCCGGCCAAGGTGCCGATGACCCCAATGGAGGTGCCGGAAATCACAAAAATGCGCATGATCATGCCCCGCGTGGCGCCCATGGTGCGCAGGATGGCAATTGCCTTGCCCTTATCGTTTACCAGCATGATCAGCGAGGAAACGATGTTGAAGGCGGCGATCAGAATGATCAGGGTCAAGATCAGGAACATCACGTTGCGTTCGACCTGCAGGGCCTGAAAGAAGTGGCTGTTGACCTGTTGCCAGTCCACCACCCTGGCGACCCCCGGCACCGCCTCGATGGCGCCGCGCAGGCGGTGAACATCATCGGGATTGTGCAGGAACATCTCAACGCCGTTGACCGCATCCTTCAGGCGGAAGAACACCTGTGCCGCCGGCAGCGGCATGTAGATGAAGGTCGAATCGTATTCATACATGCCAACCAGGAAGGTCGCGGCAACGCGGTATGTTTTCATCCTGGGCACCGTGCCGAACGCCGTCGTGGTCCCCTGGGGCGCAACCAGAGTGATCTTGTCGCCGGCCCGCAGGCCGAGTTTTCTGGCCAGGCGCTGGCCGATCACGACGTTGTGCTTGCCCTTGAAGTCAGCCAGGGAGCCGCTGTAGAGGTTTCCCGCGATGATGGCCCGGCCGGCAAGGTCCCGGGGCCACATGCCCCGCACCAGGGCGCCGGAGGCCTGCTTGTTTGCGGTCGCCATGACCTGGCCCTCGATCAGCGGCGCCGCCACCCTTATGCCGTCGATGGCGCCAAGAGCCTTGGCAAGGGGGTCAAAGCCGGTCAGTCGGGTATCAAGTCCCCGGGCCACCATATGACCGTTCAGGCCCAATACCCGGTCCAGCAGTTCGGTGCGAAAGCCGTTCATCACGCTCATCACGATAATCAGCGTGGCCACGCCCAGAGCGATGCCAACCAGGGAAAACCAGGCGATGATGGAGATGAAGCCCTCGTGCCGGCGGGCCCGCAAATAGCGCGCGGCAATGGCCCATTCCAGGGATCCGAACATCCCTGTTCCCTAGCTGCCGGTCAACGAGGCGATGGCGGCTTCGATGGACAACTCCTGGCGCTCTCCGGTGCGCCGTTCCTTGACCTCGACGACACCGGATTTCAGGCCGCGCGGACCAACGATCAACTGCCAGGGCAGGCCGATCAGATCCATAGTGGCGAATTTGCCGCCCGCCCGGCCATCGCTGTCGTCCAACAATACATCCAGTCCGGCCTCGCCCAATTTCGCATATATATCGTTCACGGCGCTATCGCAGGCTTCGTCTCCAGCTTTCAAATTGATCAGGCCGACGTCGAATGGCGCCACGGAATCGGGCCAAATAATGCCGTCGTCGTCGTGGCTGGCTTCGATGATGGCGCCGACAAGGCGAGAGACACCAATGCCGTAGGAGCCCATCTCGACCGGCACTTCCGTGCCATCCGCCCCCATCACGTTGGCGCCCATGGCCTTGGAGTATTTGCTGCCGAAATTAAAGATGTGCCCGACCTCAATGCCCCGCGTCGCGATGCGCCGCTCCTCGGGCACTTCGTTCTCGAACTGTACGGCATCGTGTTTTTCATCCGTGGCGGCGTAGCGCGACGTCCAATGCGCGATAATCGGGGATAGATCGCTTTCATAATCGACGCCGGCATCGGGCGCGGTGAAATCAAGATAGTCGGCGTGGCAATAGACCTCGCTTTCGCCAGTGTCGGCGAGGATGATGAATTCATGGCTCATATCACCGCCGATAGGCCCAGTATCCGCCAGCATGGGGATCGCCTTCAGACCAAGGCGTTCAAAGGTGCGCAAGTAGGCAACAAACATCTTGTTGTAGGAATGGCGGGCGGCCTCTGTGTCCAGATCAAAGGAATAGTTGTCCTTCATCAGGAATTCGCGTCCGCGCATGATGCCGAACCGGGGCCGAACCTCGTCGCGGAATTTCCATTGGATATGATAAAGGTTCAGGGGCAGTTGCCGGTAGCTGCGGATCGAACCACGGAAGATGTCGGTGATCACCTCCTCGTTGGTGGGGCCGAACAGCATATCGCGCTCGTGACGGTCGGTGATGCGCAGCATCTCGAGGCCATAGTCGTCATAGCGGCCGCTTTCCCGCCACAGATCGGCGGGCTGGATCGTGGGCATCAGTAATTCCTGGGCGCCGGTGGCATCCTGTTCCTCGCGCACGATCTGCTCGATCTTCTTCAAGACCCGAAAGCCCAGGGGCAGCCAGGAATAAATCCCGGCCGACGATTGCCGGATCATTCCCGCCCGCAGCATCAGGCGGTGCGAGACGATCTGCGCCTCGGCCGGCGTATCTTTCAGGACGGGAAGAAAAAACTGCGACATACGCATGGCGGGGCCTCAAATCATGATACTGCCGGAAGGGCAAAATCCAGGGATAGATAAGGCCAGATATGTAGGGAAAAGCGCCCCATAAGGCAATGGTAAGCGCCGGATCGCCCGAAGGGTCGCGGTTTATTTTCGGCGCAAGAGCTTTCGGCAAGCAGCCGTCATGCGTTTGGCCTCGGCCGGCGCCAGGGTTTTGCCCTCGTATTTCACTTCGCCGCTGCGCCGGTCGACGGTCACCAGCCCGGCACCGACCTCGGATGAATCGACTGCCGTGGAACTACCCTTTTTCAACACATTGCCAAGCGGCACATGCAGGGGAATGGCAATGACCGGCGGCAGATCGACCTGCTGGTTGCTTTCCAGGTCGGCCGGCTTGACGGGACGGCCACGGACATCGACGCCCGGCTTATAGGCCACATCCGCCGAGGGCCGATGGCGCACCAACCAGCGGCAATCCTGCTTCGAGACCGAGACTTTCTGCTTCAATACCCCGGCCGTGGCCGGTGTTGCCGCCAGGATGGCCAGCATCAAGCATGAAATGGGTAAACGCGACATCATGGCCGCATCCTGCGCCCAAGGCATTAATACCAGTCGTCTCAACTGCTGACTCTTATGGCGGGTTTTCATGAGCTTGCGGGTGTGATTCTCTTAACCAC
>JASLLM010000065.1 GCA_030747035.1 Alphaproteobacteria bacterium | reverse complement strand
CTAGCCGCCAAAGGGAATGACGTAATATCGGTAAAAATTGATGAAACCATTGCACGCGCTGCCGAGGTTCTGTTCGACAACCGAATCGGCGCAATTCTGGTTCAAAATGAAGAAGGTCTCGTCGAAGGGGTGCTGTCGGAACGGGATATCGTGCGCGGTATGGCGCAAATCGGCAGCCATTGCATGGAGGCCACGGTCGCGGACCTGATGACCCGCAATGTGGTTTTTTGCCAGCCCGAGGACAATATCGACACCATCATGTCGGTGATGACGGAGCACCGTATCCGCCATCTGCCGGTGATGCGCGGCGATCAGCTTTTGGGCATTATTTCCATTGGCGATGTGGTGAAGTTCCGGATCGAGGAAATTGAAAGCGAAGCCGCCGCGATGCGGCAGTATATCGCCACCGCCTAAGAAAGGCGCGCTATTCGGCAGCGTCCGAAACAGCGTCCGCGGGTGCCAGTCCCGCCGCGCTCAATGCCTGGCCAAGCCGGCTGATTTCAGCCTCGGTCAGTTTCATCAGGGGCGGCCGCACCACGGCACGCGGCTGACGGCCCAACAGCACCAGGCATTCCTTCATGCGGTTGTGCATATCCAGAAATGGCGGCGTGTAGAACGCCTGGGCCAGGGGATATATGCGGTCGTTGATGGCCTGGGCGGTGGGTAGATCGCCGGCCTTCACGGCCTGGAACAACGCCACCTGCAGTTCCGGAATAACGCTGCCGGCGCCGGACAACAGGCCGTTCGCCCCCATGCTGAGCGATGCCATCAGCCAGGACGAATGGGTCGTAAGCACAGTGACGGCCCGGCCAGCCTCGCCCCCCTGCAGCGAGCGGATATGCCGCTCGTGAAGCATGGCGTCGTTGGACCAGTCCTTGATCGCCTTGATCGAGGGCACATCTTGGATCATTCGCAGTAAGGTCTCGAACGGATAGCCTTGGCCGCTGATCTGAGGGTATTGGAAGACGATCATGGGCAGATCGGTGGCATCGGCGATGGTCTTGAAATGGGTCAACGCCATTTCCGGCCGGAGCTGCCCGCCCATGATCATGCTGTTGGGCGGGAATACCAGCAGGGCCGAGGCGCCCGCCGCTTCCGCCATGCTGGCCAGACGGGCGGCTTGCAGACTGCCATCGGCATAAATACCGTTGATCAGGGGCAGGCGGTCCCCCGCTTCATCCATGCAGAATTCCAGGATCCGTTGCTGCTCGTCAAAGCTGCAGGCGTGCACTTCCGAGGCATGGCCATTGACCGTGATGGCGCTCAACCCATCCGTGGCGGCGACATCGCGGAGATGTTTGCGCGAGGCGGCTTCGTCAATCGCCATTTCTTCATCGAAGGCGAGCAAGGTTGCGGGAATGACGCCATCCAGGGGCCGGCTGTTGAATACGCTCATTTCAAGCCTCCAATCCGCCCGCGATGCAATATCTAGAAAGCGCCGTCGCGGGCCTCGTAATGGGTTGGCAAATCATAATGGGGCTGGTCACGTTCGATCCAGTCCACGGTCCAGTCAATCATACGCGCCAGGGGCACTTCTGGATAGCCGAACAATTTCGCGGCCAGGGTCGTGTCGTTGTGCCAGCCCATGCCGCTTTCCCGGTTTTCGAATTTGGCTTCGATGCCGAAGCGCTGGCCAAAGGTCTCGGCCAGGGCGCGCACGCTGACCTGTTCCGGTCCGCCCATGTTCAGGGGCCGGCACGGGGATTCGCAATGACCCAAGGCGCGCAGCACCTGCGCATTGACGTCGCCTTGCCAGATCACATTGGCATGGCCGGCGCGCAGGTCGATGGTCTGGCCCGTATAGACCCAATTGGCGATGTCGTAGAGCACGCCATAGCGTAAATCGATGGCATAGTTCAGGCGGATCAGCCGGCCCGGCGTGCCGTTCTTTTGCGAGAAATATTGAAATATCCGCTCCCGCCCGACACAGGAATTGGCATATTCGCCAATCGGCACCGGCGCCGTGTCCTCGCGGCACAGGGGACCGGTCACGTCCACGAACGGATAGACGCACAGGGTGGAAAACGCAACGATGCGCGAGGCCGCAAAGGCCTCTCCCACAAGCGCGGGGACATGGGCGTTCATGGCCCAGGTAAAGGACTCGCCGCCTGTGGTGCCGAATTTCTTGCCCGCCATGTAGATGACGTTGGGCAGTTTCGGCAGGGTATCCACCGCCTCTCCGTCCAGCAGGTCGCAGGCGATGGTTTCGACGCCCCAGTCTTGCAATCTGTGTTTCACATCCGCATCGGTAAACCGGGCCACGCCTACGATACGCTTGTCCGGCGCGGCCCGTTTGGCCATGCGGGCGAGACAGGGGCCAACCTTGCCACCGACGCCAAGGATGATGATGTCGCCTTCCAGGGCGGCCAAATCATCGATCAGGGCCTGGCTGGGCCGGGACAACAACTCCTCCAGCGCCGCCACATCGGCTATACGATCCGGCAGGTCGTTGGCAGCTAGGATGGTCATCTGGCTTGGTCCGGACTAGCCCGAAACGATGCTGCCGCGCTCGATCACGAAGGTACTGTCCAATATGTCCGCGACATGCTTGTCGTTGGATTCCGCGACCAGGACGGATTCACCTTCGTCCTTCAGGTTTTTCATGATTTCACTCATGCGATGGGCGAAAACCGGTGCGATGCCCTCGCTGGGTTCGTCAAGCAACAGCAACTGCGTGCCCACCATCAGGGCACGGGCGAAGGCAACGAACTTCTGCTGTCCGCCCGAAAGTTCCATGGCGCCCCGGTCGCGGAACTCCGCCACCTCCGGCATCAAATCGTAAATCCATTTGAGGCGGTCTTCCCAATCCTCCATACCCGTGGCCCAGACCGGCACCAGGATATTTTCCTCCGCCGTCAGGGCGGGCACCAGGCGGCGATCCTCCGGCATGAAACCGATACCCATGTGGGCCCGCTTATGGGGATGAATTTTCAACAGGTCCTGGTGCCCGAACATGGCTTCCCCGGCCTCGGCCGACAGGGAGCCCATGATGGCGCGCAGGAAGGTTGTCTTGCCGGCGCCGTTGCGTCCGATCAGACCGCACATGCTGCCTGCCGGTACTTCCAGGGCCAGGCCGCGCAGAATAGGCGTGGGGCCGATATTGACGTCCAAGCCGCTTACCTTAAGCATTGTCGTCACCCTCCTGGCCATTACTCTGGCCATTCGCGGCTTCCGTCCGGGTGCGGTGATATTCCTCGCCGATCACAAACTCCCGCACGCCCGAATCAACCAGTGCCTCCGCTGTTGGGGCGTCGCAGATGATCTCACCCTGATAGAATGCCAGTACCCGGCTAACATAGCGTTCGACGATTTCCATATCATGTTCGATAAACAGCACTGTTGTCTCGTCCTGGCGCAGGGCCTCCATAATGATGTCCATGAGGCCGAATTTTTCTTCCACGGAAATGCCCGAGGTCGGTTCGTCCAGCATCAGTATGGTTGGATTGCTGACCGCCGCCATGGCGATATCCAACAGCTTGCGGACGCCCTGGGGCAGGGTCGAGGCGGTGGCGTTGCGGTATTCGGCGATTTGATAGCGTTTCAGATGACTATCTACCCGTGCCGCGCGCTCATCGTTATACAGGGGTGAAAGCAAACCCATGCCGGATGCCTCGGTGATGGCATAAGCCATCTGCAGATTGTCGAACACGCTTTCCGAGGTGAAAACCTGGGGCACCTGAAACGAGCGGGAAATGCCCAAATTGGTAATATCCCGCGGCGGCAGGCCCATGATATTGCGGCCGGCGAATTCGATATGGCCCGATGTGGGCTTCAGATAGCCCGTGACCATGTTGACAAAAGTGGTCTTGCCCGCGCCGTTGGCCCCGATAATACCGATGATTTCATGCTCATTGACGGTGACATTGATGTCCTTGGCGGCGACAACGGCGCCAAAGGTCTTTTGCAGGTCGCGAACTTCCAGAACAACGGTCATGGCGGCCTCACCCTTCCGACTTGCGTAGACGGTCGATCAGAGACCAGATGCCGTCGGGCAGGAACATAATGATCGCCAACAGGCTGCCGCCCAGGATGAACTGCCAAACCTGCGGCGCATATTCAAAGGCATAGGTGCGGATCAATTCGAACACCAGGGCACCGATATAGGTGGCGCCTACATTGCCGATGCCGCTGAGAATGGTGATGAAGACGAATTCGCCCGAGACGTTCCAGTTGGCCATGGAATCAGGATCAACCTGACCGATCGCCAGGGCCATGATGGCGCCGCCGAAACCGGCGACCAGACCCGAGAAGACATACTTGACGTGGATCACCTTCTCGGCGGAATAGCCAAGATACTCGACCCTGATCTCGTTCTCCCGCACCGCCATGCTCATCCCGCCCAGCGTGGTTTTCAGGTACAGATGCACGCCGACGGTGACGATATAGGTGAAGACCAGGGTAAAGAGGAACAGGGTTGTCTGCACGGCCTCGCCCTGCGGTGCATAGCCCAGAAAGGTCGGTGTCAAAACCGAGAAACCATCGGTGCTGCCAAGTTCCTCCGTCTTCACGATGACGCCATAAAGGATCATGGAAAAAGCCATGTTCAACAGGGCGAAAAAGATCGCCCGGTAACGGCGCAGCAGAAAGCCCAGCAGGAAAGCCAGCAGGCCGGAAGCCAAGGTGCCGGCGAGGACAAGGAAAAAGGCATCGTGATAGCCGACTAGGGTCAGCATGGCGGCGGCATAGGCGCCAATACCGAAATACAACGCATGGCCGAACGAGACCAGGCCAGTGCGCCACAGCACCAGCAGGCCCAGGGCGACGGCGCCGCGGGCCAGGCTTTGCAGGCCGATGAAGCGCATCCATTCGGCCATGAAAAAATCGGCAAACAGCAATACCACGAATGCGATGGAAAGGCCGACAACTGTCTTGTCTACATATCGCATTAGATTTTCCTGGCCTGTGCGGGCGCGAACAGGCCTTCGGGCCGAATGGAGAGTACGACGGCCATGATGGCGTAGATCACGAACAGTTCGATTTCGGGAAACTTATGCACCGCCGCCGCCCGGCTGATACCGACCAGCAGGGCACCGATCATGGCACCAGGAATGGAACCCATGCCGCCGATCACCACGACCGCGAAGGCCAGAACAATCACCTCGACGCCAATACCGGGGTTCACGGAAATGGTCGGCGCAATATAGGCCCCGCCCAGCGCACCCATAATGGCGCCGATGACAAAGGTAACCGTGAACACCACGGTTACGTTGATGCCCATGGCCTGGCTGACTTCCCGGTCGAAAATGACCGCCAGCAGCAATTTACCCCACTTGGTCTTGGTCAGGCCCAGCCACAGGCCCAAGCCAACGACCACGGCCAGGCAGATTAAGGTCAGGCTGTAGACATCAAAGGTCATTTCGACGATGTCGACCGAGCCCAGCAGCGTCATGGGCTCGAACGCGAAATAGGGGTCGGTGCCCCAAATTATCAACAAAACGTCTTCCAGCACCAGGAACATGGCGAATGTCGCCAGTACGATAATATGCTCGTCCCGGTGATAGAGGAAACGCAGCAGGCCCCGTTCCAGGACGATGCCGAAAAACACGCCAACCACCAGCGCGGCGGCGAATATTGCCAGGAAACCGCCGAATTCCGGCCAATCGGTAGAATAATAGGCACCGATCAGGGTGGCCGACATATAGGCGCCAAAGGCGTAAAATGATCCATGGGTCACGTTCAGGATCTTCATCACACCAAAGATCACCGTCAGGCCGACGGCAACCATGAACAGGTAGGACGAAAATACCAAGCCGTCGACCAGGATGACGATCAGCTCTTGCACAGCGGACTCGCTATTTTGGAAAAATCAATTACTGAAAAGATCCGGGGGCGTCGATTAATACGCCCCCGGTTGGTAATGCTGTTAGCACTTGGCGCCCTTCATGCCGCCTTTCAGCCATTCCGTGCCGTTGACGCCCGGGGGCGGCATGACACAGTCAGGGCCGAATTCGGTGACCTTGGTCATGATGGGACCACCCGCTTCCTTGTCCCACTCCAGCACACCGATCATGTGCTTGGTGGCGGCCTGATGGCCGTTGGAGCGGTTCATGTGGACCTTGGCGGCGAGACCCTGGTAGGTAGCGCCTTCAAGCGCCGCGATGACCTGATCCGTGCTGGGGAATTTGCCACCGTTCGCCTTGGCGGCCGCATCATAAGCGTATTTCGCCGCCAGCACGCCCTGGGCCGCCTGATAGGAACCACCAACGGGCGGTACCGAATAGCGGTCCTGATAGACCTTGCGGAACCAATTGTTCAACGGCGTGTCAACGCCGGCGGCAAAGATGCCATATGGACCACGGGCGCCGAGGATGGCGCCGGCCGGTGCCTTCTTGCCAAGCCGGTATACGGAAGTGTCGGCCACCGAGAAAAGCAGCTTTTTCTTGCGGAACAAACCGCGTGCCGCGCCTTGGAAGATGAATGCTTCCAGATCGCCGCCCCAGAGGCTGGAATGCACCAGCGGCTCTTTCGACAGCATCAGGGCCGAGATTTCCGCGCCGTATTGGCCGGAAAAGATTTTCGGCCATTGCGCCTTGTCGGACGCAGGCACGTTCGGCATCAACTGCTTCATGGCCAGATCGAAATCGCGCCAGGAATCCTGACCCCAGGCATAGTTCTGGTTGATCCCGGTATAGCCCTTGACGTCTGGCATGTTGGCCTTGACGTACAACGCTTCGGCCACGCCGTCAGCCGTGGCATGGCCCATGGTGCGGAAGACGTACTTCGGGTTCTTGTTGATTTCCTCGAAAATCCGGGGGGTGCCGCAAATCGGGAAGATGGTCAGCATCTTCAATTCCTCGGCCACCGGGGTGATAGCGGCACAGGTGCCGGAGGAGATATAGCCGACAAACAGGTCCACGCCCTGTTTCTGCACTTTATTGCGGAACTCGGCGACCTGCTTCACGCCGCCGCCGGATTCGTCATAAATCACGGCCTTAATCTGACGGCCGGCCAGGCCCTTGCCGCTCTTGTCATAAGGCGCGGGCAGCTTGCCCTTGTTGATCGCCTCGATAATGACTTCGGCGCCGTTACGCGCGGGCACGCCAAAGGCCGGCGCGCCGGCCCCGGTCAGAAATGTCGGAACAGCCATGACCACCTCGTCGGCGGCATTGGCGGCGCCCGCTGTCAAGCCTACCGCGGCGGCCAATCCGCCCGCCAACAGCGCGGCTTTACCGGGCCTTTTCAAAATACCCATCACATTTATTCTCCCTGTTTGTGTGTCGTTTGCTTCCGCCAACCGGAAAAAACGATTTTCCGAAATCGGCGGCTGCGCACAATAACTACGTGGCGCGGCTCTGACGCCGGCCCTGCCGCATATTTCACGAAATCGGCCCCTTTGCCAAGAACATTGAGGGGATTTTCGGGTATTAATCCGGCTGCTGATTTCGCTGCGCGGCAAAATCTTGGAAGCTCATCCCGCCGCCGGCCGCTACGGCGGCACCATAGGCTTGGTTCAAAGCCCGCTTGGCGGCGATGGCGGCCACGATGTCGGCATGCTGGCCGGCCGGGACAGTTAGTTCATCAAGTTGCAAAAGCTCAAGGATTTGGCCATAGGCTGCATCGGCCCGGCGCCAGGCATCGGGGTGGTTGGAAGCGCTGTCGGGGCGCTGGATATAGTGGGTCAGGCATTGCGGCAATAGGGTCATACCGCCGGCGCGGGCGATGGCTTCCATATTAAAGACCACATCCTCGGCAAAACGTAGATCGGCGCGGTAGCCGGGGCCGGCCAGTTCACGCCGCAACAGGGGAAAATGCGGCACGCCGCTGTTCATCATGGCCAGCGCGTCAATGACCTGAGGTGTATCCCCGACCGGGTGGGCCGTGGTGACCACGGTCCCGTCGGGCCGTACGGCACAGGTATTGTCACAGGCCAGGCCGGATTCCATGGCCAGGGGCAACAGGGCCGACAGTTTTTTCGGCAGCCAGATATCATCGCTGTCCAGGATCGCCAGATAGTCGCCCTGGGCCGTCGCCAGGGCGGCATTGCGCGCGGCCGAAGGACCGGCGCCGATGCTGGGCGTTGCCACCATGCGGATGCGCCCGTCGCGGATGCCCTTGGCATGGCACAGGGCCAGGTAATCGGTGCCGCAGTCGGAAGCGATGATCAATTCCCAATCCACATGGGTTTGTGCAAGGACGCTGCGGACCGCTGCTGGCGTCGTCTCGGCGGCCTTGTAGGCAGCCATGAGTATTGAAATCAAGGGCACTTGTTCCCGCTTTCAGATCGGCCTGATTTTATGTATGATATGAGCATGAACGACAGGACCGCAAATATCGCTGTTTTGGGCGGTGGCATCGCTTTCGGCATTTTGCTGTCAGCCGCGGCGACGGGCGCGTTGGCGCCGGTGTGGTCGTTTTTTGCCGATGGCCTGGTGCAGCATTTCATGTCCATGCAATGGGCCCGCTATAGCTGTTTCTGATATTTTCCCTCCGGCGACCGCCAACTGTTGAAACAATCCGAACCTGAGATATATCGCATCATTGGATGTCGTTCATGATGGCTGGTTTGTGAAATGGTAGTCGGCGCACCTGGACCCAACGCATTGAGAATAGTGTTGAGATCTGTTTGCTTCGTGTGTGCCCTCGCCATGGCTGTGCCGGGGTTCAACATGCACGCCGGTGCGGAACAAGTTGTCCGATTTGGCATCCCCGAAGAAAGCTATCCGCCCTATTTGATGCACGGCGACTCCGGTCGCCATGGCATCGTCGGCGATGTCTTTGTCGCGGTGATGAGAGCCATGGATCGGCCCTATGAAATTGTCGTGCTGCCGGAGAAGCGGATGCTCTTCAAAGCGCAGAACGGCGAATTGGATGCCGTTGCCGCGGCCCCGGAATGGGGCAACAGCCCCGGAGCCACTTATTGGAGCGAGGGCATTATCAGCGTTTCGGACAACGTGGTAATGCAAAAGGGGCGCACCGAAACCATATCCACGCCCGAGGGTTTGAGCGGCAAGACTGCGGTGCTGATGCACGGCTATGTCTACCCGTCCCTGGAGGCAAAGATTAAGAGCGGCAATATTTCCACCACCCGCGTAACACGGTTTGCCCAGCTATTGCGCATGGTGGAAAGCGGGCGCGTTGAATACGGTGTACTGGACCGGAATGTTGCCCAATGGGTGATCCGGGAACAGAAGCTGGCTTTTGCCAAAGGTTTGGCTTTTTCCCAACCCGGATTTGACGAGGTGTCGTATCGAATTGCCCTCTATCCGACCGGTGACTGGGCGCCATTTGTCGTGAAGTTCAACGCGGCTCTGGCGCGCCTCAAGGCCAGCCATGCATGGGACGAAATTCTCGACCGTTATCGCTGAACAAAGCGGCTATGTCTGAACTGACCGCCAGCCATGAACGGCAATCGCCAGCCAGCCGGCGATGAATGCCAGACCGCCGAAAGGCGCCAACCAGCCAAAGATGGCCTGTCCCGTGAACGCGGTAAGGTAAAGCCCGCTGCAGAACAGCACGCTGCCCAGGGCAAAACCCAGGGCGGCAATGTGCAGCCATGGCGACGGTTTTGCCGTGCTCAACGCCGCCGTCGCCAGCAAGGCCAGGGCGTGCCAGATTTGGTAGCGGACGGCAGTATGGATGCGTTCCAGATCCTCCGCGCCAAGCCAATGCTTCAGGTCATGGGCCGCGCCCGCCGCCAGGAACACCGCCAGGGCGCCGGAGATCCCCGCAAAACAGATAGGCCAGCGGGGCAACGGACCCTTCGCTGCGGCCATCATAGCGGTCTTCATGGCAGGGGCTCGTAGACGGCGTTGATGGGTACGGCTGCGACCGAGGCATTGTTGGGCATGGCCAGAACCATGGCGACGACATCGGCGATGGTTTCCGGCTGGGTGGCCGTGTCGCCGGTGAAGCCCTGGGGGATCATGTCCGTATTGACCGGCCCCGGCGCTACCGCCGTGACCCGGATGCCGTCGTCCCAGAACAGCGAGCGGGCGGCGGAGCTCAACCCCATGGCGGCGAACTTGGACATGGCATAGCCCGGCGAGCCGCGCTTGAAACGCATGCCGGCCAGGGAGGTGACGGTGACAATGCGCCCGCTGCCCGCCGCCTTCAGGTGTGGCAGCGCGGCCCGGATCAGACGGTAAGGCGCCTTCAGGTTGACCTCCAACATGCGCTCCAGGTCCGCCTCATCGCCGTCCTCGAAACCAAAATGTACTGCGATGCCGGCGTTGTTGATCAGACCATCGATACGGCCGAATTTCGCCACGGTGGCATCGGCCCAGGCCTGGGGCGATGCGGGATCAAGGGCATCGAAGGCCTGATGCAGGCAATTGTCGCCGGCTGGTTCCGAGATTTCATCCAGCTTACGCGCGCCCAGGCTGAGGCGATAGCCTTCCTGACGCAAACGGGCGGCGATGGCGGCGCCGATGCCCCGGTTAGCGCCGGAAACCATGACGACGCGGCCCGCCGGATCGAGTCGGCCTGGGTTTGCTGCATTCATTATTTGCTCCTTTTCAAAATCAAAATCTCTTACGGCAGGGCATCGAACAAGGCGTTGATGGGCACGGTGGCGACCGAGGCATTGTTGGGCAGGGCCAGAACCATGGCGACCACGTCGGCGACGGTCTCCGGGCGGGTGATATCCTCCCGCTTCAGCGGACCCAGATCGGTAATGATGTCCGTATCCACAGGTCCCGGCGCGACCGCCGTTACCCGGATGCCGTCATCCCAGAACAAGGCCCGGGCAGCGGAACTCAATCCGTTGGCGGCGAATTTGGACATGGCATAGCCGGGAGAGCCCATTTTGTAGCGGATGCCCGACAACGAGGTGACGTTGACGATACGGCCGCTGCCCGATACCCGCAAATGCGGCAGGGCGGCCCGGATCAGACGGTAGGGCGCTTTCAGATTGACCTCCAGCATGCGGTCCAGTTTCGCTTCGTCGCCGCTGCCAAAGCCGAACGCCTCCGAGATGCCGGCATTGTTGATCAGGCCATCAATGCGGCCGAAATGCTCCATTGTCCCATCGACCCAGGACTGGGGTGATTCGGGATCGAACGCATCGAATGGCTGGCAGATGCAGTCCGCGCCCAGCCACTCCGCCATGCTTCCGGGCGACCGGGCGCCGAGGCTGAGGCAATAGCCGTCCTGACGCAAACGGGCGGCAATGGCAGCGCCGATGCCGCGATTGGCCCCGGAAAGCATGATGACGCGGCCCGCCGGGTCGAGACGGCCTGGGTTTGCTGCATTCATGATGATGATCCCTAATTACTCTGCACTAGCAACGCCAGTATTGCACCCCGGCGCCGTCGATCCTATAAGATCGCCTTTTGATGAATGAATTTAATTCGAGCGACCTTCCTTTCCGCCATCTCCTGGGTATCGAGGGTTTGTCACCCGACGATATCACCGAGATTCTTGATCTTTCCGACCAATACGTGGCGCAAAACCGCCAGGTGGACAAAAAGGGTTCGCTGCTTGGTGGCCGTACCCAGATCAATCTTTTTTTCGAGACCTCCACCCGCACCAGGACGTCGTTCGAACTGGCGGGTAAGCGCCTGGGCGCCGATGTCATCAACATGTCCGCCACCGCCTCGGCCATCAAGAAGGGCGAAACCCTGATCGATACGGCGGCGACCCTGAACGCCATGCACCCCGATGCCCTGGTGGTGCGCCACCCCCATTCCGGTGCCGTCGCCCTGTTGAGCCAGAAGATGGATTGCAGCGTCATTAATGCAGGCGACGGCAGCCACGAACATCCGACCCAGGCCCTGTTGGATGCCCTGACCATACGCCGCCGCCTGGGCCGGCTGGACGGCCTGGTCGTGGCCATCTGCGGCGATATTCTGCACAGCCGGGTGGCGCGCTCGAACATCATGCTGTTGTCCATCATGGGCGCCCATGTCCGCGCCATCGCGCCGCCGACCCTGTTGCCCGGTGCGGTGGAGCGCATGGGGGTCGAAATCTTCCACAACATGGAAGAGGGGCTTGCCGGCGCCGATATCGTCATGATGCTGCGCCTGCAGAACGAGCGTATGAACGGCGCCTATGTGCCGTCGACCCGGGAGTATTATCACTTTTTCGGCCTGGATCAGGCCAAGCTTGCCAAGGCCAAGCCGGAAGCCTTGATCATGCATCCCGGGCCGATGAACCGGGGCGTGGAAATCGATAGCGAGCTGGCCGACGACATCAACCGCAGCGTGATCCGCGAACAGGTGGAAATGGGCGTGGCGGTGCGCATGGCGGTGCTGGATCTGCTCTCGCGGCGCGATGGCAACCAACCGCCCGTCGGCCCGGAGGATGCGGTCTGATGAGCGCCACCGCTTATATCAACGCCCGCCTGATCGATCCGGCCAGCGGTCTCGACAGCCCTGGCGGACTGCTGGTCGAAGATGGCCGGATCGCCGATCTGGGAGCGCAATTGTCCGATGGCGTAACGCCGGAGAATGCGGAGGTGGTGGATTGCGGCGGCCGGGTGCTCTGCCCCGGCCTGATCGATATGCGGGTTTTCGTCGGCGAGCCCGGCGCCGAACATAAAGAGACCCTGGCCTCGGCCTCGGAAGCCGCCGCCGCCGGTGGCGTTACCTGCATCATCGTGCAGCCGAATACCGACCCGGTCATCGATGATGTGGCGCTGGTCGAGTATATCAAGCGTCAGGCCCGCGATAAGGCTTCCGTGCGGATCCACCCCATGGCCGCCATTACCAAGGGGTTGGAAGGCGAACAGATGGCGGAACTGGGTCTGCTGGCCGAGGCCGACGCGGTCGCCTTCACCGATGCGGACCGTGCCGTCAGCAATGCCCAGGTGATGCGCCGGGTGCTCAGCTATGCCTCCGCCTTCGGTCTATTGATATGCCATTACCCCGAAGAGCCGGCCTTGGCCCGCAACGGCGTCATGAACACGGGCGAGGTGGCCATGCGCCTGGGCCTGCCCGGCATACCCACCCAGGCGGAGACAATCATGGTGGAACGGGATCTGCGCTTGGTGGAGATGACCGGCGGGCGCTATCACGCTGCCTGTCTGTCCACGGCCCAGGCGATCGAGGCCATGGCCCGGGGCAAGGCGCAGGGCTTGCCGGTCTCCGCTGCCGCCGCCGTGCACAGTTTTGCCATGAACGAGACGGCGGTGGGGGAATACCGCACCTTCGCCAAGACCGCGCCGCCGTTGCGGGCCGAGGCTGACCGCCAGGCAGTGGTCGCGGGCCTGGCGGACGGCACCATCGATGTGATCTGTTCCTGCCATGACCCGCAGGATGCGGAATCCAAGCGCCTGCCGTTCGAATTGGCGGCGACCGGCATCATCGGCCTGGAAACCATGCTGCCTCTGGCGCTGCAGCTCTATCACAATGGCGCCCTGGGGCTTTCCGACCTGCTGGCGAAGATGACCTCGCGCCCGGCGGAGCTGCTGGGCCTGCGGGGCGGCAAGCTGGTGGCGGGCGCTCCGGCGGATTTACTGATTTTCGATCCCGACAAACCCTGGCGCATCGACGAGGACGGCTTCCGCTCCAAGGCCAATAACACGCCCTACCACGGCCGCCCGGTGCAGGGCCGGCCCTGGCGCACCATTGTTGACGGAAAGGTGGTATACTCCGAGCCAGACGGCGACTAGTCGTACGGGGGGAGAATGCCAAGTCCCATGGGCGATTTCACCTATATCTGGCCATTTTGGGCCGCCGCGGCATTTGGCTATCTGCTGGGCTCCATCCCGTTCGGCCTGGTGCTGACCCGGTTGGCGGGACTGGGCGATGTCCGCGCCATCGGTTCGGGCAATATCGGTGCCACCAACGTCCTGCGCACGGGCAACAAAGGTCTGGCCGCCTTGACCCTGCTGCTGGACGGCGGCAAGGGTACGGCGGCGGTCCTGCTGGGTGCCATGTATGGCCCGGATACGGCGGTGCTCGCTGGTGGCGGGGCCTTCATCGGCCATCTGTTTCCGCTCTGGCTGAAATTCAAGGGCGGCAAGGGCGTGGCCACTTTCCTGGGCGTGATGCTGGCGGCAAGCTGGCCGGCGGGATTGCTGTGTTGCCTGACCTGGCTGGCGGTGGCCGCGTTGCTCCGCTATTCCTCGCTGGCTGCCCTGGTGGCTGCGCTGGCCGGTCCCGGCTATGCCTATTGGCTGGGCAATTGGCAGATCATGGAACTTGCCGCCTTCATGACCGTTCTGGTGTTCATCCGCCATCATCAGAATATCCGCCGGCTGCTGAGCGGCGACGAGCCCAAAATCGGCGCGAAAAAATAGACCTAAACCCGATCGTTTTCGCTACACTTTGCCGCCTGTGCAGGTTCGCGGATTGGGGAATGGCATGGCGGACATTCAGGCGGGAAGGCTAAGCAGCGCGGAATTGGCGGAAAATTTCGCCGATGTACACCGGCCCTTGGACCGGGCCGGGGCGTTGGCGGAGGCTAACCGCTGCTATTTCTGTTTCGAGGCGCCCTGCGTCGATGCCTGTCCCACCGGCATTGATATTCCCGGCTTTATCCGCGCCATCGCAACCGACAACCTTGGCGGCGCGGCCCTGACAATCTTGAAGGAAAATATCTTCGGCGGCAGCTGTGCCCGGGTCTGTCCCACGGATATCCTGTGTCAGGGTGCCTGCGTGCGCAACGTCGACGGCGATGGGCCTTTGGCGATTGGCCTGTTACAGCGCCATGCCACGGATCACCTTGACCCAAGCGTGGCGCATCCGTTCGCGCGCGCGCCTGAAACCGGCAAGGCAGTTGCCGTCGTGGGCGCGGGCCCAGCGGGGTTAAGCTGCTCCCACGCCCTGGCGCGGCGGGGTCACAACGTTGTCGTCTTCGAAGCCAGGGGCAAACCTGGCGGGCTGAACGAATTTGGCATCGCGGCATACAAACTGCCTGATGACTTTGCGCAGCGCGAGGTCGCCTTCATCACGGCGATCGGCGGTATTGAAATTCGCTATGACCAGCAGGCCGCATTGGACCGGCTGCGCCAGGAATTCGACGCGGTGTTCCTGGGCCTGGGCCAGGGCGGTGTCCGCGATCTGGACCTGCCCGGCGCGGACCTGCAGGGCGTGCAAAATGCGGTCGACTACATCGCCGAACTGCGCCAGGCAGACGATCTCGCCAGTCTGCCGATCGGCGCAAGCGTGGTGGTGATCGGCGGCGGCAACACGGCCATCGATATCGCGGTGCAGGCCAAGCGTCTGGGCGCAGAAGATGTCACCATCGCCTACCGGCGCGGACCGGAACAGATGGGCGCAACGCCGCACGAACAGGCGTTCGCGCAAACCAATGGCGTGCGGATCAAACATTGGCTGCAGCCCCTGCGCCTTGAGGGCGATGGGGGCGCTGTTCAGGCCGCGCTCTTCACCTCGGCGCAGAACGGTGCGGAACAGAGCATTCCCTGCGACATGGTGTTCAAGGCAGTCGGGCAAACCTGCCTGCCCATGGCCGATGATGACTTGCAATTGGCCGATGGGCGCATCGCGGTGGACCAGGATGGCCGGACCTCACTGCCCGATGTCTGGGCCGGCGGCGACTGTGTAGCGGGGGAGGATTTGACGGTGCAGGCGGTGCAGGACGGCAAGCGGGCGGCCCGCGCCATTGACCTCTACCTGCAGGACAAGAAGGGATAGCGCCATGGCTGATCTGCGATGTGAAATCGCCGGCATCAAAGCACCGAATCCGTTCTGGCTGGCCTCGGCCCCGCCCACGGACAAGGCCTATAACGTGGAACGTGCTTTCAAGGCCGGCTGGGGCGGCGCGGTGTGGAAAACCCTGGGCGAGGATCCGCCCATCGTCAACACCACGTCCCGCTATGGTGCCGTTGCGGTCAATGGCCAGCGCATGGTGGGTTTCAACAATATCGAACTGATCACCGACCGGCCCCTGGATGTAAACCTAATGGAGATCAAACAGATCAAGCGGGACTGGCCGGACCGGGCGGTCCTGGTCTCCCTGATGGTGCCGTGCGAGGAGGCGCCTTGGAAAAAGATCCTGGCCGCCGTCGAGGATACGGGCGCCGATGGGGTGGAGTTGAATTTCGGCTGCCCCCACGGCATGTCCGAACGGGGCATGGGTTCCGCCGTCGGCCAGGTGCCCGAATACGTGGAGATGGTCACCCGCTGGTGCAAGGCCGCGACCCGGATGCCGGTGTTCGTGAAACTGACGCCGAATGTAACCAATATCCAGGCGCCCGCGCGCGCGGCCAAGGCGGGTGGGGCGGATGCGGTATCCCTGATCAATACGGTGAATTCCATCGTCTCGGTGGATCTGGATAGTATGGCGCCCACCCCCACGGTGGACGGCAAGGGCAGCCATGGCGGCTATTGCGGCCCGGCGGTGAAGCCCATCGCCCTGCACCTGGTGGCCCAGATCGCCCGTGACCCTGAATGCGCCGGCATGGCCATATCGGGTATCGGCGGTATCGAGACCTGGCGTGATTCAGCGGAGTTTATCGCCCTGGGCTCCCACGGCATCCAGGTGTGCACCGGTGCCATGCATTATGGCTTCAAGATTGTCGACGACATGATCGACGGGCTGAATAATTGGATGGATGGCAAGGGCTATCGGCGCCTGGCGGACTTCCACGGTGCGGCCCTGGCCAACCTGGTGGATTGGCAGGATTTGAACATCAATGCCGAACTGGTGGCGCGGATCGATCAGGACAAATGCATCAAGTGCGGCCTGTGCCATATTGCCTGCCAGGATACAGCCCATCAGGCCATCGCGGTCAGCGGCCGGGGCCCGGCGCGGCGTTTCGAAACCATCGATGCGGAATGCGTCGGCTGTAACCTGTGCGCCCATGTCTGCCCGGTGGAGGACTGCATCGCAATGACCCCGGTGGACAACGGCAAGCCTTACATGAACTGGACCCAGGACCCGCGAAACCCGCATGCCTCGGCGGCGGAATAGAGCCTGCGTTCTTTGATTGCGCGGTCATTGGCGGTTGGCTATGGTCCGGCCTCCTAGAGCAACCCGCATTCAATTGGTTTCAATTGAATGCGGATAAGGTGCTCTATTCTAAGGGATTTAACGCATGGGTTCGGGTTTGGTTAAACCCGACACGCGCTAGCCCAGGCGAAAGCGGCGGGCGGAACGGATTTTTCTTCTATTGGGAGCAGGTTTGAATGGTTGAAGTGGGTGGTATCGCGGCGGATCGGTTGCGGCAGTTTATCGAGCGGGTGGAGCGGCTGGAGGAGGAAAAGGCGGCCCTGGCGGCGGACGTGCGGGAGGTCTATGCCGAGGCCAAGGCCGTGGGTTTCGATCCCAAGATCATGCGCCAGATCGTCAAGTTACGGAAGATGGACACCGCAGATCAGCAGGAAATGGAAGCTTTGATCGATACCTACAAGCACGCCCTGGGAATGGAGTAGCCCGGCGTAGCATCTATCGTTGCTTTTCCGCACTCCCATCCAGACTGACGCCGTCCGCCAGCATGTCGGAGATCTGCGCCTCCGAATAGCCGGCTTCGCGCAGGATTTCCACGCTGTGTTCGCCCAACGCCGCCGGCAGCAGGTGGATCGCGGGCGGCGTTTCGGAAAACTTCATGGGCGGTGAGGTCAGCCTGATGCGGCCTTCGCTCGGGTGGTCGATTTTCTGAAAAAATCCCACCGCCCGCATGTGCTCATCATCGGCCAAATCATCCAGCGCGGTCGCTTCGCCGTGGGGAATATCGGCCTCCTCCAAGGCGGCGAGCAGGTCATGGGTCTTCCAATCCTTCACCAGTTCGGCGACCAATTCGTATAGTTCGCCGATTTTTTCGCTGCGGACCTTGGCATCGACCACCCGTGGATCGTCCATCATGTCCGGCCGGTCCATGACGGCGAAGAACGCCTGCCATTGCTTGGTATTGTAGGGCAGGGCACAGACATAACCGTCCGCCGTGGCGTAGGGCCGGCGGTATTCGACCATGGCCCGCTCGTATCCGGCCGGACCCAGGGGTGGGTCGAATGTCTGCCCGGACTGGTGTTCCACCAGATTGAAGCCGACCATGGTTTCGAACATGGGGACTTCCACCATTTGCCCCTTGCCGTCCCGTTGCCGGCTGAACAGCGCGGCCAGGGTGGCATGGGCCGCGACCTGGCTGCAGATCTTGTCGCAGATCGAGGCATTGACGAAGGTTGGCGGTCCACTGCGGCCGCCCTGCATGGCGGCCAGGCCGGAAACGCCCTGGATAATGTCGTCGTAAGCCGGGCGCTTGGCATAGGGCCCGGATTGGCCGAAGCCCACCAGGGCGACATAGATGACATTCGGATTGACCTTGCGGCAGTCTTCATAGCCCAAACCCAGGCGCGCCATGGCCGCCGGGCGGATGGAGGTAATGACCACATCCACGCTTTCGCTCAGTTTCAGGAACGCATCCCGCCCGCGCGGGTCTTTCAGGTCGAGGACGATATTGCGTTTGTTCCTGTTGGCCGTCAGGTTGAAATGACCCATGCCCTTGTTGCGGAAGGGATAGATGCCGCGGGTGATATCGCCTTCGTGGGATTCCACCTTGATGACGTCGGCGCCGTAATCGCCCAGAATCTGGCAGGCATAGGGCCCGTAGCCCACCGCCGTTGCATCGAGTACCCGGACACCTTCAAGCGGTCCCGCCATTTTTGCTACCCCATCTGAATGACTGCTGGCGATTTACTACCCTAAAGTCTGACCAATGGCCATTTGTCTCGAATAGACCTGGTGCGGGCGAGCCCTCACTCCCTACTTGTTCAGGAAATGCAGCGGCAGGCCGGGGCGGGGCCAGTCCATGGCGACCAGCTTTCCGGTGCCGGACAAGGTGATGAAGGCTGTCCGCAAATCCTCGCCGCCGAAACAGATATTCGTGGTCATGATGTCCGGCATGGGTATGAACTCAACCACGCCCCCCGATGGCGAGGCCACGGTGATGCCGCCCGTCATCAGGGTGGCGACGCAGATGTTGCCATTGGCTTCCACGGCCAGGGAATCGAAACGCACATTGCCTTCCGGCGCCATGATCAGATCGCCCCAGCCCACGGCGGGCCAGGGTTTCGTCGCCACTTCGCCCTCGCCGATGATATCCCAGGCGACCAGGCGGCCGGCATCGGTCTCGGCGGCATAAACCCGTCCATCGTCCGGGGACAGGCCGATGCCGTTCGGCATGAACAGGGGGTGCACGGCCTCGACAATCAGGCTGCCGTCGGAGCGGGCGTAATAGATCGCGCCCCGGTCCAGATCCCGTGGCCTCGCCTTGCCCAGGTCGGTGAACCAGAAATTGCCGGCCCCATCGAAGACGATGTCGTTCGGGCCGCACAGGCGGTTGCCGTTGCATTCCGTATACAGGGTCTCGACCTCGCCGCTGTCCAGATCCACCCGTTGAATGCTGCCGGTGACGTAGTCCTCGGAGACGCCCGTGGTGTGCAGAATGCCGTCGTCGGTACCCCAGTCGAAGCCGCCGTTATTGCAGATATAGCATTTGCCGTCGGGGCCCATGGCGCCGCCGTTGGGGCCGCCGCCGGTCTTGGCGATGATCTCCTGGCTGCCGTCGGGCAGCACCCGGGTCAGGGTCTGGCGTTCGATCTCCACCAGGATGACGCTGCCGTCGGGCATGGCGATGGGACCTTCGGGAAAACGCAGGCCGGAGGTGATTTCTTTGAATTCGGTCATGGTGCGGGGTAATCCAACTTTACTTCAGGGGTGAAAAGGGTGCCGGCAGCAACAGCATGTTCTGCATCTCTTCCAGATGCTGCTCGGCCTGGCCCAGAAATGCCCGCCAGTCCGGATCGGCCATGGCGTTGGCGCGGGCCTGGGCCCGGTGCGCCAGATCGTCATAGACCCACATGTGGGAAACCTCGTTGGGGTTCTCCGCCTCCGTATGCCATAGACAGACGTTCTGGGAATGACGCTCCCGCGCCGGCATGGCCTCCGATATGGCCTTGATGAAGGCGGGTGCGGCGCCCATGTGGGTCTTGTAATAGCGGTGTTCATAGACATGGCCCTCGCCTTCCGGCGCCTTGAGGGGCAGGCGGGGATGCATCAGGCGGATCTGCTGGCGCCGGATCAGGGGCTTTACGTAGGCCACATATTCGTTCATCCAGTCCGCGTTCTGGCTCAGCCGGGCGCGGGCATCGGCACGGTCGTTCAAGTCGGCGTAGGACCAAAGATGGGCGATCTGGTTCAGGGTGCCGAATTCGGTGAACCAATAGCCTTCGCATTTGCCGTAGTTGTCACCCCGGATCAACCGGGCGCGTTCCTCGGCCAGTTTCAGGAATTCCGGTACCTTGCCCGGCCACAAGGTGTAGATGCGCAACTCGTGGATCACGATGTCGTCCTCCCTTTTGCGCCCGATCTTGCCAAGATCAACGATCCAGGGCAACCGTGACGCCAACGGCGGCAAGGGCCGCGCCGCCAATGCGCCGCACGATCCGGGCCGTTGCGGAAAACAGAAACATGGCCAGCGCGAAAGCAAGGATGGTGGTCAGGGTCATGGCTATGGTATCCGTCACGCGAAGACTGGAAACGCAGTAGAGCACAATTGGTCCGATGATACAGGT
>JASLLM010000064.1 GCA_030747035.1 Alphaproteobacteria bacterium | reverse complement strand
TGGTTAAGAGAATCACACCCGCAAGCTCATGAAAACCCGCCATAAGAGTCAGCAGTTGAGACGACTGGTATAATCCGCCACCTCGGTAGCCAGCCATCGGGTTAGGGCGCCGTTGACCTCGAGAGGTTTTTCCTGGGCCATCCAATGGCCGCTATCAACCACCACCGTGGTCAAGTGCGGGCACAGCCCCGGCATGGCCTTGGCTAAATCGGAATCGATGCATTCACAGGTGTAGTCGTAGCGCGCGGCCAGAAACAGCACGGGCATTTCCAATTTGCCGCCGTTGCGGGCGGTCTTGGCATAGGCGGCGTTGGCGGCATGGTTCATATAATAGGAATCGGCGCCGAAAAAGCCGCTGCGCGTCATCGCGGCAGCATAGACCGACAGATCCTCCTCCGTGATCACCGTATCGTCGCGGGGCACGTCGGGGGCGGCATTCTCCGGTCCGAACCAGCCGCCCTGTTTGCGGACAAATGCCGTGCGGGTCGGTTTGCCCCGTCCCGCCGGATCACCGCGCCGGAACAATGCCTTGGCGGTATTATATGGATTGGCCTCGAACCCGGCCATGGCATGGGCGAAGTTCTCCTCATAAAAGCGCATATACTCCCACTGCCCGGCGGGAAATTCGTCCTCCGGATAGACAGCGCGGTCCACGGTGTCGATCAGACTGTCCAGGCCATGTTCCAGAATGCCATAGGGCACGCACAGAGAGGCCACGGCCCGAACGCGGTCGGGGTGGTGGGAGGCAATATTCCAGACCACCGGCGAGCCCCAGTCATGTCCGATCCAGACCGCCTGCCCGCGTCCTTGGGCATCCAGTAGCTCGATCATATCGGCAACGATTTCGGCCTGGGCATAGTCCTCGTGGCGCTGGGGCACCGAAGAGCGGCCATAGCCCCGCATATCCGGCGCCAGGCAGCGGAAGCCCATGGCGGCCAAGGCCGGCAACTGATGCCGCCAACTGATCGAGAGTTCCGGCCAGCCGTGAACAAAGATCAGCAATGGTCCGTCCTCTGGTCCGGCGGCCAGATAGAACGAGGTATGGCGGCCGCTTCTGACGACATGCTCGGTGATGGTGGTCTGCATGAATGTTCCCCTATTGCCTGATGCGGATCATTGCTTGATGCCGGCGAAGTGTTCGCGGACCTGGTCGGGGTCCAGGCCAAATTGCGCCGGGCCATATTCGTGCCGGCCCAGGCCGTGCTGCCGGTTCTGTTCCAGATAGGCCGCCATGGCCTGGACGTCATCCTCGGCGCAGGGATGATCCACGGCGGCCAGGATACGCCGCGCCGTGGCCAGGGGATCGGCCATAAGGTCGCTGTATTGAATGTCGACGAAGTTGGCCGCCGCCGGGGCGGCGCGGCGCGCCGCCAGGGCCCGCTCGCACCACAGGGCGAAAGTTTCCCGCTGATAGGCACCGATCGCCACCGGGTCCACGGCGTCGCTGTAAGTGCTGTGAAAGACCGCGAACAGAGAGGCGCCTGAAGCCACCGTTTCCACGATATCCCGATGCAGGTGGATGATCTGGGCGTCGGGGTAAATCCGCAATAGCGCCGCCAGTTCCGCCGTGTGGGCCGGCGCCTTCAGCAGCCAACGGCCAGTGTCATCCGTGCCCTGGATGATCTGCAGGATCTCCCGATGGCGCCCATAGGCGCCGGTGAAATCCTGCTGCCGCAGCCAGGCGCCGTAACCGGGCATCCAGGCCGTCGCCGTCAGGCCCCAGTTCAGGCCATCCTTGCCCATGGCCACGACGCATTCCTCCGGCGCCTCGGCGGACGAGCCATGCACGATCTGTTTTGTGGGGTTCAGGCTGTATTGAAAATCGTGCATGGCCTGAGCCCGCGCGATCAATTGAGCGCGCCGCGCCGGATCGGCTTCATTGGCACCGAAAGGATTACTCAACTGCCAATACAATGGCGCCCGCAAACCCTTCACCTGCGCCAGCATGCGGTGCAGCAGCGTGGTGCCCGTGCGCCAGCCGCCGATGATGAAGATCGGCCGCGCCATCGGTCGCCGGGCGATTTCAGGCTGCGCGTCGAGATGCGCCCTCTGCCGTTGCCCGCCCTTGGCCAGGGCGGTAATCATGGCCCCAATGGTGCGCCGGCCCAGGGCGTTCAGCCGGCCTTCCTGCGCGGCGGCAAGCGCCATGCGGGCCAGGCCCTCGGGCAGTTCGGTTTGCGCCCGGTGTTCAAGCGCATCCCGGTCAAGGGAGAACGGCGTCGGATCGGCCGCCATGGCTGCCTCGGCCTCGGCATATTGCCGGCGGGCGCCTTCGGGCCGGGGCGGCGGTTGCCAAACGCCGGAATTCATTCCGATAGATCCGCCAGCTTGACGACAGTGGCGCTGGGCAACTCGGGTTGTGTTTCCGGGCAGACCCAGCGCAGGGCGAACATGCCCTTCCCACGCCCTTCCGTATCCAGCCAGTTCGCCAGGCCCGGGTCGCTGGCACTGATGATGAGGCGGTACCTGCCGTCACTATCCGTGCTGATCTTGCCCCCCGTGAGGGAGGCCGGCCGGTTGCGGTGGTCGAGGGAATTGAGGAAGCGGCTGTAAAGCACAATGTTCCAGAACTGCGACGGCGGTGCCACGCCTTGCAAGACCAGGGCCTCGTCCTCCGCCAGATCCCAGGCGCCGCGCTGATACCAGATATCGGAAGAAGTAAAGACCGCGCCGCCCAGCATCTCGGACCAGACGCGCACATGGTTGCCCCGGCTCAATTCATGCTCCGCCGCATGGCGGATGGCTGAGGTCATGGATTTCATCTTGCGACCAGCTCTTGTCAGACGCTGCGCCAACAGGTCCGGGTCCAGGGCGGCCGGTGGCGCCTTGGGGTCGAGATTGACGATATCGAAGCGGCTGGGCCGTTCGTTATAGACATCGTTGAAAAACTGCCTAATCCAGACGGTGCGGGCATCGCCGTCCAGGGGCAGCCAGTTGCCGTGGCCGGGATTTTCGCCGCCCAGCAACAGCTCGAAATCGCCGCTGCCGTCGGTCTCCAGATCCGCGCCGTTGATGTTGGCGCAGATTTCGGTGTCGTGCCATTTCTCCTTGGCCCGATAGATGGCGATGGCGGTATAGGCCGCCGCGCCCAAATTGCCGGACAGGCGGTAGTGCTGGGAGGGGTCCAGCTCGAAGGTCCAGTATTTGCCGTCCGGATTATCCATCAGGAACTTGTTGCTGGACAGATTGTGGGGCACCGGCTCGGGCCGGATGCGGTCCATTTCCAGTTCCTCGTGCGCCGCGCCCAGGGTCCGGGTCAAGACCTGGAAGCCGTCGGCGCGCTCGTCGGGGGCCAGATCCCCGGTCATCTGGTCCATGCGCTCTACGGCGGTCTGCACGCCGGCGATGAAGGCATCCCAGCCGGCTTTCACATCCACATCCGCCATGGCCTCTCCTATGGTTTGGTCCCAACCGTCAACACGGCGGGCATGGGCAGGTCGGTGGTCGTGCCGTTGTCGAATGGCTTGCATGCTTCGGTCATGGCCGCCTTGATGGCGGGAAGATCGGCGGGATCCTGGGCGCCAAGCAACGCACTAGTTCGGGCCGTGGCCTGGCGCAGGGTTTCCATCAACAGATCGGGCCTGGGCAGGGACCAGGTCAGCATGATGTCGGTACTGGCAATTTCCGTGAAACCGATGGCCCCCAGCACGCTGGCGCATTCCCCATGATCGGCAAAGCGGAAAACCGGGGTACCCTTGGGCAAGTCGACCCGCACGGTGCCTTCCTGCGCGATAGCATCCATCGCCATGCCAAGGGCGCAATTCTCGGGCCCCTGCCAGGCGGTGAAGCCAAGGCGGCCACCAGGTTTGAGGACCCGAAAGGTCTCCGCCAGGGCCTTGTCGGCATCGGGAAAATGCAGCACGCCGAAATTTATTGTCACCACATCGAAGCTGCCCGTCTCAAACGGCAGATCCTCGGCATCGCCGAGACGGAAGGAAGCAGCGGGGAAATTCGCCGCCGCCAATGCCTGCATATTCTCAGCCAGATCGATGCCCGTGGCGGTGGCGCCCAGAGCGGCCGCCGCGCCGGCGGCATAGCCGGGACCGGATGCGACATCGAGGACCTGACAACCGGCGCCAACAGCCGTCCGTTCCAGCAGCGCCGGAACAATCTGCGTTGTCACAAGTTGCCAATGGTCGTGATAGCCGGCGGACAGACTGTTCCAACCGTCATGTTCGAGTTTTCGAAATGCCTCCTTGTCGAAGCCGTCGTTTGACATGGCTTTCTCCCTACCCTTCCGTTGCGGGAAACAACTCGTACAGGCGGTTGCGCTGCAATTTTTCCGTCGATGTTACCGGCAATTCGTTGGCGGCGACGAAGACGAAACGATGCGGCACCTTATAGGCTGCCAGGGAGCGCCGGCAATATTGCCGCAAATCATCCTCGTTCACGGATGCGCCGGGATGGAGGATGATAACGGCGCCGATGGCCTGGTCCAGGCGGGCGTCGTCCAGGCCGGTGACGAAGACGGACTCGATGGCATCATGTTGCCGCAAGACCGCCTCGATCTCGGCCGGAGCGATATTGATGCCGCCGCTTTTGATCAATTCCTTGCGCCGGCCCTGGAATTGCAGCCAGCCATGTTGGTCCAGCAGGCCCAGATCGCCGGTTAGAAAAAAGCCGTCCTCGGTCATGGAAGCAGCCGTGGTATCGGGATCGTGCAAATAGCCGGGCATGACGTGGCCACGCAGGGCGATCTCGCCCACCTCGCCTTGCGGCAGCGGCTGCCCGCTCTCCAGATCCAGGATACGCATCTCAACGCCGCCCAGGGGGGCGCCGCTGGCGGTCAGGCGCCGCGCCAATGGCGCATGCGCATCCGTCACGGCGGAATTGCCGTAGGCCTCCGTCAGGCCATAGACGTTGCAGATTTCCTCCGCGCCCAGATCGACGATCATCTGCATCTGCTCCGGCGTGCCGATGGCGGCACCGGTGCGCAGGCTGGTCAGGTCGTGTTTGGCCCGCGCCGGATGTTCGGCCAGGGCCAGGGCGATGTTCGGCGTGCCGTAGAACACCGTGCAGCCTTCCGCCTCGATCAGGCGCAGGGCCTCGCCGGCCTCGAAATGATGCTGCAGAACCATTGTGCCGCCATGGCTCAGCATGGCAAAGAGGGCGTTGACGCAGCCGAAGGACCAGAACAGCGAGACCGCGAACCACAGCCGGTCGTCGGGGCTCAAATGCATGCGTTCGCCGATCTGCCACATATTGTCGATCAGGCCCCAATGCTGTAGCGGCACGCCCTTGGGCCGGGCCGTGGAGCCGGAGGTGTAAAGGATACAGGCGACATCGTCCGGCTTGGCCGTGCTCCAGATGCCGGCGGGCGCGGCAGCTCCCATGGCGGCCAGATCAGCGAAGGCCGTGGCCCCGTCGGGCACCCGGCCGCCCAGCACCACCAAGCGGCGCAGGCTGGGCAGGCCCAGCGCCCGCATCTCCTCCAGTTCCGCCAGCACGTCCCGGTCGCGGAAGCGGTCGGCCAGGATCAGGGTGGTGACCTGAGCATGGTTCAATTGATAGGCCTGCTCGGGCGGGGTCAGCCAGGTGTTCAGCGCCACCGCCGTGGCGCCCAGGCCCAGAATGGCGAAATAGCCCGACAGCCATTCCGCCCGGTTGCCCATCAGGATCGCCACCCGGTCCCCGGGCCGCACGCCGAGAGCCCAGAGGCCATTGGCGATGCTTTTGGATTCCGCCAGCAGCTCGGCGTAGCTCCAACGCCTGTCCCCGTCGACGACAGATTCGTGGCCGGGCTGCCGCGCCGCCATTTCCTCCAGCAGAGCCGGCGCGGTACGGGCGCGGGGTTTATCCGCCACGGCCGTCATTCCCGCGCAGGCGGGAATCCATGCCTCCGCTATGCGGGGACCACGGTAGTTGCAGTACACACCGCGCTGGAACCGGCGTGGCGTACCACCCGTCACCTCTGATCATGCCGCTAATCTCAGGCATGGATTCCCGCGAAGCCTGTCCTCGCGAAAGCGGGGGCGGGAATGACAGTGGAACGCCTAACCACGCCTTACCTTATAGCCCGCCGCTTCCCGGTCCCAGGCGGCGGCGGAGAGGCCGCGGTCGCGTAGCTTGTTTTTTTGGATCTTGGCCGTGGGCGTGGTGGGGATCTCGTCGACATATTCGATATAGCGCGGCACCGCGAAATAGGGCATGCGCGGGGTGGCATAGTCCAACAGATCCTCCGGCGCAGGCGCCGCCACGCCGTCTTCCAGGATCAGGCAGATCAGCACCTCGTCCTCGCCGCCTTCCTCCGCCGCGACGGCCACGGCGGCGGCTTCCTTGACCGCGTCGTGATCCAGGAACACCGCTTCGACCTCAAATGACGAGATGTTTTCGCCGCGCCTTCTGATGGTGTCCTTGATACGGTCGATGTACCAGACATAGCCGCGCTCATCCATGCGGCCGGCATCGCCGGTATGGAACCAGAAATTGCGCCAGGTCTCCACCGTGCGGTCGTCCATTCCGTTATAGCCGGCCATGAAACAATAGGGCTCCTTGGGCCGGACCAGAATTTCCCCGACCTGGCCCATGGGTACTTCCTCATCCGTTTCGGGATCGGCGATGATGACCTCGAAGTATTCATCCCAGACCTTGCCGGAACAGCCCGCCTCGTCCGGCGCATCCACGGGCCGGGCCACGGGCAGGTTGACCTCCGTCATGCCGAAGATTTCGTTGAACTTGGGAATGGCGAAGCGGGTGCGCAGGACCTCCAGGGTCTCGTCGGTGACCGGTACGGCGCAGACCATGCGCAGTTTGTTGTCCGTATCGGTGTTGTTGGCCGGCTGGCGCAAAACGAAATCGTTCATCACGCCCAGCAGATTGGTCAGGGTCGCCTTGTGTTCACGGATATCGTCAATCCAGGTGGTGGCGCGGAACTGCTTCACCAGGACGGCGCTGCCGCCCGTGATCAGGGTGGCGAAGAACTGCATCAATATACCCTGGGCGTGAAACAGCGGCATGGGGATGTAATAGATATCATCCGGCGTCATGCCCAGATGCACCTGCATGCAATGGCCGAACAGATACAGATGGCCGTGGGGCATCAGAGCGCCTTTCGAGGGCCCGGTGGTGCCGGAAGTGAACATGATCATGCCGATATCGCGGTAGGTGACCTCCACCTCGATCTCGTCGGCGGGGGCTGCCATGATCTCGTCAAAACAGCGCACCTCGATATTCTTGAAGGCGGGCAGATTGTCGGGGTCGTAGACATCGCCCGGCACATAGACCGTCTCCATCTCCGGCACGGTATCCTCGATCTCCGCCAGCCAGGGCAGGTACTCCGGCTCGAACACCCCGATGCGGGCCTTGGTGTTGGTCAGCACGTGGGTCAGAAAGGTGCCCTTGAGTGCGGTGTTGATGCCCACCAGCACGCCGCCGATGCGGCTGAGCCCGAACCAGGACCAGAGATACTCCAGCCGGTTGTTCAGCATCACCGCCACATTGTCGCCAAAACCAACGCCGATGGCGGCATAGCCGTTGCCGGCCCGGTTGCCCAGGGCATGGGCCTCGCCATAGCTGTGCATATGCCCGGTTTCGAACTGGATCAGCGGCGCCTCCGCCCGCACCCGGGCCTGCTCCGCCAGGATCTTGCCCACAACCCAACCAGATTTATCCGTCGCCATGCCCTGCCACTCCCTGAAGAACGCAAACCGCCAATTTGATAGCGTTCCTGGGCGGGGAAGGCAAATGGGTCGTGTATTCGCTTACCCGGCAAATCACTCGGTCTTTCCAACGTCATGCCCGGGCTTGACCCGGGCAGCCAGGACGACAGTTTGCCGGATGCACTTACAGCGCAAATTCCGGCATGGGAAAATCCGCCAGGCTGACCCCGAGCAGGTCGGCGGCTTCCCGGGCGGTGGAGACCATGCCGATGTCGGTGCCCAGGTTCGGATCGCTGGCGGCCAGGTCGATGTAGAGTCTTGCCAACATCTCGCCCATTCGATTTTCAATCAGGATCACGCCCAGGGTACCGGGCGGGCGTTGCAGATTTGCCGCCTCTGCGGCCTGCATCTCGCGCATGGCGTGAATGCTCAAACTGCTCAGGTCGAGATTGGGGGCGATCACCGCGAGCACGCGATAGTCCGGGCGATAGTCCGGGCTGGCCGCAACCTCCGCCGTGAACGCGGTATATTCCGCCGGATCTAACCATTCCTCATACCAGGCCACGACCAGCCGCCGGCCGGTGTCAATCTGATAACGCATGCTCATGGCCCGGCATTTTGCCAGATTTGCCTTTGCAAAACAAACTGGACTGGTATTGACCCCGGGCAAAGCCAACCCTCAAGGGCGGCGTAGGTGGATTTGACCTATCCCCGGGCCCCGGAATTCCGCAGTTTCATCACCGCTTCCTCCACCCGCATGGCCTCGGGCACGCCGTAAAAGCCGCGCGGCACCATATAGGTGCCGTTCTTGCCCCGGCGTTCTTCCTCGGCGAAGATGACGTTACCGGAACCATCCGCGCTGGTGGTGCGTTCCAGCCTCGTGATGTCGCCGGGTTCGAAACTTTCCACCTTGTGCCTGGGAAAGACGCGGATGATCAGAATGCGCTGGTCGGTAATGGCATAAATCAGCCAGTTCTTGGCCTCCCAATAGGACCAGACGGGCGCCAGCAGCAGGCCGGCGCCGATCACCAGAAACGGTATGCCGAACAGGGGAAAGATAGGATCGCCCGATTGCGAGGCGGTGGCGGTCCAGAATATCGCGAAGCCAAAAAAGGGTATGCCGAAGAGAAAAATCTTCAGCCTGGATTTGGCCCGCGCCATTGGCGCCGGCCGCTCGGTCCAGACCGCCTTTTCGCCGCGCCGCAACTGCGGCGTTACGACACCGAACAAATCGCCTTGGCTCATGGGTCACTCCTGCTATCGGCCGAATGGTAGGCCATGGGCATGTGATGCCGCAATGTTATGGAAAAAGCGTAAACATGCCAATCATTGCCGGGGGAGCGGTGGATGGCATGGCATGGGCCGTCGGCGCGGCTGGCGGCACCAATCGATGTTGGAAACCCGCCGCGGAACCTGCTAGGTTCCGCGCCGTTCCCGCTGTTTCGACGCCGTATTGCTCCCAATTCGAAGGAAATCCCGCCATGCCCGCATATCGCTCCCACCGCACCACCCAGGGCTCCCGCGCCGCCGCCGCACGTTCCCTCTGGCGCGCCACGGGAACGCAGGAAAAGGATATGGACAAGCCGGTCATCGCGATCGCCAATTCCTTTACCCAGTTCGTGCCGGGGCATGTGCATCTGAAGGACCTGGGCCAGATGGTGGCCCGCGAGGTCGAGGCGGCCGGCGCCAACGCCAAGGAATTCAATACCATCGCCGTGGATGACGGCATCGCCATGGGCCACGACGGCATGCTGTACAGCCTGCCGTCCAGGGAGCTGATCGCGGACGCGGTGGAATACATGGTGGAGGCGCACTGCGCCGATGCCCTGGTCTGCATCTCCAACTGTGACAAAATTACCCCGGGCATGCTGATGGCGGCCATGCGCCTGAACCTCCCCACGATCTTTGTTTCCGGCGGTCCCATGGAGGCGGGCAAGGCGGGCGCCACCAGGGGCTCGGAGCTTGATTTGCTCGATACCCTGGTGGCCAGTAACGACCCCAACGTCTCGGAAGCCGAATTGCTGGAGATGGAGCGGCTGTCCTGCCCCACCTGCGGTTCATGTTCGGGCATGTTCACCGCCAATTCCATGAATTGCCTGGCCGAGGCGCTGGGTCTGGCGCTGCCGGGCAACGGCTCCATCGTGGCCACGCACGCAAGGCGCAAGGAATTGTTCCTGCAGGCGGGCCGGCAGATCGTCGAGATGACCAAGCGCTATTACGAACTGGACGAAACATCCGTGCTGCCCCGCAACATCGCCACCGTGCCCGCCTTCACCAATGCCATGGCGCTGGATATTGCCATGGGCGGCTCCACCAACACGGTGCTGCATCTGTTGGCCATCGCCTTCGAGGGCGAGGTCGACTTCAGAATGGCGCATATGGATGCGCTATCCCGAAAAGTGCCCAATATCTGCAAGGTCTCGCCGTCCGTGCCCCATTATCATATGGAGGATGTGCACCGGGCCGGCGGTATCCTGGGCATCATGGGCGAGCTGGAGCGCGGCGGTCTGTTGGATACTTCGGTGCTGAATGTCTCCGGCGATACCCTGGCCGACACGTTGGAAATGTGGGACGTGCGCCGCACCTCCAATGAAGACGTGAAGAAGTTCTATTCCGCCGCGCCGGGGCGCATCCGCTCCATCGCCGCTTTCAGCCAGGACAGCTATTACGACAGCCTGGATCTGGACCGGGAAGACGGCTGCATCCGGGATATCGAGCACGCCTATTCCCAGGACGGCGGCCTGGCGGTGCTGTTTGGCAATCTGGCCGATGACGGCTGTATCGTGAAGACCGCCGGCGTCGATGAATCGATCCTGAAATTCAAGGGCCCGGCCGTGGTCTATGAAAGCCAGGACGCCGCCGGCGACGGCATTTTGGCCGGCGAGGTCAAATCCGGCGACGTGGTCGTGGTCCGCTATGAAGGGCCGCGGGGCGGCCCCGGCATGCAGGAAATGCTGATGCCCACTTCGATGATCAAGGCCGTGGGCCTGGGCAAGGAATGCGCCCTGATCACGGATGGGCGTTTTTCCGGCGCCTCCTCGGGCCTGTCCCTGGGCCATATCTCGCCGGAAGCGGGCGAAGGCGGCCTGATCGCCCTGATCGAAAACGGCGACGAGGTGGAGATCGATATTCCCGAACGCCTGTTGCAACTGAACGTGGACCCACAGGAAATCGAACGCCGCCATCAGGCCATGAGCGCCCGCGAGGACGGCGGCTGGAAACCCCTGAACCGGGACCGCCACGTCTCCCGCGCCCTGCGCGCCTATGCGGCCCTGGCCCGTAGCGCGGCCTATGGTGCGGTGCGTGACCCCGGCGTCGTCGACGGACAGAAATAACGGCGCGCCGAAGGGGACGAGTTCCGCGTGGACGCCAATGCCCCGCTAGAGCGTTACCGGGCCCTGCGCCGGGCCGGCGAGCTGGACCCGGACCCAGCCCAGGAGCTGGCGGCGGAAAAGCTGCAGATGCTGCACCACCGCCTGGCCCAGTACGATGCCAATCAAGGCCCGAACAAGGGCACGGGCTGGCGGCAGTTCCTGTTCGGCGGCAGCCAGAAGGAACCGGCGCCGGAGGGGCTGTATATCTATGGCGAGGTGGGCCGGGGCAAATCCATGCTGATGGATCTGTTCTTTGACGGCGCCCCCATCGAGCGCAAACGGCGGGTGCATTTCCACGAGTTCATGGGCGAGGTGCATGCCCGCATCGACAAATTCCGAAAAACCCCCGACAAGGACAGGAATGGCGACGATCCCATTCCGCCCGTCGCCGAGGCCATCGCGGAGGCGACCTGGCTGCTCTGTTTCGATGAGTTCGAGGTCCGCGACATCGCCGATGCCATGATCCTGGGCCGCCTGTTCGGGCGTCTGTTCGAACTGGGCGTGGTGGTGATCGCCACTTCCAACCGGGCCCCGGACGATCTCTACAAGGGCGGTCTGAACCGGCAATTGTTCCTGCCCTTTATCGAGACCCTGAAGCAACGCCTGGATATCCTCTGCCTCGAAGGCCGGATGGATCACCGCCTGGCACGCATGAAGGGCGTGCCGGTCTATTACACACCCCTGGACGCCGCGGCCCAGGCGGCCCTGGACAAGGCCTTCCTCAATCTGACCGATCTGGCGGCGGGCCGGCCGGCGGAGATCGAGGTCAAGGGCCGTACAATAGCGGTGCCGCAACAGGCCAAGGGCGTGGCCCGCTTCAGCTTCGCCGAACTGTGCGAACAGCCCCTGGGCGCGCACGACTATCTGGAACTGGCCAGGCATTATCACACCCTGATCCTCGCCGGCATCCCCGAACTGGGGCCAGAGCGGCGCAACGAGGCCCGGCGTTTCGTGATCCTGATCGATGTTATGTACGACAACGGCATCAAACTGGTGGCCAGCGCCGCCACGGAGGTGGAGGCGATCTACCCGGCCGGCGACGGCGGCTTCGAGTTCCAGCGCACGGTCTCGCGCCTGACCGAAATGCAGTCAACGGAATATTTCGAGGCGCCGCACCGGCTGCTAGTGGACGGCTGAGAACTGTTTCAAAGCCCTCCGGCGGCCGCGGCCGTGGAAGAAAGCCATTCCAACCGCGAGACAATATGGCTACCATCGCCACGCGATACTGCAATTCGAACCTCGCTATTCCATCAAAAAGGACACCTGGACCATGATCGGCTACACCACACTTGGCACCAACGACCTGGAAAAAGCCGTGGCATTTTATGATGCCCTGTTCGCCGATTTGGGCCTGAGGAAGATCGAACCGAACGATCGCCTGGTGATGTGGTCCTCCAAGGCGGGCGCGGCCATGCTGGGTATTATCAAGCCCTTCGATGGTCAGGCCGCCAGCCCTGGCAACGGCACCATGGTGGCGCTGATGGTGGACGATGCCGAGACCGTGGCCAAGCTGCACGCACGGGCGCTGGAATTGGGCGGCCAGGACGAAGGCGAAGTCGGGCCCAGGGGCGGCGGCGCCATGACCTTTGGCTATGTGCGCGATCTGGACGGCAACAAGCTGGCCTTTTACTGCACGAACTAGCCTGTTGCGGACGGCAATTGGCCGGGGGAAACCAGGGGAGAAGAACATGGCCACATCATCACCGGCGGCACAAGCCGTCACGGCGGGCGATAGCATCGGCATTACGCCACAGACCCTACATATCGGTGCGGAAATTTCCGGCGTTGATCTAAGCCAGCCTTTGACGGAGGGGCTGCGGCGGCAGATCAACGATGCCCTGTTGCAATGGAAGGTGATCTTCTTCCGGGATCAAGACCTGGATCATGCCGGCCATGTCGCCCTGGCCCGGCAGTTCGGCCAGCCGACCATCGGCCATGCGGTGTTCGGCCACGAGGACGGCTTTCCCGAGGTTTATTCCATCGCCAAGAACCGCACCGCCAACAGCCATCGCCAGGAACGCCTGGCCACGCCATGGGTGGGCTGGCATACGGACATCACGGCGGCGGTCAATCCGCCCAAGGCGGCGATCCTGCGCGGCGTTACCATACCCCCCTATGGCGGCGATACCATGTGGACCAACCTGGCGGTGGCCTATGACGCCCTGTCGGCGCCGATCAAGGCATTGGCCGACGGTTTGCGCACCATTCATGCTTTCGCCCCGCCGCCAAACGCCTCTGCGGTCGAGGCTTACGACGAAAGCGTCCGGCGCCGGACCCTGAAAAGCGAACATCCGATGGTCACCGTGCATCCCGAAACCGGCGAGCGGCTGTTGTTCCTCAGCCCCTCCTTCGTGAAATCCATCGTCGGCCTCAGCCCCCGGGAAAGCCAGACGATATTGGAGATGCTGTGGGAGCATCTGGTGCGGCCGGAGTTTACCGTGCGCTTCAAATGGAACGCCGGCGACATCGCCATGTGGGACAACCGCGCCACCGCCCATTTGGCGCCCAGCGATATCTACGCCACCGACCATGACCGCCAGCTCTACCGTGTCACCCTGGTTGGCGATATCCCCCACGGCGTCGACGGCGCGCCTTCCAGATCATTAGAAGGCGCGCCGATCCTGTCAGCGGAAGAAGAACCGGCCGGCGGATAGACCATTTTCGAGACTGAACTACCCACCCGCTCCCCCTTCCCCAATGACTGTCATGGCACCCACAGGGTACCATCAATGGGTGGCCGGGAAGGGGGAGCGGGTGGCTCGGCGATCCGTGAAACCTTCAACAGCCGCTGACGCAGGCGCCGCCGCCGTTGAAGGACATGGTGCGGCCGCTCAAGGGAATATGGACCGGCACCTTCGCGGCATCGCGGAACAGTTCCGTGCGGGTGCCGGGCTGTACCTTGCCGCCCTTGGTCGCGGCCTCATTCGCGTGCGAAGCGATCACCGAGGCCGGTTTGATCAATTCGTTGACCACATAGGCCGCCTCCGCCGGACCGGTGGTGTAGGTATCGCCGATATTCATCACCGCCAGCTTAGCCTTGTAATAGCCGCGCACGACCCGGTCCTGCTCCGCCGTCATGCCGGTGTCGCCGGAGAGATAGGCCACCAGGCCATTAGTGAATTGCAGGATGAAGCCGGTGGGCGGACCCACGTAGCCGCCGATCCCAGCCGCCTTCATGGCCTTGCCCAGATCACCGCCGATGAGGCCGGGTGACAGACCGTTGGAGTGGGAAGCCGGGACGGTGGAGATCTTCACGCCGCCGACCGTTTTTGTGGCGCCGAACCTGGCCAGCACGGAATCTTTCGGATTGCCGCCCAGGGCCTTCAGTTTGCCGGCGAAGAACGGCGGCATCTCGCTGCCCGTGACGATCTTGGCCTTTTTCGCCAGGGCGATATTGACCGCATTGGTGTTGGGCACCGCGAGCACCGACAGATCAGGCTTGCCGCAGGCCCCGGTGTTGGGCGCCTTGTTGTGGCGAACGCCCACGTGATCACCATGCATATGGGTGACCAGAACGGCGTCGATCTTGCCTAGGCGCGGATCGGACGGGCCGGCCACGGTCATGCCGGGATCGTAGAGGATCCGGGTGCCGTTGGGATCCTCGAACACCATGGCCCGGTCGAGGCGGCAAAACTCCTCATCCTTGCCGCCCAGGGGCGTGATCTTGACATCCGCCGCCAGCGCCGTGCCGGTAAAGACAAAAATCAACCCAATCAAAACAATCAACATCGTGGAAGATTTTTTCATCGTTCCTGTCCCCAATTTTTATTTGTCCCACCCTTTCGAATTGGTACTCAGGCGATACTTTGATGCGACTGGACATGCTTGCTATCCTGCGCCTCCCGGGCGGACTTTAGCAGAGCATCGTCCATACTCGCATCACTTGAACGTGAAGGGTAGCCGTAATGAAGATTGGCTTTGGCATTCCCAATAATTACGGCGTCGAAGACCCGAACGATCTGGTCGCCATTGCCGTCACGGCGGAGCGTCTGGGCTATGCCAGCGTCTGGGTCCGGGAGCATCTGTTCCATTCCACCTATGTCGCCGAACGCCTTGGCGACCGGCCTTATCACGATGCCCTGACCGTTTTGACCGCCATTGCCTGCGCCACCGAAAAGGTCCGCCTAGGCACTTCCGTCCTGGTGCTGCCGTGGCATGAACCGGCCCGTCTGGGCAAGATGATCGCCACTCTGGACCAGCTCTCCCACGGGCGGGTGGACTTCGGTATCGGCGTCGCCATCACCCGGGACGAGTTCGAGAACCTGGGCGTTGATTTCACCACCCGGGGCAGGCGCACGGACGAGATCCTGGGCGCGCTGCAGGCCCTTTGGACCCAGGATACACCCCAGTTTTCCGGTGAATTCTACCGCTTTGGCGGCCTGAAATTTTCGCCCAAGCCCTATCAGAAACCCTATCCGCCCATACTGATTGGCGGCTCCAGCCCGGCGGCCCGGGCCCGGGTGGCCCGCTTCGGCGACGGCTGGCATACCCTGCGGCAAACCCCAAGCCAGCTCGCCGAGGGCCGCGGGGAGGTCATGCGGCTGACGGAAGCAGCGGGACGGGACCCTTCCGCCCTGCAGTTTTCCCTGACCCTGCCCCTGGCCTTTACCGGCCAGGCGCCCAGCGCCCCGGTTCCCGACCGCACGGCGCTGACCGGCACAGACGACGATATCGCCGAAACCGTCCGGGCCTATCGGGACGCCGGGCTGGATGAAATCGTCATCGGTGTCAGCAGTGGCGACAGGGCCGAGAACACGGACGCCATGGCCGTTTTCATGGAGCGGATCGTACCGAAATTGTCCTAAGGCCAGGCGGCGCGATCCTTCCGCCGGGGGTGCGGGTTTGTTACACTGCCCCGTTGGTAGGGAGAGACAATATGGGCCAAACGGACAAGACATCGGATCCCAAGGTGCGGCGGCTTGCGCCCGATGACCTCGACCCAGCGGTCGCCATCGACCGCAAGATCGTCGGCCATTCCCGGCGCGGCTATTTCGAAAAGCGCCTGGCCGCCGCCCTGCGCGACCCCGACGGCCATATACAATTCGCCATTGATGGCGAAGGCGGCCTGGAGGCGGCGGTGCTGGCCCGGGTACAAAGCGGCGAGTTTGGCCGCGAGGCACCCGCCGTCATGCTGGAAGTCATCGACGTGGCGCCGGAGCAGCAGCATCTGGGCCATGGGGCCGCGTTGCTCGGCGCCCTGGAAGACGAGATGCGCCGGCGCGGCATTGACGAATTGCAGACCTCCATCGCCTGGACCGATCATGTGATGGCAAAGTTCTTTGCCGCCAACGGCTTCGCCAAGGCGCCGCGCCATATTATCGCCGTGACGGTGGACCCATCGCGGGAGGCCGCCGCGCTATCCGATGATGGGGATGACGATGAGGATCAGGACGACGCGGATGATATTGACCGGGCCGATAATTTCCGGGCCCTGCCGCGCGACCGCGTCGATGTGGCTTCGCTGTCGGAACAGGACCTCGACGCCCTGGTGCTGATTGATGGCAAGCTGACCGGGCGGGACCGGCGGGATTACATGGCGGCCAAGCTGAACGAGGCCCTGGTGGACAGCGGCATCCGTATTTCCCTAGCCGCCCGGCGCGATGGCTTCGTCGCCGGCTTTGTCATGGCACGGCTGGATTTCGGGGATTTCGGGCGCACGGATGCGGTGGCGGTGGTCGACACCATCGGCGTGCATCCGGAATTTGCCGGCCACGGCATAGCCCACGCCCTGTTGTCCCAGTTGCTGGTCAACCTGAACGGCCTGCGGGTCGAAAGTGCGGAAACCACCATCGCCCTGGATGATTTTGAGCTGTTGGGTTTCCTCTACCGCTCAGGATTTCAGCCCACCCAGCGCATCGCTTTAGTTAAGCAGGTGGGTTAGGCTAAGGGCCAGGAGATTGGAGCCATGGACAAGCCATACGAACGCAGCGAACTGCAAAAGGCCAGGGAACGTTGGGAGGCGGAGCGCCTGGACCCGGCCCTGGCCAAGGTCAGCCGCCCGCGCATGCCCTCGGACGTCAGGCAGGAGCGGCTGTATACGCCCCTGGACGGCGAGAACCGGGACTATCAAGACGATTTGGGCTTTCCCGGCGAATACCCCTATACCCGCGGCGTCCAGCCGTCCATGTATCAAGGGCGCTATTGGACTATGCGGCAATACGCCGGCTTCGGCACGCCGGAGGAGACCCACGAACGCTTCGACTATCTGCTGAAACAGGGCCAAGGCGGCCTGCTGGTGGCCTACGATCTGCCCACCCAACTGGGTTTCGACAGTGATGACGAGCGGGCCAAGGGCGAGGTCGGCGTGGTCGGCGTGGCGGTGGACAGCCTGGCCGATATGGAGACCATATTCGGCGGCCTGCCCCTGGAAAAAGCCTCGCCGTCGTTGACCATGAATTCCGCTGCCAACGTGGCCCTGGCCATGTATGTAGCGGTGGCGGAACAGGAAGGCGTGCCGGCGGAGCGGATTTCCGGCACCACGCAGAACGATATCCTGAAGGAATTCATCGCGCGGGGCACCTATGTCTTTCCGCCCCGGCCGTCCCTGCGCATGACCGTCGATGTGATCGAATATTGCACCGCCAATTTGCCGCGCTGGAATGCCATCAACATCTGCGGCTATCACGTGCGCGAGGCCGGCTCCACCCTGGTGCAGGAAGTGGCCTTCGCCCTGGCCGACGCCATCACTTATATCGAGGCCTGTCTGGAACGGGGCATGGACATCGACGCCTTCGCGCCGCGTCTGGCCTTCAACTTCTCCGCCTCGGCCAATATTTTCCAGGAAGCCTCGAAATTCCGCGCCACCCGGCGCCTGTGGGCGCGCTTGCTGAAGGACCGTTTCGGCGCCAAGCAGGCGGCATCATTGATGTTCCGCACCGGCGCGGGTTCGGCCGGCAGCACCCTGACGGCGCAGCAACCGGAAAACAATATCGTCCGTGTTGCCTTGCAAGCCCTATCGGGCATTTTGGGCGGGGTGCAGTCGTTCCATTCGGCATCGTTTGACGAAGCCCTGGCCATTCCCACCGAGCATTCGGCCCTGGTCGCCCTGCGCACCCAGCAGGTGCTGGCGCATGAAAGCGGTGCGGCGGAGGTTATCGATCCCCTGGGTGGCTCCTATTACGTGGAGGCTTTGACCGATCAGATTGAGGCCGAGGTGAACCTGTACATTGCCCAGATCGAGGCCGAGGGCGGCATGCTCAAGGCCATTGAAGACGGCCGGGCCCAGGCGCAAATCGCCGAGGCCTCGTTCGCCCAGCAGCAGCAGATCGACAACGGCGAACGGACGGTGGTGGGCGTCAACAGCTTCCAGGACGACCACGACCCGGAGATCCAATTGCACCGCCCGAACCCGGAACAGGTCGCGGCGCAGATCGCCAAGCTGCAAGCTCTGCGCAAGGAACGGGACAACGGCGCCGTCGAGGCCGCACTGGCCCGCCTGGAGGATGAAGCGCGGGGCGATGGCAACCTGATGTATCCGATCCTGGAAGCGGTGCGCGCCTACGCCACCATCGGCGAAATTTGCGGCGTCGAACGCAAGGTTTTCGGCGAATACCAGACGGCGGCCATATGAGTATGGCGGAATGAGCATGGCAGATAGTAAAGCGCGTAAAACACCTATCAGGGTCCTAATCGCCAAGCCCGGTTTGGACGGCCACGACCGCGGTGCCAAGGTGCTGGCCCACGCCATGCGCGAGGCCGGCATGGAAGTGGTCTACTCCGGCCTGCGCCAGACCCCCGAAGCCATCGTCCGCATCGCGGTGGAGGAGGACGTGGACATCGTCTGTGTCTCCGTCATGTCCGGCGCCCACAACGTCCTGTTCGCCGAGATCATGGAGCGATTGCGGGCCGAGGCCGGCGAAAGCATCCCCGTCCTCGGCGGCGGCATCATCCCGGCCCAGGACATCGTGACCCTGAAGGAAATGGGCGTGCGAGAGGTGTTCACGCCTGGTGCGTCTATGGCGGCGATTACGGAGTGTATCGAGGACTTGGTGCCGGTTTGAGCAAAACGCCCGCGCGTTTCAATATTGCGGCGGCGGGATTATTGCCATATTCAGTGGCCGAAATACCAAGTAACCCTGGATTCAAATGACGCTGACACTGGCAACGCTCTACGACAGGCTGGAAAACCAACAAAACTGCCGTTTGTTTCTTCAGGCCTGGCAGAAGTGGCGCGGCAGCCAGATACTACCGGCGCGTTCAGATGTACGGCCCGAAGACCTGAAGACGGCCATGGCAGCGACCTCTGTTTGGGAACTTACGGGTGACGGCAAGGTGATGGTTCGCGTCGGCGCCACCTTGTTCGAGGAGCAAATCGGCGAAAACAGGCGCGGCAAGAATTATCTGGACCTTATGCCGGAACCTATCCGCCAGGACGGGTTGGAACGCTTGCTGCCGATTGTCACCGTTCCCTGCGGCATTTTTGCCGACGGCTGTTCATTGCGCCTCAAGGACGGCAATACGCTGGAATTTGACATCCTGTTGCTGCCGATCGTGGCCGCACCGGAGCAAGATCCAACTTTCATCTACTACTGTATTGATCTGGCAGACAGGGCAAAACGGTTCGACATCTCGGAAATTGACAAAGGCCCCTTTGTCACCTCGACATCCCACGTTGATATCGGCTGCGGCGTTCCCTAGGAACGGTGCAGGCGTTGTGGACCATCCGCCCTTATGCCCCGTATTCTGAAAATAGACTCCCCCTTACGCCCTGGGCTATACACGGGGCTGGTAGGAATGGGATTGGTGATATGGCGGACAATACGAAAACCCCCGAATCTTGGCGCGAGATGGCGGCGAAGGAGCTGCGCGGGAAGTCGCCGGACGATCTGACCTGGCAGACGCCCGAGGGCATTGCCGTGAAGCCGCTGTATACCGCCGAAGATCTCGAAGGCCTGAAAAACCAGGATAACCTGCCGGGCGTGGAGCCGTTCCTGAGGGGCGTGCGCGCCACCATGTATACCAACAGGGCTTGGACCGTGCGGCAATATGCCGGCTTCTCCACCGCTGAAGAATCCAACCGCTTCTACCGCAAGCTCCTCGACGGCGGCCAGTCGGGGCTGTCGGTTGCGTTTGATCTGGCGACCCACCGTGGCTACGATTCCGATCACCCCCGCGTGGTCGGCGATGTGGGCAAGGCGGGCGTGGCCATCGACAGCGTCGAGGACATGAAAGTCCTGTTTGACGGCATTCCCCTGGACAAGATGAGCGTCTCCATGACCATGAACGGCGCCGTGCTGCCAACGCTCGCCAGCTATATCGTGGCGGCGGAGGAACAGGGGGTCAGCCCCGATCAACTGGCCGGCACCATTCAGAACGACATTCTGAAAGAGTTCATGGTGCGCAACACCTATATCTATCCGCCCAGCCCCTCCATGCGCATCGTTTCCGACATCATCGGCTACACGGCGGAAAACATGCCGAAGTTCAATTCCATCTCGATCTCCGGCTATCACATGCAGGAGGCCGGGGCGACCTGCGTGCAGGAGCTGGCCTTTACCCTGGCCGACGGCCTGGAATATGTCCGTACCGCCGTAGACAGCGGCCTGGACATCGACAAATTCGCCGGCCGGCTGTCGTTCTTCTTCT
>JASLLM010000063.1 GCA_030747035.1 Alphaproteobacteria bacterium | reverse complement strand
GGGCCACAAGGACATCATTGGCATCGTGGACGGCTATCGCGAGAGTGCGCAAAGCTGGAAGGAACTCCTCCTCGACCAGAACGCACAGATCACCGTTGATGGACGTCAGGTTCTTGTAGGGAATTGAGATGGGTTGTCAGTCTCCCTCACCCTCTGACTCCCAATCCCTCACATTTCTTGCCATAATCCTCGTATGAGAAGACTGACCACCATCCTCTGCCTCACCCTTGCCGTGCTTCTGGGAAGTGCGGGAGTGGGTGAGAGTGCTGATTTCCACGAAGTTGGATGTCATCTGGGGAATGTCGGATAATTCAAGTCTATGGAGGCATGCTAAATGTATTTTATCGCATTAATCATGAAATCTAGCGCATTAATCTTATTAGTAATAACCACATCTTCCGCTATAGCAGCGTGCCCATCAGGGTATAAAGAAAAAGAGAAATACAAGTCCACGGAAATTCAAATGCGCTTCCAAGGTGGGGGGGAGTTCAATAGGTGCTTAAACCAAAGTCACCCAGAGAAAAATAATTACCGAGATAGTTGGGGAGTCAGTTATGGAGATGCAACTTACAAATGCGGAGATATTACAGTCCGTGGATACCTTGGGAATCCGCAAGGACTCCAAGTGATGTCCTCCGTAGGATATGTACAATTTAATAGGGACGGGTATTCTCGTGATCACAAAAGAAGGAATTTTTGCAAAAAGAATACCTGTTTTGAAGAAATTTCGGATGTATCTAATTGGAAACATCGGGATACTCGAACGAGAATCGAGTTCAAATACATCATAAGGAAAGTATTTGAAGAATGCACTAAAGTCACATTTTAAGCAGTTATTACCTGAGACCTTGTTCGGAAATTCAATAAAATGAAAATCTCGCATAGAATCAAGATCTTACCATTAGGCGTGTTTACTGCCATTGCATTGATATTTTCCCACCTTTCACTGGCGGCACCTTTCAGTGAGAGACACGCTTTCTGTATAGATAGAACGCCTATGTCAAACTCCAACTACTTGAACCAGAAAATTTATAACAAATGCATGAAAAATGCAGATGCACTTATAGAAGAATATGAACAGTCCAGACGATATCGGAATAGTCCCGAGTTTCTGGAGCGCCAAAGAGAGATACGAAAGAAGTTGGAAAAAGAAAATGCGGAGCGGCAAGCGAGGCGTGAAGCGCAGCGAGAAGCGCAGCGAAACGCGAAACAACTTAAGAACGAGCAAGAAATCAAGAAGTATGACGATCTATTTAGTAAATTTACAAAATAAGTATAGTATTTGACTGAGAACTTACCAATCTTGACAGGGGGAGTGCGGGAATGAGTTGGGGTGCTGGGAAATTTGATAAATTCGAAAAGCAAATAGAGATGAAGACATTTACATGTTATAACGATAAAATGAATAAATACGAGTATAGAACAGATGGAACGGATTTGTACATAAATAACGAATTACAGAGGTCTAATACGGTGGAAACACAAGAAGGTAAACTTGTATTCTTGGTAACAAATAGAGTTGCGGGAATCGTTATGGAGACCTATATAAATTTTGAAAAGAAAATCTCTATATTTGTTTATACAGCAAAAAGTAAACTAGTGAATAGTTACACGAGGAATTATAGTTGTTATTAATGTCGAAATTTTGTTTGGTGGAATCGTACTCCACATCTTTGCCGTACTTCTGGGAAGTTCGGGATGGGATGGGGTGGAGTAACGATGCCCTACGATGACCTTTGCAAAGTCGTGAATGACGCATATCGGGAGAACCCTGATATACGCATTCCTACTGGTTTTGGGGTTTGGTGCATTCCTTGTCATCTGGTGGTTCCTATTCACTTCCATCTGACAGAACACCCCCTACCCCCTCGAAAACTGACAACCGAATCCTAACCTACAAAAGTAGGGTTGAACCTAAAGAGAAATCTCGAATGGGGGGTGTCAAAACTGGAAGGGGTATGCGTGAAACTTCCTTAACCAGTTCAGGTATTCCCGAATCTGCGGTGTTTTGATTGTCCCGACATCCTTGCTTCCAAAAAATTCGCTGATCCCATCTCCGTCACGGTTCAAGAGTTTTTCGTCATCCTTCGAGAACCTTGCGTTCTTGGTTTTTCCCGATTGTCTCCTCTGTTCCTTGATCAACATTTCTGCGTAGTGATTAAAGGTTCGATTCTTCGGAACACCAAAAACGAAACGATCTTGTTTCAGATCATTTATGAGTTCCTCTGCGACTTCCTCTGCAACAAGTCGAGATGTCTCTTTGGTTGATCGGACAACATACTTTTTTTCCCCACTAATCCAGATTCTCGCAAACCAGTAGGGAGAACTTTTGGTTCGATATAGGGATAATCCTTTTCGGATGACTTTTTTGTCGGTTTTTTGATTACGAGTTCTCATAGTCAGACAATATAGTGTCTAACTGTGTCTAACTCAAATAGAGAGATTTCTCAAACCTTAGATACTACTTAAATTATTGAATCTAAAGAAGAAAATGGTGCCCAGGGGCGGATTCGAACCACCGACACGCGGATTTTCAGTCCGCTGCTCTACCAACTGAGCTACCTGGGCATCCGGGGCGTCCGTGAAAACAGGCCCGGTGGGCGGTCAACGCCCAAAGACGTTGGGGTTCATAGTGTAAATTGAATAGCCTGTCCAGCGTCACGGAAGCGAAAGCCGCGAAAACACCCCAGTTTGTCAAATCCCGGCAATGGCGCCTTGGCATAGGGGCGTCTGCTTGCCTCAATCACCGGCCGCGGCGGTCAATGCCACCACCGATGTGGCCGTGGCCGCCAGTTCACCGTCGCCGGCAAACAAACGCGCCTCGACAAACGCCGTGGACCGGCCCTGACGAACCAGGCCCGCGCGGCAGCGCAAGGGACCGGGGCCGATGGCAGCGAGGAAATTGCACTGCATTTCCAAGGTTGCGGCCTCGTGGGGCCGGTCCGCCAATGCGGCCACGGCGTCGAGCAGGGCCTGCTCCAACATGGCGACGGTAAAACCGCCCTGCATGACATTCATGGGATTGAACAGATGCGGCTCCGCCCTGAATTCCACCTCGACCGTCGCGGCCGCCCTATCGACCGCCAACAGGCGATGCCCCAACAGAGCCGCCACCGGGCCGCGGTCACGCCGCCGCTGCCGTTGCAGGTCGTCGCCGTTCGATGGGGACAAATTCATTTCCACGGCACCTTGCGAAAGCGCGCCGTCGCACTGGCCACGGCCGCCAATTCGCCATCACCGCCGAACAACCTGCCTTCCAGAAAGACCAGCCGTTCCTCGGCCCGCACAACCTGGCCCTCCGCGATCAAGCGGCCCGGCCCGGCCGGCGCCAGGTATGACGTCTTCATGCCCAGGGTCGGCACCACATAGTCAAAACCGCGCGCCGCCGTGGCCGCGATGGCCATGGCCTCGTCCATCATGGCGGCAAGAAAGCCCCCGTGTATGACACCAAGTTGGTTACAGAATTCGGCTTTGCCCTGATACGCCATGCGGGCGAAGCCCCGGGCCGCGTCAATCTGCAATGGTTCCTGAGCCAACAATTCCGAAGCGCCCACGGGCGGCCGTTTGGTCAGGCGCGCGATAGCCTGGGCGCTGCTCATCCGCTCCATGCTTCAGTCCGGATCCTTGCGGTAGAGGTGATAGCGGCCCTCCGCCACGCCCTCGGGCAGGGGCACGGGCCGGCAACCGGGAATGTCCATGGCCTGGTCGGCGGCGACCACCGCGCCCGGTGCCAACAACGGCCCCAAGCCCGGGCCAACGAAGCTGGCCAGCTTGGCCGTCAGCTTGCTGTCGCCGGTGCCAATATCGCAATGGGCCAGGACCGCCCGGGCGCCGATGCGTGCCATGGCGCCGGGCAGGCTGTCGTGGACATCGCCCAGAAACAAATGCGCATCGTCGGGCACACAATCGGGATGCGCGGCAACCTTGCGCTCAAAGACAAATATCTCCCGTTCGGGCCGATGGTCCTGCAGACGCTCACGCAAATGGTCATAGGTGCGGCCGTTGCCCAGGCCCAGCTCCAGCACCGGGCCGGGCAGATCGGCAATCTGGTCCACGGCCCAATCCAGACAGAGCCGCTGCGCCTTCAGCCGCCGGATGAAGCTATCCAGACGGCTCATGGGCAGCGCCCTCGCGGCCCAGCGGCGCCGGCAATCGCGGTCGCTATTGGAATTGGGGTTGATGTCATTGTCCGCGTAACGCCAAGCATACCAATCATGCAAAATCAGGACGGCCGCTAGCCGCCGCCATTTTCCAACTCCCGCAGGCGGCGGTTGGCTTCGGTCAATTGCAGGTTGGTCTGCTCCTGACGATGGGCCAGCTCGCGCATGATTTCCACCGCCATGGTGGGAAATTCATTGACCAGGCGGAAGAACAAATCCTTGCTGATGCGCAAGGTATCCAGTTTCGAGGTGGCCGTAATGGTTGCGGTGCGGGGTACCTCACATAGAATTGCAATCTCGCCAACGAAGGCATTGCGGCCAACCTGGGCCACGGTCAATTTGCCGCCGTCCGGCCCTTCGATCACCACATCCGCGGTGCCGTCCACCACCAGATAGGCGGCATCGCCGATATCGCCCTGTTTACAAAGGTCCTGGCCTTCCTGAAAGGCCAGGCGTTCCGAGGTAAAAGCCAAAAGTTTCAGCTTCGATGGCTCGATATTGGCAAACAGCGGGATACTGCGCAGCAGTTCAACTTCTTCGTTCAGGCTCATGACCAACCTCCGCCCCGTAAACCGCCCCAAATCCTGTCCGGCGCCCAGCCCGGTACTCCGCCACGGAAATTCATAGCACGAATTTCCGCCGATAACAGGCCGCTAATATCTTCAAACATGCGTGTGCATCAAACCTCGTCTATTCCGATGCCAGAAGCTCCTTGACATGTTCGTTGCCCTGGCTCAATTCCGCGAATTCGCCCTGTTCCATCAGACGGCCCTGACGCATCACCAGAACCTGGTCGAAACCCTCCGCCATGCTGGCCCTTTGCACGGACCAGATCAGGCAGCGCCCTTGGAAATCGGCCAGCAGAGCATCCACGATCCCGGCCTGGGAGGCCGAGTCCAGGGAGGTGGTGGCCTCGGACAGGATCAGGATATCCGGCCGCTTCAACAGGGCCCGCGCCAGCGCCAGTTTTTGCCGCTGCGCCGTCGACAGGCGGGAGCCGGCGATACCGACTTCAAAGCTCAAACCAACTTCCGCCACGGCTTCATGCAACCCCAACTCGAGCACCACGTCCGAGATCAGGGCGCCGACCCGGTCGGCCGCCTGTGCCTGACCATAGGCGACCTTGCCGAACAGGATATTGTCCTGAATATTGGCCGAGGCATTGTATTTCTCGGCGTCAAAAAACTCCACCGCGTGCTGCAGATCCTCCGGCAGATGGGAGGCGAAATAACGCCGTGCTTCCAACACCTTGCCCTGTAAATCCTCATCCACCAGGCCAAGGCGGTGGCGGGCCGGGATCAGCTTGAACGGCAGCGACATCAATTGCGCCCGGTCTTCATCTGGCAGGGCCGCCAGATTGGCCCGGTCACTGCGCTGCAGCAGGGCCTGAATGTCCGGCAATTCATCCGCCGAGATGAAGCTGAACTGCTGGAACAGTTCGTGATCGGGCGGCAGGTCGGCAAACAGCTCGACCATGGTGGAGGCCACCTGGAAACCGACCGAGAGAAACTGCTCCGTCAGGCCGACCTGTTCCAGAACATCCAGCACATAAGGGTGCTCGGCCAGATGTTCGACGTCAAAGGCGTCTCCGACCGGGTTGCCAAACATCAGATTCTCGCCGATCGAGGCATTCAGGTTATAGGCATCGCCGTCGAAGCCCTCCACCAGCTCCAGCAGGGCCGGGTCAGCGGCCATATGGGTCCGCAAACCGGTCCGGGCGCGCAGAATGGCGTCCGCCAGATCCGGCCGGACCTGAGGATCGATGGTGCCCCGCAAACCGAAACGGTAGACTTCTTCATCCATGCCGATCTGCTGCAGCGCCGCCAGACCGGCCCGGCGCAAGGCGTCGGCGTCGTCGACACCCGCGGCCTCGTAGTCGATCCAGTCGGCATCCAGGTCGTATTCGATATTGCCCGAACGCCGGGCTTCATCGACGTAGACCGCGCGCTGGCGGGCCGCTTCGTCATCTTCCTGTGCCGGCCGCAAGGGCCGGTGCTTGAGGCCGAGGAACAGATTGTCGGCAATGGTGCCGGCGAAAATGAAGGCGGACGGTCCCACATAGGCCAGGCGCCGTCCCGTCACCGCCTCGGACAGAATGGCGGCATCATTGCCGCCCAGGCTCAGGTTGCCGTTGTCCGGATCCAGCAATCGGGCCAGCAGCAGGGTCAATTCTTCCTTGCCGCTGCCGCCCGAACCGATGATTGCATAACGCTTGTCCAGGGACAGGCGCAGGGACAGCCCGTCCACCACCGGCACGTCCTGATCATCGGTCAGGGTCATGTTCGTGGCCGCCAGCTCGCCGCTTAGGGGAGAGAGGTCGTCGGGCTCAATCAACTGATAGTCCGGCCCGCGCATGCCGGCGGGATCGAACTGGCTGACCACCTGGTCATACTTGATCGAGGCGTCCGCCTGCATCTGGTAATAGTTCAACAGTTCCTTCCACGGCGCGGCCAGATCCTTGTGCGCCGCGATGGCGGCGATCACGGTACCGATCTCCAGCTCGCCTTGAATGACGAAGTAGCCGCCGATGGAATAGAAACAGAACGGCCCCAGCTGCTGGATCGAATTGTTGAGGAATTTGATGACGAATTTCTGCCGATAGATGCGTTCGCGCACGCCATAGATCCAGAACAGCTGATTGGCGAAATCCGTCAGCACGAAATTCGAGGTATCGTGAGCATGAGTTTCTTGCACGCCCTGCACCGTCTCGCCGATCTTGTCGGACAGGCGCCGGACCCTGGCCACCCGTTCCTTGCCCAACAAGTTTACCTTGCGCTGCAATTTCGGGATCAGCCATAGCTGCAGGGGATAGAGCGCTACCGCCGCCATTGCCATGCGCCAGTCCTGCATGAACAAGAAGCCCAGGATGGTCAGCAGATAGCCGCCCTGAAATGCCGGCAACGAAAAAGCATCGCCAATGAAACCGCCCAGCGGCTCAACTTCAGCGGTGATCATGGGAATTATTTCGCCCTGACTCATCTTGCGGAAAGTAGGCAGGGGAAACCGCAATACGCGGGCGAAAAGTTCAAATCGCAGGCGGCGCAACATGCGCTCGCCCGTTAGACCCTTGTAGACGTTGATGGTGTATTTAAAGCCTTGATTGATGCCCACCAGAATTAGAAACAACGCACATAAGGTGAACAGGTAGGGCACCTGATCAACGGCTATTTCGAAGGGCCCGAGCAGGGGAATGTCCAGGCCAAACACCGAAAACGTGAGTTTTTCGCTTAATTCCAAGGGGTATTCGATGCCGATGCCCTGGAACGCCTCGTTGATGATGGTTTTGGGAACTTCATAGAATAGATAGAGAAACGGCAAGGAGGCTGCCGACATCAATGTCATGGTCACTTGCTGCCGGCTGGAAAACCGCCAGACATAACCGTAAATGGTTTTTTCCATTCGCCGCGCCCGCTCCTCACAAAACGACAGGACAACAGTATCGAACTATTGTCGAATCACCGGCGTGGGCAGCTTAACGCAGGGTGCAACGGGGGTAAATATCCGCCGGATCGAGAATTCGACTATATAGGGCCAGAGGCAAAAATGTCCATTTAATCAAAAAGTTGCTTTTGGTCGTTGCCCTGTCGTGGCATAGTTCCCCGCTATTCGTGACGCGGTGACGCCGCAGGGAGAGGTGTGGCATGCCTAAAGGCACGCTTGAGGGGATGCGGGGTTTCCACGTCCTGATCTATAGCCATGATACCATGGGCCTGGGCCATTTGCGCAGGTGCAGCACCATCGCCCATTCCCTGGTGCGTGAGTATCCGGATGTGTCCGTCCTCATTCTTTCCGGTTCACCGATCATCGGCAGCTTTGATTTTCGCTCCCGCGTGGATTTCGTGCGTATTCCCGGCGTGATCAAACTGCGCAATGGCGAATACACCTCGCTGAACCTGGGTATCGATTTCGAGCAGACCATCCATATGCGGGCCGAAATTATCAAGCACACCGCTGATATCTTCGCCCCCGACATGATCATCGTGGACAAGGAGCCCCTGGGCCTGCGGGGCGAGGTTGAGGAGACCCTGCGCCTGTTGAAGGCACGGGGCACCCGTCTGGTCCTGGGTCTGCGGGATATCATGGACGATCCTTCCATGCTGGCCCCGGAATGGCGGCGCAAGAATGTCATGCCGGCCTTGCGTGATCTGTACGATGAAATCTGGATCTATGGCCTGCCGCAAATTTGTGATCCCCTGCAAGGGCTGCAAGTGCCACGGCAGGTGCGGCGGCGGATGACCTACACCGGATATTTGCCCCGGCGCGCGCCGACCGAGCCGTCGACCCGGCCGCTGCCCGAAATTGTTTCCGAGCCCTATGCCCTGGTGACCACCGGGGGCGGCGGCGACGGCGAGGGGCTGATAGATTGGGTATTGCGGGCCTACGAAGCCGACAGCCGCATGCTCTACCCCGCCCTGATCGTCCTGGGCCCGTTCATGCAGCCGGAAACCCAGGCGGAATTCATCGACCGGGCCAATCGCCTGAACCGGGTGCAGGCCATTACCTTCGATGCGAAGTTGGAGGAATTGGAAGACAACGCCGTCGGTGTCGTCGCCATGGGCGGCTACAATACATTTTGCGAAATTCTCAGTTTCAACAAGCGGGCCCTGATCATCCCGCGCACCCGGCCGCGCATGGAGCAATACATCCGCGCCAGCCGGGCGCAAGAGCTGGGCCTGGTCCGCATGCTGGAGGACGACGGCAGGCGCGATGCCGAAGCCATGGGCAAGGCCCTGCGCGAACTGCCCTATCAGAACAGGCCCAGGGACGTCATTGTGCCGGGCCTGCTGGAGGGGCTGGACAACGTCAATCGTCTGGTCGCGCCGTGGCTGTCCGAACCGGCCATGGCAAGAGATATTGCCGGGGGGCCAACCAGAGGGTCAGCTAGAGATTCTGGCGCGGCTAGGAAGCCGGCGGCCAGGCGCGCCAAGGCATCGTCCGGAGATTGACGCCGCAAGCGACGAGCCAAATGTGATGGCGCCCAAGACAATAGCGGAAACAACGAACGGGGCGGTCGCCTTCATATTGAAGGGCTATCCCCGCCTGTCGGAAACATTCATCGCCAAGGAGATCGAGGCGTTGGAGCGGCGTGGCCTGGACATTCGCATCATCTCGTTGCGCCACCCCACGGACCGGGATGTTCATCCCGTCCATGGCCGCATTCGCGCGCCCATCAATTATCTGCCCGAATATCTGTATCAGGAACCGCTGCGGGTCTGGCGGGCCTGGCGGCAGGTGCGGCGCTGGCCAAGCTATAAGGCCGTCAGGCGGCTTTGGCTGGCGGACCTGTGGCGGGACCGGACACCCAACCGGATACGCCGCTTCGGCCAGGCCATGGTTTTGGCTTCGGAACTGGGCCCGGAGATCGGCCGTCTGCATGCGCATTTCCTGCATACGCCCGCATCCGTGACCCGCTATGCGGCCCATCTGCGGGCGCGGCCATGGAGCTGTTCGGCCCATGCCAAGGATATTTGGACAACGCCGGAATGGGAAAAACGGGAGAAGCTGGCGGATCTGGACTGGTTGACCACCTGCAGCCAGGCCGCCCATGACCATCTGGCCGCCCTGGCGCCCGATGGCAACAGGAGCGGCACGGTAGCGCTGGTCTATCACGGTATCGACCTGGACCAATTCGGGGCCGCAATGGATAGCGAAACCTGGTCCAGCCGTGACGGTGGCGAGGAAGCCGAGCCGCTGCGGCTGCTATCGGTCGGCCGTGCCGTGGCCAAGAAAGGCTATGACGACCTGATCGCCGCCCTGGCCACGCTGCCGCCATCCCTGCATTGGCGGCTGGAGCACATCGGCGGCGGCAATTTATCCGAAAAACTGCGGCGCCAGGCCCAGCAGGCTGGTATCGCCGAACATATCTGCTGGCGCGGGGCGCAGCCTCAGGAAGCGGTCCTGGCCGCCTACCGGAATGCCGATATTTTTATCCTCGCCAGCCGCGTCGCGGCCGATGGCGACCGGGACGGCCTGCCCAATGTCCTGATGGAGGCACAAAGCCAGGGCTTGGCCTGCATCGCCACCGCCGTGTCAGCTATTCCGGAACTGATCACGGACGGCAGCAGCGGCGTCCTGGTTGAAGGGGGTGACAGGGCCGCCCTGGCCACCGCGATCAGCGCCCTGGCGGCGGACCCGGCGCGTCGGCGGCGCCTGGGCAAGGCTGGACAAGACCGGGTCCGGAACGATTTCTCCCACGATTATTGGATTGGCCGGCTCGCCAGCAAGTTCGACTTGCCGCGCGGGGAAGAGGATTTGCGCGGCGCGGCACAGGAAGACGGCCCCGGCGGCCTGGCCAGGGAAGCCTGATGAGCGGGCGGCGCATTGCCTTTTATGCGCCGCTGAAGGCGCCGTCCCATCCGACACCGTCGGGAGACCGGCGCATGGCGCGCCTGTTGATCCAAGCCATCGAAGCCGCCGGCGGGACGGTGACACTGGCATCCGATTTCCGCGCCTATGACGGCCAAGGCGATGGCAACCGCCAGCTTGCCCTGCGGCGGGAAGGCGAAGCGCTGGCGGCTGAGTTGATCGAACAATACCGGCGCCTGGGAGAGAACGAACGGCCGACGGCCTGGTTCACCTATCATTTGTATCACAAGGCGCCCGACTGGATCGGACCGGCGGTGTCGGCGGCCCTGGACATACCTTATCTTGTGGCGGAAGCGTCGTTCGCGCCGAAACGCGCCGACGGGCCATGGGGCCTGGGTCATAACGCCGCCACCAGGGCCATCGCCGCGGCCGATCAGGTGTTCTGCCTGACTCGCCTGGACATGGCCTGTGTCGAGCCCCTGATACCGGCGCACCATCGCCTGAGTTATCTGCCGCCTTTTCTTGATCCACTGCCGTTCGCGCAAGCGGTGGCGGAGCGCGCGGCGGTGGCATCCAGATTTGACCTGGATGTAGGGCGAAACTGGCTGTTGGCGGTCGCCATGATGCGCCCCGGCGACAAGCTGGATTCCTATCGCCGGCTGGGCGCGGCGCTGTCACTGCTGGATGGCGATGACTGGCAGCTTCTGGTGATCGGCGATGGTTCCGCCCACGATGACGCCGTTGCCGCCCTGGCCCCCACGACAGACCGAGGCGATGGGAGAATTGTCTTCGCGGGTGCATTGCCGCCAGCTGATTTGCCAGACATTTACGCCGCCTGTGACCTGTACCTTTGGCCCGGCGTGGGCGAGGCCTACGGCATGGCCTATTTAGAGGCCCAGGCCGCCGGCCTGCCGGTGGTCGCCGGCAACGAGCGCGGCGTGCCCGACGTGGTATGCCATGAGCGGACGGGCCTGTTGACACCGCCCGGCGACGATGCCGCCTTCGCTGGCGCAACACGGCGATTGCTGGACGATGATGGACTGCGGCATAAGTTATCGAAGGGCGCCAGCAGCTTCGTGAACCAGGAACGCACGGTGGCAGCGGCGGCGCGGATTATCGGCGAGGCATTGGCCTAATGACACTACTGGGCATGATCAGACACGGGCGAACGGCCTGGAACGGCGAAGGCCGCTTGACGGGACGGACCGATATTCCGTTGACCGAGGAAGGCCGGGCCGGCTTGGCCGGCCTGCGCCCGCCAGCGGAACTCGACGGCGCCAAATGGCATGTCAGCCCGTTGCTTCGGGCCCGGCAGACAGCGGAAATATTGCATCAAGACGGCGTCGAACTGCATATCGAACCGCGCCTGATCGAAATGAGTTTCGGTGCCTATGAGGGCCGTACGTTGGAGGAACTGCGCGCCGATCCCGATGCCGGCATGGCGGCGAACGAGGATCGCGGCCTGGATTTTCTGCCCCCCGGCGGTGAAAGCCCCCGCATGGTGCAGGACAGGCTGCGGCCATTCCTGGCCGATTTGGGCCAGAGCGGCGGCCGGCATATCGCCGTGGCCCACAAGGCGGTCATTCGCGCCGTCTTCGCCGCCGCCCACGACTGGAACATGATGGGCCGCCCACCGGTAAAACTGCGTTGGGAGCAGGCCCATATTTTCGAAGTGGACGCCCGGGGCGACGTGCGGCCGTGGCGCATGAACCTGCCGCTGTTGCCCCTGGGAGATGCTTCCCAATGAGCGGCAACAGGCGTGTGCTGTTCTATGTGCAGCATCTTCTCGGCATCGGCCATCAACGCCGGGGCGCCACCCTGACCCGGGCCATGCAGGATGCCGGCCTGCGGGTAAGCTATATTTCCGGTGGGCACGGCATCCCGAACCTGGATCTGGGCGGCGCCGAACTGGTGCAACTACCCCCCGCACGGGCGGTCGATCTGTATTTCAAGAAGTTGGTGGATGAAAACGACCAGCCGATAGACGACGATTGGCGGGCCCGCCGGCGCGATGCCCTGCTGGCCGCCTGGCGGCGGATCAACCCTCATGTGATCCTGTTGGAGCTGTATCCATTCGGGCGGCGGCAAATGCGATTTGAACTGCTGCCGCTGTTGGATGCGGCGCTGGCTTCTCCATGGCGCCCGGTCATCGCCTCCTCGGTGCGCGATATCCTGGTGGCCTCGCCGAAGCCGGAACGGCTGGTGGAAATGCTGGACCGGGTAGAGGCCTATTTCGACCATGTCCTGGTGCACGGCGATCCGGACCTGATCCCCTTCGAGACAACCTTTCCCCATGCCGCGCAAATTGCCGACAAGCTGCACTATACCGGCTATGTGGTGGACCGCACCGGGGTGCGCGGCGGGCCGGGCAGTCCCGGCTGGGACGAGGTCTTGGTCTCGGCCGGCGGCGGTGCCATGGGCGATGCCCTGTTGCGCTCCGCCATTCTGGCCCGGGCGGAAAGCGCCCTTGCCGAAAAGCGCTGGCGGGTGCTGGTCGGGGTCAAGGCGCCGGACGACGAATTCGAAGCCCTGACGGCGCTGGCCGCGCAATCGGGCGAAGAGGGCGGCATCGTGGTTGAGCGGGCCCGGGGTGATTTTCCCAGCCTGCTGATGAACTGTGCCATGTCCATCAGCCAAGGCGGCTACAACACCATGATGGAATGCATGCACGCCGGCTGCCGCGCCGTGGTCGTCCCCTATGCCGGCGGCCTGGAGACGGAACAGACCTTGCGGGCCGAACTGCTGGCCAAGCGTGGCGTCATAACGGTGCTGGAAGAGGCGGATTTGTCCCCCCCCGCCATCAGCGATGCCATTGCACGATCACTCGCCGGCCCGGGGGCGGCAAGTGCGGGGGTGCGAACGGATGGCGCGGCGGAAGGCGCGCGCCAGGTGGCCGGCTGGGCCGCAACATTGGACTGGTAAGAGGCAAATTGGGCAATGGCAAGCTGGCCAGATCTGGAACAGGAATTGGGGCGATGGGCCGGGCTGGGCCGGACGGCCAGCCTGTGGTGGCGCGACGACGATGCCGTCAGGCCGGGTCCAAAGCTGCGGCGGCTGATCGATTTGTCCAAATCCTCGCGCATCGCCCTGGCCCTGGCAGTCATCCCCGGACAGGCCGAAGATGCCCTGGGGAAAGTTCTGGCGGAGCTGCCGGAGGCTAGAATGCTGGTGCATGGGCTGCACCATGAAAACCACGCCCCGGATTCGGAGAAAAAGGCTGAATTCGGGGCCCATCGCCCGGTCCATGAAATGCTGGGGGATACCGCCATCGCCTGGGAAAATCTGACAGCGCGGTTTCCGGATCAGGCAATGCCGGTATTCGTGCCGCCCTGGAACCGTATTGCCGATGACCTGGTGGCGCGGCTGCCGTTGGCCCGGTTGCGGGGTTTGTCCCGCTTTGGCCCGCGGGCCGCGGCGCAACCCGCCGCAGGCTTGTTGGAATGCAACTGCCATCTGGATTTGATCGACTGGCGCGGCGGGCGGGGATTCATCGGCGAGGACCAGGCCTTGGACATACTGATCGCCCATCTGCAAGGGCGGCGAATGGGCAGCGTCGATGGGGCGGAAAGCAGCGGCGTCTTGAGCCATCACGACGTTATGGACCGGAATAGCTGGGATTTTCTTGCGGAATTGCTCGCTCGCACCCAAGAATGTGACGGCGCTCACTGGTTAACCATGAACGAAGTCTTTAGGCTGCCATAATGAGTAAGCATAGTTATCCCATTGGTACATTAGTGGCCGATTATATGCGGGCTGCTTGTGGGATATTTCCGCCCTTGGCCTTGATGATATTTACGGAACTGTTACCACTGTTTTTCTATTGTATGACCGCATTGATCTTGTTGTTTGGGATTTATGGAATACGGACGGCTTGGCGTCAGTGCACGGCACTGATTGTGGATAGGGATGGCGTACGCCAGGAGGGGCCCTTGGGAGGAGTACTGGACCGCAGTTTGCGATGGTCGGAGATGCGGGATTTCCGGCTTCGCTATTACTCGACCCGCCGCGACGGCAAGGGCGGCTGGATGCAGCTGGTGCTGCGCGGTGATGACAAGCGCGGTTCCATCCAGATGGATTCAAATCTGCCCGGCTTCAATGACATCGTGGCCCAGGTTCATGCCGTTGCCAAGGAACGAGGTTTGCCGGTGGATCCCGCATCGGCGACCAATCTGAGCCATCTTGGTCTGGATACGGACGGTCTGAATATGCCGTCCGCCGACACGACGTTGCCATCATGACCAATGTCTTGCGGGTACGGGATCTGGCCGTCGAATTTCAAGCCGCCGAGGGTTTGATCCGGGCGGTTGACGGTGTCTCCTTTACCGTTCCCCAGGGCCGGACGGTGGCGTTGGTGGGCGAGTCCGGTTCCGGGAAAAGCGTGGTCAGCCAAACCATCATGCGCATTCTTCCCACCTCCGCGAATATCGCGGGCGGCGAAGTGTTGTTCCTGGATCCCGACAAGCCCGGCTCCTTTGTTGATCTGACCCGATTGCCGGCGGATTCGAAGGAAATGCGGGCCGTTCGCGGCGGCCGCATCTCGATCATTTTTCAGGAACCGATGACGTCGCTGTCGCCGTTGCATACCATCGGCAACCAGATCTCCGAGGCGCTGTTGCTGCACCGCGATGTTTCCAAGAAGGCGGCCCTGGAAATGACGGCGGAAATGTTGCGCATGGTCGGTTTTCCGGAGCCGGAGCAGGCGGTTTTCAAATATCCATTCGAGCTGTCCGGCGGTCTGCGGCAACGGGCGATGATCGCCATGGCGTTGGTCTGCCGCCCGGCGCTGTTGATCGCCGACGAGCCGACCACGGCGCTGGATGTCACGATCCAGGCGCAAATCCTGAAACTGATCTCGGACCTGCAATCAGAACTGAACATGGCGGTGCTGATGATCACCCATGATCTAGGCGTGGTCGCCAACGTCGCCGATGAAGTGGTGGTGATGTATCACGGCAAGGTCATGGAAAGGGGCCCGGTCGCGGATATCTACAACAAGCCGAAGCATCCCTATTTGCGGGCCCTGATGCAGGCGGTGCCGCGGTTCGGCATGCGGGCTGGAGAGCGCCTGGTGCCGCTGCGGGAAATCAACGCCGAGGCCGGCGTTCTGCTGCGCCAGAAGGAACCCTGGCCCGAGGCCGCCCGCGCCGCTGGGCCGTTGCTGGATGTCAGCCATTTGAGCAAGTCATTCGAAACCCGGAAGCGCAAGATATTCGGCGGCAAGCCGGGCGGCGCGGTGCAGGCCGTGGACGACATTTCGTTTCATGTGGATCCGGGTGAATGCCTGGGCCTGGTCGGTGAAAGCGGCTGCGGCAAGACCACCGCCTCGAAAATGATCATGCGGGCCCTGACACCGGACCAGGGCAGCCTGTCCTTCAATGACCATGGAAGAATTGTCGATGTGCTGGCCCTGCGCGACGATGCCCTGTTCGAATTCCGGCGCAAGGTGCAGTTTATCTTTCAGGATCCGTTTTCCTCGTTGAACCCGCGGATGACTGTTTTCGACATCATTTCCGAACCCTTGAACATCCACAATATTGGCGATGGGGACGAACGCGCCGCCCGGGTGCGGGAATTGATGACCCTGGTCGGACTGGACGTGCGCTTCCTGCGCCGCTATCCGCACAGCTTTTCCGGCGGCCAGCGGCAAAGGATCGGCATCGCCCGGGCCCTGGCACTGCAGCCGGATCTGCTGATCTGTGATGAACCGGTCTCGGCCCTGGATGTATCGGTCCAGGCCCAGGTTCTGAACCTGATGAAGGATCTGCAGGAGGAACTGGGCCTGACTTATTTGTTTATTTCCCACAATCTGGCCGTGGTCGATTATGTCGCCGACCGCATTGCCGTCATGTGCGCCGGCCGCATTGTCGAAACCGCGCCACGGGAAACCCTGTTCCAGAACCCCATACACCCCTACACCAAGGCGCTGCTGGCCGCGGTGCCAAAAGCCGACCCCGGCGCGAAGCTGGACCTGACGGCGTTGATGGAGGGCAAGGCATCGGTGCCCAACGCCTGGCCCGCGCCCTTTACACTGGACCAGGGCATCGTTGCCGATATGATCGACGCAGGCGGCGGCCATTACGTGCGCGCCGCCGCCGGTGCCCAACTACCGAGGACGTTGTGATGTACGCGAGTGTCAAGAACATTGCGGCCGCGTTGTTGGGTTGCACCTTTTATTTCGCCGCGACGCAGGCGATGGCCGCCATGGCATACGTGGAAACGCCCCTGTTCGCAGACCAGGTCAGGGCCGGCCAGTTGCCCGCCATCGGCGCCCGATTGCCCAAGGAGCCTTCCGTCGTCACATTCCCGGGCAAGCGGACGATCGGCAAACCAGGCGGCGAAATGCGCACCTTGATCGGCCGGGCGAAGGATGTCCGCCTGTTCGTGGTCTATGGCTACGCCAGGCTGGTTGGTTATGATGAGACCTTCGAGATTAAGCCGGATATTCTGAAGTCGGTCGAGGTTAAGGAAGGCCGCCAGTTCACTTTCAAGCTACGGCCGGGTCACAAATGGTCCGACGGCCATCCGTTCACGGCGGAAGACTTCCGCTTTTGGTGGGAGGATGTGGCCAACAATGCAAAGCTGTCGCCGGCCGGACCGCCGCGCCTGATGCTGTCGGATGGGCAGCCGCCGGCATTCGAGATGCTGGACGAAACCACGGTGCGCTACACCTGGCCCAAGGCCAATCCGTTTTTCCTGCCACGCCTGGCCGGCGCCTCGCCCCTGTTTATCTATCGTCCGGCCCATTATCTGAAGCAATACCACGGCAAATACGCGGACCCCGCGACACTGAAGAAACTGCTGCGCAAACGGCGTACGCGCAGTTGGGCCTCGTTGCATAACCGCTTCGACAATATGTACCGCTTCGATAATCCCGAATTGCCGACCTTGCAGCCCTGGGTCAACAAGACCAGGCCGCCGGCAACCCGCTTCGTCGGCGAGCGAAATCCCTATTATCACCGGGTCGACGAGAAGGGCCGCCAGCTGCCCTATATCGATAAGTTCATCATGGCGGTGTCCGACGGCAAGCTGATCGCCGCCAAGGCCGGGACCGGCGAGGTGGATTTGCAGGCCCGCAGCCTGGCTTTCAACAACCTGACCTTCCTGCGCGAGAACGAAAAGGACGGCAAGTTCGACACTTTCCTTTGGCGCATCGCCAAGGGCGCCCATGTGGCCCTGTTTCCCAATTTGAACGTCGCCGATCCGGTCTGGTCGCAAATGATGCGGGACGTGCGGTTCCGCCGCGCCTTGAGCCTTGGCGTGGACCGGGAATCGATCAATGAGTCCCTGTTCTTCGGGCTGGCCTTGACCGGCAACAATACCCTGCTGCCCGACAGCCCGCTGTTCCGTGAGGAATACCAGAAACAATGGGCCGAGTTCGACCCGGACATGGCCAACGAGATTCTCGACGAAATGGGCCTGACCAAATACAACGACGACGATATCCGTCTGCTGCCCGATGGCCGGCCCATGGAAATCATTATCGAGACCGCCGGCGAGGACACGGAACAAGCGGATGTTCTGGAACTGGTGGCGGAAAGCTGGGCCGAGATCGGCATCAAGCTGTTCATCAAGCCGTCGCAGCGTGAGGTTTTTCGCAATCGGGTGTTTTCGGGCCAGGCCCAGATGTCCATATGGAGCGGCCTGGAAAACGGCGTCGCCACCGCCGCCGCCTCGCCGGAGGAACTGGCCCCAACCGCGCAACAGCAACTGATGTGGCCGAAGTGGGGGCAATATTTCGATACCTCCGGCAAGTCGGGAGAGGCCCCGGACTTGGCGGAGGCGCAGGAATTGGCGGCCCTGGCCAAAGAATGGGTCGGCGTGGCCGATCCGGGCCGGCGGGAGGAAATCTGGCACCGCATGCTGTCCATTCATGCCGAACAGATTTATTCCATCGGCATCGTATCCGGTGTGCAACAGCCCATCGTGGTCAAACACGGCCTGAAAAACGTACCCGTCGAAGGCATCTATAACTGGGATCCGGGCGCCCATTTCGGCATTTACCGCCCCGATACCTTCTGGTTGGACCGATAGGGGAGCGCCGGGGCCGAGATGTTCACCTATTTCGCACATCGGGTTCTTGTGATGATCCCGACGCTGCTGGTGATCTCGGTCATCACCTTTATCATTATCCAGCTGCCGCCCGGCGACTATCTTTCCAACCAGATGGCGGAGATGATCGCGTCGGGCGACCGCGCCGCGTTGGAGAAACTGGCCTTCCTGCGTCAGGAATTCGGCCTGGACCGGCCGATGTTGGAGCAATATGCCGTCTGGCTCGGCATCTGGCCCGGCAACAACGGATTTTCCGGTATCCTGCAGGGCGATCTGGGCTGGTCGTTTGAATACAATCTGCCCGTGGACGAGGTTGTCGGCGACCGCCTGTTCCTCTCCCTGGTGCTGAACTTCACCACCATGCTGTTCGTCTACGCGGTATCCTTCCCCATCGGGGTCTATACGGCGGTGCGGCAATACAGCATCGGCGACCATGCCATGACCTTCATCGGTTACATCGGCCTGGCGACGCCGAATTTCCTGCTCGCGCTGATCCTGCTGTTCCTGGCCAAGAAACATTTCGGCGTTTCCATCGGCGGCCTGATGGACGAACAGTACATCGATCAGGAGATGTCATGGGGCAAGTTCGTCTCGATCTGTGAACATATGGTCGTGCCCGTGATCGTTATCGGCACCTCCGGCACCGCCGGTATGATCCGCCGCCTGCGCGCCAACCTGCTGGACGAATTGCAAAAGCAATATGTCACCACGGCCCGGGCCAAGGGCTTGAAAAGCAGCCGGCTCCTTTTGAAATATCCTCTGCGCATGGCCCTCAACCCCTTCGTGGCCGATATCGGCAACCTGCTGCCACAGATGATTTCCGGCTCCGCCATCGTTGCGGTGGTGATGAGCCTGCCGACCTCTGGGCCGATGCTGGTCAGTGCGTTGCAAAGCCAGGATCAATACCTTGCCGGATCATTCCTGTTGTTCCTGGCGTTTCTGACCGTGATCGGCATGTTCGTTTCCGACCTCGCCCTGGCCGCCCTTGATCCCCGCATCCGCCTCGGTTCGGAGGCCTCGAAATGACCATCCGCGAAGATCAGGAGCAGCACTGGGTTTCGGACGCGCCGTTCAACCCCCATACCATCGAGCGGCTGACCAAGGAGCAGGAACGCTTCTTCATGGCCTCGCAATGGACCCTGATGTGGTGGAAGCTGCGGCGCCACCCCCTGGCCGTGGCCTCGATGATCTTCCTCGCCGTGGTCTATGTCTCCATCCTGATGGTGGAGTGGGTGGCGCCCTATCCCCTGGCCAAGCGCAACGCCAAGTTCATCTATGCCCCGCCGCAGGTGGTGCACATGTTCCATGACGGCGAATTTATCGGCCCCTTTGTCTATGGCTACAAGGTGACCCGCGACATCAAGCGGATGAAACGGATCTATACGGTGGACGAAAGCAAGGTGCAGCCGATCCGTTTCTTCTGCCAGGGTGCGGGGTACAAGTTCTGGGGCATGTGGCGCATGAAGTTTCACTTCTTCTGTCCCGCCAAGGAAAAGGTGGGCAAGCGCACCGTGCGTGGCACCCTGTTCCTGTTCGGCACCGACCGCCTGGGCCGGGATCTGTTCTCCCGCATCGTCTATGGCGCGCGCATATCACTGACGGTAGGACTGATCGGCATTTCCGTCAGCTTCCTGATTGGCCTGACCCTGGGCGGCATGGCCGGTTATTACGGCGGCTGGGTCGACAACGTGGTGCAGCGCTTGATCGAGATGCTGCGTTCGTTCCCGGAACTGCCCCTGTGGATGGCGCTATCAGCGGCCCTGCCCGTGACCTGGAGCCCCATTGGGGTGTTTTTCGGCATCACCATTATCCTGGCCCTGCTCGATTGGCCCGGCCTGGCCCGCGCCGTCAGATCGAAGCTGCTGGCCCTGCGCGAGGAGGATTTCGCCACCGCCGCCACCCTGATGGGCGCCAGCCCGGCGCGGGTTATCGCGCGGCATCTGCTGCCCAATTTCATGAGCCATCTGATCGCCAGCCTGACCCTGTCCATTCCATCAATGATCCTGGCGGAAACCGCGCTGTCGTTCCTCGGCCTGGGCCTGCGCCCGCCCATTACCTCGTGGGGCGTGTTGCTGAACGAAGCCCAGAACATCAACGCCGTCGCCACCTATCCCTGGCTGATCTTCCCCATGCTGCCCGTGGTCCTGATCGTCCTGGCCTTCAACTTCTTCGGCGATGGCCTGAGGGACGCGGCTGATCCGTATAATACCAGTCGCCATAAGTCATGACACGATCGCCCATTCTCTCCGGGTGATTGAGGCTATTTTGTCTGGTCTGT
>JASLLM010000062.1 GCA_030747035.1 Alphaproteobacteria bacterium | reverse complement strand
TGGAGAATCACATCGTCGCAATGCCAGGTGTATTGAAGGCAGCGGTCGTCGGGCAGCCACACCCGAAGTGGGGCGAGCGGCCGGTAGCCTTGGTCGAGCTCAAGCCGGGCGCGACATTGAAAGCCGAACAGGTGATTGATCATTGCGCCTCGAAGTTCGCGAGCTGGCAACTCCCAGACGACGTTTTGTTCATGGACAGCATGCCGCTCAACAGTACGGGCAAGCTGGACAAGCAAGCCATTCGTGAACACCTCGATACTGATGGATACCTTTTGCCCGACCTTCGCGGGACCGGCTGATCGGGGTCGCGTTTCGAAAGTTGCTTAGGACGTCGTTGCCGCAACGGGTGCGAAATCCGTGATGAAAGACGTAGCTATTGACCGCAGGGCCGATCGCAAGAAGCGGCGCATTCATAAGCGGCAAAACGAAATCCTCGACTCCGCCAAGCAGCATTTCCTTGCCCGGCATTACAAATCCGTGACCATTGAGGATATTGCCGAGGAAGCGCTGGTTTCGCGCGCCACAATCTACTCCTACTTCAAGAACAAGAACGAGCTGTACGGCGCCGTCGTCCTCCGTGATACGGAGACCCTTACCGGCAGCATCATGGCCGCGCTGGAAACGGGCGCATCCCTGGCGGACAATTTGAGACGCGCCACGAACGCCTATATGGATTTTTTTGGCGAGCATCCCGAGTATTTTCGCGAGCTCTCGTTTCACTATTTTCCCGGTCGTCAGGAGAAACTGCCTGCGGACATCGCCGCGCGTATCGATGAAAAACTCGCCATGGCAATGGCAAGAATTCAACATTGTATCGAAGACGGTATCGCCAACGGTGAAGCCCGTCCCGTGGATGCACGCGCCGCCGCGCTGGCTCTTTGGGGGCATTGGATGGGCTACGCCCATATTACGATCATCGGCTATGCCAGGAAATTCGGCTCGACCGAGGAGAAGATATTTCGGACCGGGGCGGATGCATTTCTTTCCGGGCTCATCACGCCATCTACCGATGTTGAAGAATGAACCGCGAGTCCACGATAGACATGCTTCGAGACGGGCGCTCCGCGCCCTCCTCAGCATGAGGTAATTCATTGAAAATACATAGCTTTCCTCATCCTGAGGAGAGCCGCAGGCTCGTCTCGAAGGATGAACGGGACAAGCGCTGCTCTTTGCAACTTTGGTATGAACCGGCGAACTTCCGGCGACAGGAAACCGGATAAGCCGGGCGCGCGGTCCGATTTCGCCGGAACGGAAAATGCTTTAGGTTGCCGACGCCGTTGCGAGCAAGGGAGAGGTCGATGAGCAATTCGGCGGGCCAGGGGCCCCTGTCGCGGTTTCGCGTTCTGGATCTGACCCGGGTGCGGGCGGGGCCGACGGCGGCCCGGCAGCTGGCCGACTGGGGCGCCGACGTGATCAAGATCGAAACCCCGCCCGATCCGGCGGCTGGCGAGGAGATGGGCGGGCCGCGCCACGGCCCCGATTTCCAGAACATCCACCGCAACAAGCGCAGCCTGACCCTGAACCTGAAGGCGCCGGAGGGCCTGGAAATCTTCAAGCGCCTGGTGGCCGAGGCCGACGTGGTGGTCGAGAACTACCGCCCCGACGTCAAGCATCGCCTGGGCATCGACTATGACAGCCTGCGGGCGCTCAATCCGCGCCTGGTCTATGCCTCGATCTCGGGCTTCGGCCAGGACGGTCCCTATGCCGGCCGGCCCGGCTTCGATCAGATCGCCCAGGGCATGGGCGGCCTGATGTCGATCACCGGCCTGCCAGGGCAGGGACCGGTGCGGGCCGGCATCCCGGTGGCCGACCTGACGGCGGGGCTCTATTGCGCGCTCGGCATCATGATCGCCCTGTTGGAGCGGGAGGTCTCGGGCCAGGGCCAGTGGGTCCAGAGCTCGTTGCTGCAGGCGCAGGTCGCCATGCTGGATTTCCAGGCCGCGCGCTGGCTGATCGGCGGCGAGGTGCCGCCCCAGGCCGGCAACAACCACCCGACCTCGATCCCCACCGGGGTGTTCAAGACCGCCGATGGTCATATCAACATCGCCGCCGCCGGTGGCTTGATCTACACCCGGCTGTGCGAGGCCCTGGGCGCCGACGACCTGGCCGGCGATCCCCGCTTCGCCGATGCTGCCTCGCGCTCGCGGAACCGTGACGCCTTGAATGCCCGCATCGAGGAGATCACCGTCACCCGGAACAGTGGCGAATGGGTCGAGCTGTTGGACGAGGCCGGCGTGCCCTGCGGGCCGATCTACGCCATCGACGATATGTTCGCCGACCCGCAGGTCCAACACCTGGGCCTGGCCCAGCCGGTGGAGCACCCCGATCTTGGCCGCATCGAGGTGGTCGGCCAGGCGGTCGACTTGAGCCGCACCCCCAGCGCCATCACCCGGCCGACGCCGGAACGGGGCGAGCAGACCGACGAAATCCTGGGCGAACTGGGCATCGAGGGTGATGAGCTTGGCAGGCTGCGCGATGGCGGCGTTATCTGAAGCCGAGCACCTCGGCACCACGCCGGCTGACTTTGTCGCCCGCAACACCGAGGTGCAGGTACCGCCCCTGGTGCCGGAACTGCGCCTGCGCCTGGCCAGCGAGCTCTTTCCCCTGTGGCGGATGACCGAACAGGAGCTGGCGGCGACCGGCCTGCCGCCGCCTTATTGGGCCTTCGCCTGGGCCGGCGGTCAGGCCTTGGCCCGGTATCTCTTGGACAACCCCGATGTGGTGGCCGGCCGATCGGTGCTGGACATGGGATCGGGCGGCGGCCTGGTGGCGATGGCGGCGGCCCGGGCCGGCGCCGCCCGGGTGCTGGCGGCCGATATCGATCCCTATGCCATCGCCGCCATGACCCTGAACCTGGCGTTCAACGATCTGGCCGTAGAGATGGTTTGCGAGGACCTGATCGACAGCGACGGCGGCTGGCAGGTCGTGCTGGTCGGCGATCTGTTCTACGAGCAGCCGCTGGCCGAGCGGCTGGAAAGCTGGCTGCGCCGTCTGGCGGCGCGCGGGGCGTTGGTGCTGGTCGGCGATCCCAAACGCACCTACCTGCCGCGGACCGGCTTGGACCGTCTGGCCCGCTATGCGGTGCCGACCAGCCGGGAGCTTGAGGACAGCGATCTGCGCAATGCCTGCGTCTGGCGCCTGACCCCGGATTGAGCCGTATCGAGGCGGCGAAAAACGACCCGGCGGCCATCGTTTCAGTTGGTCGATCCCCCCGTCTGATCTGTGCTATCACTGCTATCCAAATAAGAACCGAATGACCCCTAGCGGAGGAGCGCGTCATGAGCGACACCGTCAAATACCTTCTCGACGAACAGCATCTGCCGAAGACCTGGTACAACCTGGCCGCCGATCTGCCCGAGCCGCCGCCGCCCGTGCTGCATCCCGGCACCGGCCAGCCGGTCGGTCCCGACGACCTGGCGCCGCTGTTCCCGATGGCCCTGATCGGCCAGGAAGTCAGCACCGACCGCGAGATCGAGATCCCCGAGCCGATCCGCGAGGTCTATCGGCAATGGCGGCCGTCGCCGCTGTACCGGGCCCGTCGGCTGGAGAAGGCGCTCGATACCCCGGCGCGGATTTTCTACAAGTACGAAGGGGTCAGCCCGGCCGGCAGCCACAAGCCCAACACCTCGGTCGCCCAGGCCTTCTACAACAAGGAAGAGGGCGTCAGCCGGCTGACCACCGAGACCGGCGCCGGACAATGGGGGTCGTCGCTGGCCTACGCGGGCGCGCTGTTCGGCCTTGAGGTCGAGGTCTACATGGTCAAGGTCTCCTACAACCAGAAGCCCTATCGCCGGGCCTTGATGGAGACCTATGGCGCCCAGTGTTACGCCAGCCCGTCGGACCGCACCGAGTCCGGCAAGGCGATCCTGGCCCAGGATCCGGACTCGCCGGGCAGCCTGGGCATCGCCATTTCCGAGGCGGTGGAACTGGCCGCCCAGCGCGACGACACCAAGTATTCCCTGGGCAGCGTGCTGAACCACGTGCTGCTGCATCAGACGGTGATCGGCACCGAAGCCATCGAACAGATGGCCATGGCCGATACCTACCCCGACATCGTCATCGGCTGTGCCGGCGGCGGCAGCAACTTCGCCGGCCTGGCCTTCCCTTTCCTGGGCCGCAAGCTGCGCGGCGGCGAGGACGTGCGGATCATCGCCGCCGAGCCGTCCGCCTGCCCCAGCCTGACCCGGGGCACCTTCGCCTACGATTTCGGCGACACCGGCCATCTGACCCCGCTGGTCAAGATGTACACCCTGGGCAGCAGCTTCGTGCCGCCGGGCTTCCATGCCGGTGGCCTGCGCTATCACGGCATGTCGGGCATGGTCAGCCACATCAAGGAGCTTGGCCTGATCGAGGCCCAGGCCCACCATCAGACCCCCTGCTTCGATGCGGCGACCCAGTTCGCCCGCACCGAGGGCATCGTGCCGGCGCCGGAATCCAGCCACGCCATCCGCTCGGTGTTCGACGAGGCCGAGGCGTGCAAACGGGACGGTACGGCAAAGACCATCCTGTTCAATCTGTCGGGCCACGGCCATTTCGACATGGCGGCCTATACCGACTACTTTGCCGGCAATCTGGAAGACCGCGACTACGACGAAGGCGCCCTGCAGGCGGCCCTGGCAGCGTTGCCACAGGTGGCGGCAGAGTAATCTTCCGCTCTTGCAGTTGAGGTCAATCGACGATGACGGTGATCACCAGCAAGGTGCAAACCCGTTCGCCTGAGTTCGAGGCGAATTATGCCCATATGGAAGAAAAGCTGACGGCATTGCGTGCCGCCGTCGCCCAGGTCAAGCTGGGCGGCGGCGAGCGTTCCCGCCTCCGCCATGTGGACCGGGGCAAATTGTTGCCCCGGGAACGGATACGTTCGCTGCTCGATCCGGGCGCGCCGTTTCTGGAATTGCAGCAATTGGCGGCGTGGGAGCTCTACGATGAAGACATCCCTTCCGCCGGGGTGATCACCGGGATTGGCCGGGTTTCCGGCCGGGAATGCCTGATCATCGCCAACGACGCCACGGTCAAAGGCGGCACCTATTATCCCATGACCGTAAAAAAGCATGTCCGCGCGCAAGAAGTGGCGGAGCAGAACCACCTGCCTTGCATTTACCTGGTGGATTCAGGCGGTGCCAATCTGCCGCAATGGCCGGATGTGTTTCCGGATCGGGACCATTTTGGCCGCATTTTCTACAATCAGGCCAACATGTCCGCCAAGGGCATCCCGCAGATCGCCGTGGTCATGGGATCGTGTACCGCGGGCGGGGCTTATGTGCCGGCGATGTCGGACGAGAGCATCATCGTACGGCAACAGGGCACGATCTTTCTGGGCGGCCCGCCGTTGGTCAAAGCGGCCACGGGAGAGGAAGTCTCGGCGGAGGATCTGGGCGGGGCGGACCTGCATTCGCGTACCTCAGGTGTCACCGACCATTACGCCATGGATGACCGCCATGCCCTGGCCATCGCGCGGCAGATCGTCGGCAATCTAAACCGGGTCAAGCATTGTTCCTGGGACCTCAGAAAACCACGCGCGCCGGTCTATGACCCCAAGGAACTGTACGGCATCCTGCCCCAGGATGTGCGCCAGCCCTACGATGTGCACGAAGTCATCGCGCGCATGGTGGACGGCAGCGAGTTTGACGAATTCAAGCGCCTGTACGGCACAACGTTGGTTTGCGGTTTTGCCCATGTCTGGGGCTATCCGGTGGGCATCGTTGCCAACAACGGCATCCTGTTTTCTGAATCCGCACTCAAGGGGGCGCATTTCATCGAGCTATGCAGTCAGCGCAATATCCCGCTGGTGTTCTTGCAGAATATTTCCGGCTTCATGGTTGGGCAGAAGTACGAAGCCGGCGGTATCGCCAAGGACGGCGCCAAGCTGGTAACCGCCGTCTCCACCACCAAGGTGCCGAAATACACCATCGTTACCGGCGGCTCCTATGGCGCCGGCAATTACGGCATGTGCGGCCGGGCCTACAGCCCACGCTTTTTGTGGATGTGGCCCAGTGCCTCCCTGGCCCTGATGGGACCGGATCAGGCGGCGGGCGTCCTGGCCACGGTGCGCCGGGCCGGCCTGGAGCGTCAGGGCGAAGAATGGAGCGAGGAAGCGGAGGCTGAATTCAAGCAACCGATCATTGATCAGTTCACCGAACAAAGTTCACCGTATTTTGCCACCGCGCGGGGCTGGGACGATGGCCTGATTGATCCGTCCGAAACCCGCAATGTTCTTGGCCTGGCATTGTCGGCATCCCTCAACGCGCCGGTGGAGCCGACAAATTTCGGCGTTTTCCGGATGTAAGTGGAGGAGCCGGCCTTGTTTCGCAAAATTCTAATCGCCAACCGGGGGGAGATCGCCTGCCGGGTCATGCGCACCGCCCACCGCATGGGCGCCGCCACCGTTGCCGTTTATTCCGAGGCGGATGCCGATGCCATGCATGTGGCCATGGCGGACGAAGCGGTATTGATCGGTCCCGCGCCGGTGCAGGAAAGCTATCTGGTGATCGAAAAGATCATCGAGGCGGCCCAGCGCACGGGCGCCGAGGCGATCCATCCCGGCTACGGCTTCCTGGCCGAGAACGAGGCCTTCGCCGAGGCCTGTGCGGCGGCCAATATCACGTTTATTGGCCCGCCGGCCGCGGCTATCCGCGCCATGGGCGAGAAGGCGGCGGCCAAGGCCCTGATGCAACAGGCCAACGTTCCCGTGGTGCCCGGCTATCACGGCGATGACCAGGACGATGAAGTCTTGAGCAAGGCGGCCGACGAGATCGGTTATCCGGTACTGATCAAGGCGGTATTGGGCGGCGGCGGCAAGGGCATGCGCCAGGTCAACGCGGCGGGTAAGTTCGCTAATGCCCTCAAGGGTGCCAGGCGGGAAGGCCTGTCTTCGTTCGGTGATGACAAGGTGTTGGTGGAGAAATTTCTTGAGCGGCCCCGCCACATCGAAATCCAAGTCTTCGCCGATCAACAGGGCGACGTCGTGCATTTGTTCGAACGGGACTGTTCCGTCCAGCGCCGCCATCAGAAGGTTCTGGAAGAGGCACCCGCGCCCGGCATGACGCCCGAAATGCGCCGCGCCATGGGTGATGCGGCGGTTGCGGCGGCCAAGGCGATTGGCTACGTCGGCGCCGGCACTGTGGAATTCATCGCCGATGTCAGCCACGGCCTGTCCGAAGACGCCTTTTATTTCATGGAGATGAACACCCGCCTGCAAGTGGAGCATCCGGTGACCGAAATGATCACCGGTCAGGATCTGGTGGAATGGCAATTGCGCGTCGCCGCCGGTGAGCCCCTGCCCATGACACAGGACGAGCTGGTGATCGATGGCCATGCGGTGGAGGCACGGGTCTATTCCGAAAACCCGCAAAAGAAATTTCTGCCCGCCACGGGCACGCTGCATCGTTTGCGCCCACCCAAGGAGGGCCCGCACCTGCGCGTCGATACCGGTGTGCGCGAAGGCGACGAAGTCTCCATGTACTATGACCCGATGATCGCCAAGTTGATCGTTTGGGACCAGGACCGGCCCTCGGCCCTGCGCCGTCTGCACGACGGCTTGGAACGTTACGAGATTGCCGGTGTCATCACCAACGTCAATTTCCTGGCCGCCGTCGCGGCCCATCCCGCCTTTGCCGCCGGCGAACTGGAAACCGGCTTTATCGATAAGCACAAGGATGACTTGATCCCGGCGCCCGGTGCCGTGCCCGATCAGGCCCTGGCGCTTGCCTGTCTGGATCTGCTGCTGGCCCGACAGGGCCATGCGGCGCCGGCCGATCCCCATTCGCCCTGGGCCCAAGTCGATGGCTGGCGGCTGAACGACCAGGGCCACGACGAGCTGTCATTTCGCGATGATGGCGATGGTGACGACATTGTGGTGACCGTGCATTATCTCGGGCCTGGCGGCTACCGGCTGGATTTGCCGGGTGGCGAGATGCTGGCCAATGGTGAAGTGGATGAAGGCGGCACCCTTTGGGCCGATCTGGACGGTCTGCGGGTCTCCGCCGCCGTGGTTCATGACGGCGACAGAGTGACCATTCTGTCAGGCGGCCGGGCCCATCGTATCGAGCGGATCGACCCCATGGCCCTGCGCGATATTGACCTGGACGAGGGGGGCAAGGTTACCGCGCCCTTGCCTGGCAAGATCGTGGCGGTTCAGGCCGAGGCTGGCGCCAGCGTCAAGAAAGGCGATCCGCTGTTGATTTTGGAGGCGATGAAGATGGAGCATACCATCACCGCCCCTCGCGACGCGGTGATCGCGGCCTTGCCCTTCGGACCCGGGGAGCAGGTCGACGAGGGTACGGAATTGGTGATTTTCGAGGCCTCGGACGATAGCTGAAGGCGATTTGTTCGAATAAGCTACCTACTGTGTGCTGACACTGGCGTTGGCGGGGCTTGCGGTGCCTTGATTGAGGGCGAGGGTCTGGGTTTTCTTACGCAGCTTCGTCAGCAAGCCTGATACGCGGCCGCCGCTGCTTCTGATCACAGTGGCGAATTCCGAACGTTGAGCCATGGCAAGCGAAACGCCTTCGACCATGATATCGATCACGCGCCAGCCATTGCCGCGCTTTTTCATGCGCCAATCGAGTTTGATGACCGGTCCGTTATGGGGTTCGATCCTGCTATGCACGATGGCGCCGTCGCTGCCGTCGTCCCGATGGCCGGTAACAATGAGGCCGGCGCTGCCATAGTTGCCCAGGCGGCGGCCATAGATGGCGACGACATAGTCCTCAAACAGGCGGGTGAATTCGGCCTGCTCGGCACTACTGGCGCGGCGCCAGTAGCGGCCCAGGACAAACCGGCTGACCGCGGGCAGGTCGAAGTCTCGGCGCAACAATTGGCGGAAGGCCAGGGCGCGGTTGGCCGGTGTCAAATTTTCATCGGACAGCAGGATAAAGGCATCGGCTGCAAGGGTGCGCAAAAAACCTTGGGGATTGGTTTCCGCCGCCCGCGCGGGCAGCGCCAATGCCGCGCCGGTGATTGCCACACCGAGGCACAGGCACGCCAAACGACGTGTAATCTGTTTCCTCATCTCAAATCCCTCAGTCTTGTAGAGCGGCGGCGTCCATCGCCGGCGCTGGTCTACAAGTCCTCCTGCAAAAATCCGGCCAAGATGTGGCGAAAGTTTGTCAGAACGGCGCTAATACATTGACTTTATTTGGGAAATATTAATTTTGCGGAAAATGATACGGTAAAGGGCGCTTAACCATGGCGGCGAATGCGTGACCCAGAGCTACAGGCTGGCCCAATATCTGTCACCAGTATGTGCCAAATCGGGAATTTTTTGTCATAAGATATCAACCATTCGTTAACCCGGCCCTGCCATCGTCGGGCCATGAAAGTTGCATCGGGAAATATGGTTCAAACCGCGCTTGAGGGTATCACCAAGGCCCGCGAGCAGGCTGCCGCGTCCTCCCAGCGCCTGGCCAAGGGCCCGGTCGAGGCGGAGGATATCGTCAGTCTGAAGCTCTCTGAGCACGCCTTCAAGGCGAATGCAGCCGTCATGGGCGCGGCGAAGCGGATGCAGGACCGGCTATTGGATATCTTTGCCTAGGGCATATCGCGGCTAGGCGGCCGCGGGGATAAAGCCCTTGGGTACGCCGGCCTTGGCGATGGCGCCTAGCAGCGGTTCCTCGGGCAGACCGGCCGCCACGATCTCGCGCACCGCGACCAGGGCGTCGATATCGACGCCGGTATTGAGCCCCATGGCTTCCAACATGAAAACCAGGTCGTCCATGACGATATTGCCGCTGGCACCCGGCGCGAACGGACAACCGCCAAGGCCGGCCAGGGAGGCATCGAATTGGCGCACGCCTTCTTCCAGGGCGGCATGCACATTCGCCAGGCCCAAGCCCCGGGTATCGTGGAAATGGGCGCTTAGCAGTACGTCATCGCCCAGGTGCCGGCGCAACAGGCGATAGACATCGCGGACCTGGGTCGGATTGGCGTAGCCGACCGTATCGGAGACGGACAATTCATCGGCGCCAAGCTCCAACACCCTTTCCGCGATGCGGACGATCTCGCCTGGATCAATCTGCCCCTCGATGGTGCAGCCCAAAGCTGTGGCAAGGCCGACACCCAGGGTGACCTTTTTGTTTTCGGGCGTGGAATTGCGCAATTCCGCGATTTGACGAAACTGCTCCAGGGAGTCTTCGCGGCTGCATCGCACGTTGGCCTGATTGTGGCTTTCCGATATGGACAGCACGAAGCTTAACTTATGCACCCCGGTGGCAAATCCCCGCTGGGCACCGCGCAGGTTTGGCACCAGGGCCGAAACTTCCAGGCCTTCCAGGGTCAAGGCATCTTCGATGACCTCTTCGCAATCAACAAATTGTCCTGAAACGCTGGGGGGTACGAAGGAACAGACCTCGATCTCGGGCACTCCGGCAGCGGCTTCGCTCCTGATCCAGGCCTTTTTCTTGTCTGTCGGAAAGAATTGATCAATGCCCTGAATGCCGTCGCGCAGGCCCACTTCGCAAACCCTGACATCAATATCCGTCGTCATGATCATTATCCTTCCAGGCAAAATTTGTTGCATCCTTCATAGCGCTTTTCCCATTTGAACCCAAATGAACAATGCTCCGGACGGCGCCTGGACATGCTAGTGTGCCGGTTCGGCGCCAATTGGGGGGTGGAAAATGCGATTGGCTATTTTGACGGGCGGTGGCGATGTTCCCGGCTTGAATTCATGCATCAAGGCCGTGGTAATGCGGGCGTCCGGCCAAGGCTGGGAGGTCGTTGGCTTTCGCCGCGGCTGGGGCGGGCCCTTGCATTACAATCCTGGTAATGATGGCCCGCAGGATCGCTGGCTGCAGCAGCTTTCGCCGGACATTGTCCGCACCATCGATCGTACGGGCGGCACGTTCCCGCATACCTCGCGCACCCATCCAGGACGGGTAAAGGCCGGTGATCTGCCGGATTTTCTTGTTGGCTCGCCCAATGCCGTGGCGCACGGTGATCTGTTCGATTGTACGCCCCATGTCCTGGCCGTAATGGAAGCCCTTGGTATCGACGCCCTGATTGCCATTGGCGGTGATGACACCGTGTCCTACGCCGCCCATCTGCATGACCAGGGCCTGAAGGTGGTCGCCATTCCCAAGACCATGGGCAACGATGTTTACGGTACTGACTATTGCATTGGTTTTTCCACCGCCATCAGCCGCAGTGTCGAGGCGATTACCGCGCTAAGAACACCCACGGGCAGTCACGAACGCATCGCGGTCATCGAACTTTTCGGCCGGAACAGTGGACAAACAGCGTTGGTCAGCGGCTATCTGGCGGATGCCGACCGTACCCTGATCTCCGAAGTGCCGGTAAACATGGATCGCTTGGCGGACTTGGTCATGGCCGACCGCAACCGCAATCCCAGCCACTACGCCATCGTCGTGGTCTCGGAAGGTGCCACCATCGAGGGCGGCGGCATTATTGAAGGTGGCGAGGCGGATGCCTATGGGCATTTGAAGCTGGGCGGCATCGGCCGGCACATGGGTGATATATTGAGCCTGAAAACCGGCGTGGCGACGGTCAATCAGCAATTGGCCTATCTGATGCGGGCCGGCCCGCCGGATTCCCTTGATCGCATGGTCGCCACGATCTTTGCAAATCTGGCCATGCAACAACTTGAGGATGGTAAATCCGGCGTCATGATGGCCCTGCGCGACGGCAATTACACGACCGTGCCGGCGAATATCTGCGTGCAAGGGGAAAAACGGGTCGATGTGGGCGAGTTGTACGACGTTGCGGCCTACCGCCCCATGGTCCGCTATGCCCTGGACAAACCGATGTTTCTTTACTGATAAGCGGGTGGTTCGACCCTATAGTGCCAATGTGCGCTATCCGAGTTGATCAGTACCCAGGTAAATTGGCCAAGTAATTTGATTAGAAGAACCGGCAGCATATTGGGCAAGGCCATCGCGGCCGTTCTATCCATTGTCATCCTGGTATTGATCGGGACCGGTGCCATGCTGTCACAGGGGCCGCTTTCGATCGCGCCGCTGGCCCCGTATCTGGAGGATATGCTGGACGATCCCGCTTGGCCGTTCCTGGTGCGGTTTGACGATGCGGTTTTGAGTTGGGAAGGCTGGCAGAAGAAACTGGATGTCAGGGTTGTCGGGGCCAGGTTTCTGGACCGGGGCGGCGCTGAACTAATATCGGTACCGCGCATGTCCATCGCCTTTGACGGCCAGGCGTTGTTCGCGGGCCAATTCCGCGTAATCGGTCTGCAATTGATCGAACCGCGCTTGCGCCTGCTGCGGCACAAGGACGGTGGGATCGAGATTGCCAACAATGAGGCAGATGCCCGGGCCGATGCGCCCCAGGGATTGCGTTTTGCCCCCGGCCTGCTTGACGGATCGGGTGGCGAGACCGGCATGAAGGCCTTTGGTGACCTGCGCGAATTGAGCGTACGCGGCGCCGATCTGACATTTCATGACGCCGTTAGCGGCTTGGATTTCGCCGTGCCGTCAGCCGATCTGAGCTTGCGCCAGGAGGCGATCGGCGTCTCCATGCGCCTCTCGACACGGCTGCGCATCGGCCAGTCGGAGGCGGCATTGGGCATTTCCGCGCTCTATCGCGAAGAAAGCGCGCCGATCGTCGCCGCAATGAATTTTGCCGAAGTCGATATTGCCGCCCTGGCCGAGATTATTGGTGACGAGGCACTGACGCGGTTGCGCGGGGTGAATTTGACCGCCGCGGGACGTCTGGATCTGATGGTTCTGCCGGATGGTGTTGTCGATAATCTCAAATTTGATGTCACAACCGGACCCGGGCAGATCCTGCTGCCTGAACTGCACAGCAAGGCCATGCCCGTCGTGGCGATGGCGGCCAAGGGTGAGTTCGTCGACAATTTGTCACTCATGAAGCTGGCGGATTTGCGCCTTGATTTGGGCGATGATCTTGTGCTGCGTGCCGATGGCGAATGGCAGCGCACGCCCGCGGGTGGAATGTCACTGCGGGGCAAGGGTGAATTCGAGAATCTAAGGGCGGAGAAATTGCCGCTCTATTGGCCCGAAACCTTGGGCGTCGATGCGCGGACCTGGGTGCTGAAACATGTCCATGCCGGGATGGTGCCAAAGGGCAGCTTCAGCGTCGATTTGCGTCCAGGCGATTTGCAACTGGCCAAGCCACGGGCCGGCATGGTGCAACTGGACTGGGTGTTCCAGGATGCCGCGGCGGATTATTTTGGCGAACTGCCGCCGCTGCGGGCGGCGCACGGCAGCGGTCACGTGGACGCGCGGGAATTTCGCCTTGCGGTACAAGGCGCCAGCGCCGGTGGCCTGCAGCTTAGCGAAGGCAGCCTGCTGGTCGCCGATCTTTCCGCGGCGCGGCCGGTGCTGGACATAGAATTCGTTGCGCGCGGCGGGGTGCAAGAGGCCTTGGTTTTGCTGGATGCCAAGCCGCTGCAATTTGCCCAGGCGCTGGCGGTGAAGCCGGAAGATACCTCCGGTACATCCGCGACCCGGGCGAGGTTCCGCATTCCCTTGATCGGGGATCTGACATTGGATCAGGTTGGATTTTCCGCCGCCGCCAACCTTGCCGAATTATCGCTGCGCCAGATACCGGGCGGATATGCTCTGGACGGCGGTGCATTTTCCCTGACCGTGGGCCGGGATGCGCTGCAGATGACGGGGCAGGGGAGCGTCAACGGGGTGCCCCTGCAATTGTCGTGGAAGCGTAATTTTCATGTGCCCACGGCGGCACCAGGGGATCACCTGATACTGCATGGCACCGTCGCGGATGAACAATGGACGCATTTGGGTTTGCCGAAAATGTCCCGGCTGCGGGGCGCCGTCAACATGGCGGTATCCGTTGATGTCTATGACAACGGTGCCCGGCGCGGGGCGGGACGCTTTGATCTGACGGGCGCGGCGGTTGACTTGAACGAGATTGGTTGGCGCAAGCCCGGTTCCGTGCCGGCAAATATGAACATGACATTCCAGGCAAATCCCAACGGCGAGACGGTGATCGACCTTTGGGAGATATCCGGTGCCGGGCTGGCGGCGCGCGGCAGCGCCAAGCTGGCGCCGGGTGGGGGTCTGATATCTTTGTACAGCGAAGATCTTGCCCTCGGCGCGACCCGCCTGGCGGTCGATATGTCAACCATGCCAGGCGGAGGCTATCGTCTGCATCTAACGGGTCCCAGCCTGGATCTGCGGCCCTTTGTGCTGCGCTGGCAGGATGACGCTGTGAGCGCTGAAGAGCCGCCCCTTGATCTAAATTTGCAGATCGAGCAGGTGCTGCTGACGGACGGGGTCGTGGTGCGCCAGCTGCTCGGCACCGGACAACGCCGGGAGGGAAAATGGCTGGCGGCGAATATGCGCGGCTTCATGGCGGACGGCCAGTCGGTCGGCTTTACCGTGCGGGCCGAGAACAAGGGCCGGCGTTACATCGTTGTAGCGGGTGACGCCGGCGCCATGGCGCGGGCCCTGGGTTTCTACAATGATGCCCGTGGCGGCGTCATGTACCTGAATTTCCTGGTGCCGGATCAGAACGATCAGGCCGCGCCGGTGGCGGGCAAGCTACGGGCGGACAATTTTCGCGTCGTCAAGGCGCCGGTCTTGACCAAGCTGCTGACCCTGGGGTCCCTGCAAGGCCTTGGCGATGTGTTGAACGACAAGGGCATCGCCTTCACCCGGCTGGATGTTCCCTTCACCATGCAAGGTGGCCAGTTGCATATCGAACGGGGCCGCGCCGTCGGCCCGGCACTGGCCCTGATCGCCACCGGAGACTATGGACGGGCGGATGAGAGCCTGCAATTTCAGGGCACCATCGTGCCCTCCTACACCATCAACTCCGTGCTTGGGGCGATCCCGATACTGGGCGATTTGTTGATCGGCCGTAAGGGGGAGGGGGTCTTCGCCTTTACCTATAAAGTCGCCGGCAATCTTGAAAAGCCCAAGATTTCGGTAAATCTGCTTTCGGCCCTGGCGCCCGGTTTCCTGCGCCGGATCGTCGACGGTTTGGATAAACCGGCCGTGGGCGAGACGGAACTGGAACCTAGAATCAGGGATCAGTGAGCGGCCCCCTGGTTGGACTTACCTAAACCGGACGCACCAGCGCGTGCCGTTTCTTGCCGGCACTCAGTTTGACCACGCCTTCGGCGCTGACATCCGCCATCGACACTTTCGCCATCTCCTCCCCGACTGGGGCGTCATTAACCCGGGCGCCACCGCCCTTGATCAGACGCCGGGCCTCTCCGTTTGACTGGCACAAATCGGCGCGGCGCAGCAGGTCGAACAGAACGATACCATCGTTCAATTCCGCCTCCGCCACCTCCACTGTGGGCAGATCGGTAGCCACCGCGCCTTCTTCAAAAGTCTGCCGCGCGGTTTCGGCCGCGGCCCTGGCGGCCTCGGGGCCGTGGCACAAGGTGGTGGCGTGCTCGGCCAGGGTCTTCTTGGCCTCGTTGATTTCGGCGTCCCGCAGGGCCTCCAGCTTGGCGATTTCATCCAACGGCAGTTCCGTGAACAGGCGGAGAAAACGGCCCACGTCCGCATCTTCGGTATTGCGCCAGAATTGCCAGTAATCATAGGGGCTTAACATATCAGGGTTGAGCCAGACGGCGCCTTGTGCCGTCTTTCCCATCTTGGCGCCGGAGGCCAGGGTGATCAGCGGCGTGGTGAAGCCGAACAGGGCCGCGCCATCGACCCGACGGCCCAGTTCAACGCCGTTGACGATATTGCCCCACTGGTCCGAGCCGCCCATCTGCAGCACGCAATCATGGCGCCGGTTTAGCTCGAGGAAATCATAGGCCTGCAGAATCATGTAGTTGAATTCCAGGAAACTCAACGGTTGCTCCCGCTCCAGCCGTAGCTTGACGGAATCAAAACTCAACATCCGGTTGATGGAGAAATGCCGCCCCATGTCGCGCAGGAACGGGATGTAGGCCAGTTCGTTAAGCCAGTCATCGTTGTTCACCATGACGGCGTCGCCGGGGCCATCGCCAAAATCGACGAAACGGCTGAAAACCTCGCGTATGCCGACCATGTTGGCCTCAATGTCTGCATCGCTCAGCAATTGCCGCGAGGCATCCTTGCCCGACGGATCGCCCACTTTCGTGGTGCCGCCGCCCATCAGCACGATGGGCTGATGCCCGGTTTTTTGCAGGTGCCGCTGCATCATGATTTGCACCAAGCTTCCGACATGCAGGCTGGGTGCGGTACAATCATAACCGATATAGGCGGTGATCCGCTGGCGCGCGGCCAACTCGTCCAAGGCATCCAGATCGGTGCATTGATGCATGAAGCCACGCTCGACCAGGGTACGGACAAACTCAGACTTGAAGGCGGTCATGATTTCAGTTTCCAGCTTACCAGTTGCCTCGGACGGGGCGGCCCGGGCGGCCCAGGCGGCCCGTGCGGCTCAGGCGGCGTTGTGTAACACAGCCGGGGCCGGGGCGGCAATGCATCAGAGTGCCACGGCCCGATGACGGAGTTGCGCACCGCGATCGGCCTGATGAGCGGCACCTCGATGGACGGCATAGATGCCGCCATATTGAGCAGTGATGGCCGCCAACAGACGAGCCAGGGGCCGGCCCTTTCACTGCCCTATGATAACGGGATGAGAGAGGCCTTGAGGTCCGTACTGGGCGGCCGGGGCGAGCCTCAGATGGTCGACGAAGTGGCGGAAAAACTCACCCGGCTGCATGCAAATGTTATTCATAAATTAATTGAGAAAAATGATATAAATATCCAAAATATAGATGTTATTGGGTTTCATGGTCATACCATTTCCCATCAGCCAGAAAGCGGACAAACCTGCCAGATCGGCGATGGTGCCTTGCTGGCCGAGTTGACCGGAATCGATGTGGTAAATGATTTCCGCGGCGCCGACGTGTGCGCCGGTGGCCAGGGCGCGCCTCTGGCCCCGCTCTATCATGGCGCCCTGGCGGCGGACCTTGCGCAACCGCTGGCGGTGCTGAATATCGGCGGTGTTGCCAATGTCACCTGGATTGGGCCCAACGACGATATGCTGGCTTTCGATACCGGTCCGGGCAACGCCCTGATCGACGACTGGGTGCGCCGTTGCGGCCAGGGGGAGATGGACCGGGATGGCGCGCTGGCCCGGGCGGGGGCGGTCGATCAACAGGCCCTCGCGGCCCTGCTGGATAACTGCTATTTCGATTCAGTGCCGCCGAAATCCCTGGACCGGGACGACTTCACCCTGCCAAAGGCGGCGGATTGGTCGCCCGAGGACGGTGCCGCGACCTTGACCGCCTTCACGGCGCGGGCCGTGGCCAAGGCGCGGGCGCATCTGCCCGCCGCGCCCGGGCAATGGCTGGTTTGCGGCGGCGGCCGGCATAATCCGGCCTTGATGGCGGCCTTGGCCCCGGCGTTGGCGGCGCCCGTCGCGCCGGTGGAAACAGTGGGATGGCGCGGCGATTATCTCGAAGCGGAGGCGTTCGCCTATCTGGCCATCCGCCATTTGGACGGTCTGCCCTTGAGCCTGCCCGGCACCACCGGGGTGCCCGCGCCTCAAACCGGTGGCCGCCTGCACCGCCGGCCCCGATAGCTATGCGACGCTGCCACCCCGGCGGGGGTCGCCCGCGGCCGTGAAGTTGTCGCTGTCGGGATCGAAGGCGGCGCCATGGACGCCGCCGAAGAAGAAATTGCGCTCGGGCCAAATTTGATGCGCGGGAAATTCCGCCGCCAATTGCCGCACCGCTGCCCCATCGTGGCCGCCTTCCAGATGCAGCAGTTGCCGGTCCATATGAATGCGCGGCGCCGTCACCGCGTCCTCAAGGCTCATGCCAAGGCATAGATGGTTCAGCAGGACCTGCAGGATGGCGCTGCGGATCCGGTTGGAGCCGCCGCTGCCCAGGGCCAGGGTGCCGCCGTTTTTCCGCCGCACCAGGGTCGGCGACATCATCGAGGTGATGCGGCTGTTGGCTTGCCATTGGAAAAAGCCGTTCGGGTTCAAATCCTCCTCGCCCAGCATATTGTTCAACATGACATTGCCGATCGGCAGGATGTGGCCGCAGCCCTCGCCATTGGAAACCGATAGGGCCGCGGCGTTGCCCATGCGGTCGACCACCGAGATATGGGTGGTGCCGCCGGTCTTGCCGGCCCGGCCCGGCATCTGTTCCAGATATTCCGCCATGAAGGGCTCGGACAGCAGCGATGCCACCCGCGCCTGATCGCTGCCATGATTGAGGCCCGCGGCCCGGCGCGCCTGATCCGTCAGCTCCATGGCCACGGCCAGCTGCCGCACGTATTCGGTGCCCAGGCCCAATTCAGTCTCGGCCAGCAAGCCAAGGGTGAAGGCCAGAAGCGGACCGCCCGAAGACGGCGCGGGGTTGCCCATGATCTCCACCTCGCCAAAGCGCCGGGTCAGGGGAAGGCGGCGGACCACCCGGTAGCTCTCCAGATCATCCAGGCTGACGGCGCCGCCGCAGTCCCGGTTGGCCGCCGCGATGGCCTGGGCCACTTCGCCCCGGTAGAACAGACCGGCGCCCTCGCGCGCCAGGGCCTCCAACAGCTCCGCCAGAGCCGGCAAGGCCAGGGTCTCGCCGGGACGTAGCGTGGCTTCGGGCCGGCTCGGGCTGTCATAGAGCGCCCGGCTTTCGGCCGACCACTGCATGATCGGCGCCACCGCTTCCAGGATGAAGCTCTGCAGGGACGCCAGGGCGACACCGCCGCGTGCCAGGGCGACGGCGGGCTCTACCAGGCGCGCCATAGGCAGAGTGCAGAGGTCTGCGTGGATGGCGAAGGCGCCGGCAACCAGTCCCGGCACCGCCACCGCACCCATGCCGATATGGAATTCCTGCTGTGCGCTGCCGAAATCGGCGTGCACGGGCAGGAATTCCAACTCGTCAACGGGCAACAACCGTCCCGGCGTCTGACAGAAGAAATCATAAAGCACCGCATCGCCCGTGCCTTGCACCCCGCCTCGCTCCGGGCCCGGTTGCGCGAGAAGAAATCCGCCGCCGCCCAGGGAGCACAAGACGGGCTCCGCGATGCAGGCCGTGAACAGGCCGGCCAAAACCGCATCGAAGGCGTTGCCGCCATCCGCCAGGACGTCCCCTGCCGCATTGGCGGTGTGGCTGTCGCCGGCCGCGACGGCGCCGCGACGGGCATCGCCGACGGGGTTGTGCATTTGGCTGTCACTCACGTGAATTCCGGCGTCATTTCCTGCCATGCGCCATCAGGATAGCGCCGGGGGGCAAATGTCAACTGAAGCTAGGCCCGCAGGATCGCCAGGGCTTCCTCCAGAAACGGCATGGAACGTTCGACGGCGGCTTCACCAAGCTCGATCAGTTCCTCGGCGCAGTCGAAGTCCAACAGGCCGACGTGCCCGACCCTGGGCGCGATGGTCACGTCAGGCGGTTCGCCCGCCAGCCGGCTGCGGCCGAGGCGGTCCTGCAGGATATTCAGCGCACCGGCCATGACGTTAAACATGCTCGGGGTTCCGTCCTTGCGGAACAGACTATCCAGCAGGCCGGCGCCATTGCCGCCGTCTGCGCCGCCCGTCCCCTTGTTGCCGCCGCCATCGCTGCCCTTGCGCGCCGGCCCGCCCGGTTTCAATTCACTGCCCAGCATATCGGCGTTGAGATTGACCGCGATCACCAGCCGGGCACCCATGGCGCGGCAGACGGAAACCGGCACCGGGTTGACCAAGGCGCCGTCGACCAGGGGATGATCCTCGATTTCTACCGGCGGAAAAATGCCGGGCAGGGCATAGGAGGCACGCAGGGCCTGAACCAGTGAGCCCTGGCGCAGCCATATCTCGTGTCCCGTGGCCAGTTCGGTGGCGACGGCGATAAATGGCTTCGGCAGATGTTCGATGGACAGATCGCCCAGATTTTCGTTCAACAGCCGGCCCAGGCGGCGGCCGCCGATGATGCCGCCGCTTTGCATGGAAAGATCCAGATAACGCATGATGCGCATGCGGTTGAGGCCCAGGGCCCAGCTCTCCAAGGCGTCCATCTGGCCGGCCAGATGGACGCCCGCGACCAGGGCGCCGATCGAAGTGCCGGCGACCACGTCAACCTCGATCCCGGCTTTTGCCAGGCCCTTCAATACGCCGATATGGGCCCAGCCCCTGCCGACGCCGCTGCCCATCGCCAGACCGATCCGTGGTCTTGTCATGCTCTACCTTTTCCCAATTGTCGTCCGGTACGAAATTTTCCAAAAAAACATCACAAAAATAGGCTATCACCACTTGATTACCAAATTGGTAGCCGATATAAACATCGTCCGCGCGGCACAAATCGTGGCGCGCTGTCCCGCAATGTATACGTCCGGTCAGGTGTAAACCTGATTGGCGCTTGCTGCGTGGGTGCTCTTTTGAGCGAATTCGTTCTTTGACATTGTGATTATCGGAAGAGAGACGTGGGCGGCGGTGTTTAGGACCGGTGCCTAACGTTTTAGGCTTTGTGCTGACTGGTTTGATTGGGTTTGTCCCATGACAGCCCTTGCGGGGACGCTTGGGTATGAGCTGGCTGGTACATTTTGTTGTCTTTCTTGTTCCGCCGCCTTGTCGGTTTTGGGTTTATGCCCTTGGTTGGCAATGCTCCAGGCGGGCCATTCGCTTAAGCTGGCGTATGACCTCCTCTTTTTTGAGGTTCCCAGGTGAGAGAGATGATGCCGAGTTCCTGTGTTTTTGTCGGGTTCCGCTTTGGTGGGGCTTGATATGAAACAACCTGAGAGTTTGATCCTGGCTCAGGACGAACGCTGGCGGCAGGCCTAACACATGCAAGTCGAACGAGAAGGTTGTCTTCGGATGACTGGACAGTGGCGGACGGGTGAGTAACGCGTGGGTACTTGCCTCTCGGTACGGGACAACCCCGGGAAACTGGGGCTAATACCGTATATACCGGTCAATGTGGTGTTGATCGGGAAAGATTTATCGCCGAGAGATAGACCCGCGTCCGATTAGCTAGTTGGTGTGGTAACGGCGCACCAAGGCTTCGATCGGTAGCTGGTTTGAGAGGATGATCAGCCACACTGGGACTGAGACACGGCCCAGACTCCTACGGGAGGCAGCAGTGGGGAATATTGGACAATGGGCGCAAGCCTGATCCAGCCATGCCGCGTGAGTGAAGAAGGCCCTAGGGTTGTAAAACTCTTTCACCGGTGAAGATAATGACGGTAGCCGGAGAAGAAGCCCCGGCTAACTCCGTGCCAGCAGCCGCGGTAATACGGAGGGGGCTAGCGTTGTTCGGAATTACTGGGCGTAAAGCGCGCGTAGGCGGTTTGTTAAGTTGGGCGTGAAATCCCGGGGCTCAACCCCGGAACTGCGTTCGAAACTGGCAAGCTAGAGTTCGGGAGAGGGTGGTGGAATTTCCAGTGTAGAGGTGAAATTCGTAGATATTGGAAAGAACACCGGTGGCGAAG
>JASLLM010000061.1 GCA_030747035.1 Alphaproteobacteria bacterium | reverse complement strand
GAGCGAGCCCCGCCGGCCGTCGATACTGCCGTCATCCACCACCGTCACGCCGGGACTGGCCACCCGCTCGCCCAGCAAGCCGGCAAAGGCCGAGGTTTGCTTGCGGTTGAAATCACCTTCCAGGCCATGGCCGATGGCTTCGTGCAACAGGATGCCGGGCCAGCCGGGGCCAAGAACCACCTGCATTTCGCCCGCCGGCGCCGGCACCGAGGACAGATTGACCTCGGCCTGGCGCATGGCCTCGTCAACTTGGGCCCGCCAGTTCGCGGTTTCGACATAGCGTGAAAAACCAATGCGGTCGCCGACCCCGTGACTGCCGCTTTCCTGACGCTCGCCCTCGCCCAGCACCACGGCCACGTTCAGGCGTACCAGGGGGCGGACATCACGGATGCGCCGGCCATCGGCGCGCATGATTTCCACCGCCTGCCATTCCCCGTGCAGGGAGACGGTCACCTGGCGCACCCGCGGATCACGGCCGCGGGCGTAGCTGTCTACTTCGCCCAGCAACTGCACTTTGTCGGCGAAGGAAACTTCACCAAGCGGGTTGTCGTCGGGATAAAGGCTTTGATTGGTGGCCAGGGGCGCCTCGCTCATGGAACCGCCGTGTCCGGAGCGGACCGCCCGCACCGCCTCGCCGGCCCTGGCGATCGCCGCCTCGTTCAATTCAGAGGCATGGGCATAGCCGGTCTGTTCCCCCGCCACCGCGCGCAGTCCAAACCCCTGATTGGTATCGAAGTTGGCGGACTTTATCCGGCCATCGTCCAGCACCAGGCTTTCGCTTTGGCTGTACTCCATAAACAATTCGCCATCGTCGCAGCCCTGCAGGGCGTCGCCGACAATGGTTTGGACACGGCCCTCATCCAGGCCGGCCCGCTCGAACAACAGCGCCGGATCGCCGCCATCGCCCGCCGCACCGGCGCCTGTAACGCCGCTACCGCCGGACGAACCGGCATCAGCCTTCGAATCACTCATGGTCCCATTTGCTCCCTTGGGCGCTAGCCTACCATTAGTTACCAATATTGGTTAACACACGGTTATGAAACGAAATTATGTTGCGATTATGATAGGCGGCAGCGCGTGCGACAAAAGGTCGCATGGTGCACGGGAATGCGTCGGTTGGGCAAGGCTTTAGCGGTCTCAAACGGCTAGACACCGCCCATTTTCCCACTTTCGGGCCCTAAATCAGGAAGTTGATTTGTAACCTGATCGGCCGCGGATGCCTTGACCAAGGTCAAGCAACAGACTTGTTCCCTGATAATTCGTTGGGTTACATAAGGGTTATCAGAGTAATGGGGAATCTTCCCGGCGTGGAATTTTTAAAAGAAATCGAGGCTTTGAAATGACGGCTTGGCGAATCTTGGCCGCGCCGATGGCGCTGTTCTGTTCTTTGTTAACAAGCGCATCGGCATTGGCGGATCATGGCATGGCGCACCCCTGGCAACTGGGGTTGCAGGCGCCGGTCACACCGGTTGCGGAACAATTGAACGATTTTCACAACATGCTGCTGGTCATTATCACCGTGATCGCGGTGTTCGTGACCCTGTTGTTGATTTACGTGATGGTGAAGTTTAACGCCAAGGCGAACCCGACGCCGCGGACCACGACCCACAATACATTGCTGGAAGTTCTGTGGACGGCGATCCCGATCTTGATCCTGGTCGTCATCGCCATTCCATCGTTCAAGCTGTTGTATTACGCCGACAGCACGAAGGATGCCGAGATGACCATCAAGGCGATTGGCCATCAGTGGTATTGGTCCTACGAGTACCCCGATAACGGCGATTTCACGTTCGATGCCTCGATGCTGGGCGATGACGAGCTCGAGCCCGGGCAGCCGCGCCTGCTGGCCACCGACGAAAGCGTGGTCATTCCGGTCAACACCAATATCCGCTTGCTGATCGCCGCCAGTGACGTGATCCACGCCTGGGCGATACCGGCCTTTGGCGTCAAGCTGGATGGCGTGCCGGGCCGCCTGAACGAGACCTGGGTCCGGGTCGAGAAGGAAGGCACCTACTACGGCCAGTGTTCGGAATTGTGCGGTACCGGCCATGGCTTCATGCCGATCCAGGTCAAGGTGGTCTCGAAAGAGGCATTCAAGGCCTGGGTCGAGAAAGCCAAGGTGGAATATGCCTCGAGCAATGGCAAAGCCGACGTGAAGCTGGCGGATGCCGGCGCCCAATCAACGCAGAACGGGGCTGCGCAATAAGGCTTGCCAGGCACAATCTGGCGGTTGGGGACGGTCAAAGGCTGACGCGCCCAACGCCAAAGAGCATGTAAAAGAATACAGAGCGATAGGAACACAGACAGATGGCTAATACCTCCGCGGCGCACGATCACGATCACCATACGCCGACCGGCTGGCGGCGCTGGCTCTATTCCACCAACCACAAAGACATCGGCACCATGTACCTGATCTTCGCCGTGGTCGGCGGACTGATCGGTGGCGCCATGTCGGTCCTGATCCGCATCGAATTGGCCGCGCCGGGTCCGGGAATTCTCGGCGGCGATCATCATTTCTTCAACGTGCTGATCACCGCGCATGGCCTGATCATGGTGTTTTTCATGGTCATGCCCGCGTTTATCGGCGGCTTCGGCAACTGGTTCGTACCGCTAATGATCGGCGCGCCGGACATGGCCTTTCCGCGGATGAACAATATATCCTTCTGGCTGCTGCCCCCCGCCATTCTGTTGCTGGCCGGTTCGATGTTTTTCGAGGGCACGGCGGGCGGTAATGGCGTCGGCACCGGTTGGACGGTTTATGCGCCGCTCAGCACGTCGGGCCATCAGGGGCCGGCGGTGGACATGGGTATTCTGTCCCTGCATCTGGCCGGCGCCTCATCCATTCTGGGCGCCATCAATTTCATCACCACCATCTTCAACATGCGGGCACCGGGCATGACCCTGCACAAGATGCCCCTGTTTGTCTGGTCGGTGCTGGTCACCGCCTTCCTGCTGCTGTTGTCCCTGCCCGTTCTGGCCGGCGCCATCACCATGCTGCTGACCGATCGCAACTTCGGCACCGCCTTCTATGATGCGGCGGGCGGCGGCGATCCTTTGCTCTATCAGCATCTGTTCTGGTTCTTTGGCCATCCGGAGGTCTACATCCTGATCCTGCCGTCCTTTGGCGTGATCAGCCACATCGTCTCCACCTTCTCGCGCAAGCCGGTGTTCGGCTATCTGGGCATGGCCTATGCCATGGTGGCGATTGGCGTCGTGGGCTTCATTGTCTGGGCCCATCACATGTACACCGCCGGCATGGACGTGGATACGCGGGCCTATTTCATTGGCGCCACTATGGTCATCGCGGTGCCCACGGGGGTCAAGGTGTTCAGCTGGATCGCCACCATGTGGGGCGGCTCGATCACCTTCCGGGTGCCGATGATCTTCGCCCTGGGGATGATCTTCCTGTTCACGGTGGGCGGTGTCACCGGCGTGGTGCTGGCCAATGCCGGTGCCGATCTGGCCATGCATGATACCTATTATGTGGTTGGCCATTTCCATTACACCATGTCCATGGGCGCCCTGTTCGGCATCTATGCGGCCTTCTACTACTGGATCGGCAAGATGTCGGGCCGGCAGTACAACGAGACCCTGGGCAAGATCCATTTCTGGCTGTCGTTCATCGGCGTCAACCTGATCTTCTTCCCGCAGCATTTCCTCGGCCTGGCGGGCATGCCCCGGCGTATTCCCGACTATCCGGACGTCTATACGGGTTTCAACATGGTCTCGTCGATCGGCTCTTACATCGCCGCCGCGGGAACGGTGTTGTTCATCTATATCGCGATCAAGACCATCACCTCGGGCGAGAAATGCCCGGACAACCCCTGGGGCGAAAGCGCCGACACCCTGGAATGGACCCTGCCGTCGCCGCCGCCCTTCCATCAGTTCGAGGAGCTGCCCCGCATCCGCTAGTCCGGTGCGTGGTGGAGACAGGAACCCATGGCGGTGAATAGCGGCGATCTTGCCATTGGCCAAAGCACCCGGCGCCCCGCCGGCGGGGGCGGGGTTGCCGACTATCTGGCGCTGCTGAAGCCCCGGGTGATGAGTCTGGTGCTGTTCACGGCCCTGGTCGGGCTGATGCTGGCGCCGGGCCACATGCACCCGCTGACCGCCATGTTGGCGTTGGTTTGCATAGCCGTGGGCGCGGGCGCCTCCGGCGCCATCAACATGTGGTACGACGCCGACATCGACGGTCGCATGCTGCGCACCTGTGACCGGCCCATTCCGCGCGGCCACGTCAAGCCCCGGGCGGCGCTGATTTTCGGCACCGGGCTGTCGGTTGCCTCGGTACTGGCCATGGGGACACTGGTCAACATCCTGTCGGCCGCACTGCTGGCCCTGACCATCGCCTTTTATGTGTTCATCTACACCATCTGGCTGAAGCGGCGGACACCGCAGAATATTGTCATCGGCGGCGCCGCCGGCGCCTTTCCCCCGATGATCGGCTGGGCCGCCGCCAGCGGCGATATCCCGCTTGCCGCCGTCGCCCTGTTCGCGATTATCTTCTTTTGGACACCGCCGCATTTCTGGGCCCTGGCGCTGTACCGCGCCGACGATTACCGCAACGTCGGCGTGCCCATGCTGCCCGTGGTGGCCGGCAAGGCGGCGACCCGGCGGCAGATCCTGATCTATTCCCTGATCCTGTTCCCCATTACCCTTAGCCCCGTCGCCCTGGGCGCCTGTGGCTTGATCTATGGCGGCGGCGCGGCATTATTGGGCCTGGTATTTTTGGCTTGTGCCGTTCAGGTCTGGCGCACCGGCGACGATGATGACCGGCCCGCTCGGCGCCTGTTCGGCTATTCCATTTTTTACCTGTTTGCCTTGTTCGCCCTGATGCTGGGTGAGCGCTTGGCGGCGGGTCAGTTGATGGGGGCTGGAGCCTGATGCCGATCGGTGGCATGCATAAGCAACGGCGGGGCCGAAACCTGATGGTGGCGGGCATCCTGGTCGTCTTCATTCTAACGGCGTTCTTCGTCACCCTGTACAACATGCAGGGCCAGACCTGGAATGGCGGGTGATGCGATGAACCGGCAAGCGCGAAATAGCAGACGCAACAGGCTGACGGCCCTGGCCGCTGGCGGCGTGTTCTTCGCCATGATCGGGGCGGCCTATGCTGCCGTGCCGCTGTATCAGATGTTCTGTCAGGTCACCGGTTTCGGCGGCACCACCCAAGTCGCGGAGGAAGCGCCAGCGGTGCCCGGCGAGCGGGTCATCACCGTGCGTTTCAATGCCGACACGGCCCGCGCCTTGCCCTGGAATTTCCGCCCGCAACAACGCGCCATCACCCTGAAAGTGGGCGAGCAGGCATTGGCGTTGTACGAGGCGAGCAATCCGACGGACCGGCGCATTGTCGGAACCTCGACCTTCAATGTGACGCCGGCCAAGGCGGGCGCCTATTTCAACAAGATTGAATGCTTCTGCTTCACCGAACAGGCGCTGACGCCTGGGCAAAGCATCGACATGCCGGTTTCATTTTTTGTCGATCCGGCGATCTCGGACGATCCAGATCTGGACGATGTAACCACCATAACCCTGTCCTATACCTTCTTCGAGGTGGCGGACAACACTGAAGACACCAAAAAAGTCGCCGCAAGATAGGTGGCAAAGAAGTTGCTGGGAACGGAGTGAAATAATGGCTGATACGCACGCGAAAGGGCATGACTACCATCTGGTGGATCCCAGCCCATGGCCGGCCCTGGGGGCGCTAGGCGCACTGATCCTGGCCTCTGGCTTTATCTGGTTTATGCATGATGGGCCGCCCTGGCTGGCCGCCATCGGCTTCCTGGTGATCCTTTACACCATGTTCGTGTGGTGGCGCGATGTCATCCGCGAGGCCAAGGACGAGGGCCATCACACCCCGGTTGTGCAATTGCACATGCGCTTCGGCATGATCATGTTTATCGCCTCCGAGGTGATGTTCTTCATGGCTTGGTTTTGGGCCTATTTCAACGCCGCGATCTACCCGACGGAGCAGATGGGCGGAATTTGGCCGCCCGAGGGCATCCAGACCTTCGATCCCTGGCATCTGCCTCTGATCAACACCTTGATCCTGCTGACCTCCTCCACCACGGTGACCTGGGCCCATCACGCGGTACGTGAAGGCAATCAGAAAAGTGCGGTGCAGGGCCTGGTCGTCACGGTGCTGCTGGGCGCCATCTTCACCTGTGTGCAGGCTTATGAATATGCCCATGCCGCTTTCGAGTTCACCGGCGGCATCTATGGCTCCACCTTCTTCATGGCCACGGGCTTCCACGGCGCCCATGTGATCATCGGCACCATCTTCCTGACGGTCTGCCTGGTCCGGACCGCCAAGGGGCATTTCAAGCCGGACCATCATTTCGGTTTGGAAGCCGCCGCCTGGTACTGGCATTTCGTTGATGTGGTCTGGCTGTTCCTGTTCTGCTTCATCTATGTCTGGGGCGCGGGGACGATAGCGCAATAGCGAGAGCGCGGTGTCAAACGACAACAAGGGCGGCACGGCGGTGTCGCCCTTCGTTGTTGGGCTGCTGTGCCGCTGCCCCGAATGCGGGCGAGGCAAGCTTTTCAAGGGTCTGTTGGACGTGGAAATAGCCTGCAATGTCTGCGGCCTGGACCTTTCGGCCCATGATTCCGGCGACGGGCCGGCGGTCTTTGTCATCCTGATCGTCGGCGGCCTGGCGGTGACGCTGGCCTTCATCGTGGAAACCGCCTTCACGCCGCCGATTTGGGCCCACCTGATCTATCAAATTCCCTTTGTCCTTGGTGCCTCGATCCTGCTGCTGCGGCCCCTGAAGGCGACCCTGATAGCCCTGCAGTACCGCCATCATGTCGCCGGTTTCAATGACCGGCCGTCTGATTGACTGATGCGCCGGCCCGGCCCTTGGTCCATATCCATGACCCTGTTCGGCCTGGCGCTGATGCTGTCCCTGGGCGTGTGGCAGTTGCAGCGCAAGGCCTGGAAGGACGGCCTGGAAGCCGAAATGCGGGCCGGCCTGGCCGCGCCGCCGGTAAGCTTGGACAAGCAACAGGAAAACCTGGCCGCATTAAATTACCGCCCCGTCCGGGTACGGGGCCGCTTTCTTCACGATAGCGAGGCTTATCTGGGACCGAGGACCCATCAAGGCCGGCCGGGCCTGCATGTCCTGACGCCCTTGCATCTCGACAATGGCGCCATGATCCTGATTAACCGGGGCTGGATCCCCGAGGAACGCCGCGCGCCCGCCAGCCGCCCGCAAGGGCAAGTACTTGGAGAGGTCGTGGTGCGGGGCATCCTACGCAGCCAACTGGAGCAGGGCGTCTGGACGCCCGAGTATGATGCCAAGGCGGACCTTTGGTTTTGGTATGATATTGACGGCATCGCACGGACCCGGGGCCTGGAGCTGCTGCCGGGCGTGATACAGGCGGACGGCCGGGCCAATCCCGGCGGCCTGCCCATCGGCGGCATGGCGCAGCCGGCCCTGGTCAACAATCATTTGCAATATGCCATCACCTGGTTTTCCCTGTCCGGCGTTCTGCTGGCGGTGTTCCTACTGGCGCACCGGCGCAAGGCCGGCGAAAACGGGGCTCAGGCATGACAACCGCCTATGAACAATTGTGTGGCCGCTTTGCCCGTCTGGCCAACCTGAACGGCGCGGCGGCGGTTCTGCATTGGGATGCCGCCGCCATGATGCCCAGTGGCGGAGCCGGCGCCAGGGCGGAACAATTGGCCACCCTGTCCCTGCTGGCCCACGAAATGCTGTGCCAGGCGGAGCTGGCGGATCTGTTGGACCAGGCGGAAGGCGATAGCGATGGCGACGTCTTGGGCCCTTGGGAGCGGGCCAACCTGCGCGAGATGCGCCGCAAATGGTCGCACGCCACAGCCTTGCCGGGAGATCTGGTGGCGGCCTTGAGCCGGGCCGGTTCGGCCTGCGAAATGGTCTGGCGCCGGGCCCGGGAGGCGGACGACTTCGCCTCCCTGGCACCCCATCTTGGGGAGGTCGTGCAATTGGTTCGGCAAGGGGCGGCGGCCAAGGGACAGGCCTTCGGCTGTGCCCCCTACGATGCCCTGTTGTCCCAGTACGAGCCCGGCCTCGGTGCCGCCGAGATCGACCGCCATTTCGATGCCCTGGCCGCTTTTCTGCCCGGTCTGCTGGGCCGGGTGGTGGCAAGCCAGCCGGCGCCAATGCCCGCGCCGGAACGGATTTCGGCGAGGCTGCAGGAGACATTGTCGCGGCGCCTGCTGGATGCCCTGGGCTTTGACTTCGAACATGGCCGCCTGGATGTCTCGCTGCATCCCTTCACGGGCGGCGTGGCCGACGATGTCCGCCTGACCACGCGCTATGATGAAGCCGACGCCCTGGGCAGCCTGTACCCCGCCCTGCACGAGGGCGGGCACGGCATGTATGAACGGGGCCTGCCGCCCGAATGGCGCCGCCAGCCCGTGGGCCAGGCCATGGGCATGGCCATGCACGAGAGCCAATCCCTGCTGGTAGAGATGCAGGTCAGCCGGGGCGATGCCTTCCTGCAATATCTCGCGGCCCTGTTGCAAGACGTGGCCGGGGTTTCGGGCCCTGCCTGGGAGGTCGAGGGTCTGGTCTCGCGGGTGCGCCATGTGGCCCGTTCCCTGATCCGGGTCGAGGCGGACGAGGTGACCTATCCCCTGCACATCATTCACCGCTACCGCCTGGAGCGGGCCATGCTGGCGGGCGATCTGGCGGTTGCCGACCTGCCGGGCGCCTGGCGCGAGGGCATGAAGGCGTTGCTGGATATCGAGGTGCCAAACGACCGCGACGGCTGCATGCAGGATATTCATTGGATGGATGGCGCCTTTGGCTATTTCCCCACCTATACCCTGGGGGCGATGGCGGCGGCGCAATTGTTCCAGACGGCGGAGCAGGCCTTGCCTGATCTGCCCGCCGACCTGGCCCGGGGTGACTTCAGCCGGCTGATGGCCTGGCTGCGTGAAACGGTGCACAGCCAGGGCCGTCTGCATGGCAGCGCCGACGATTTGCTGACGGCGGTTACCGGCGCCCCCTTGGATGGCGCAATCTTTCGCAGCCACCTTGAAAAACGCTACCTGGGCGCCCAGGGCATTTCCCAATAGGAAATGCCCCCCGACCCTTAAGGTCAGAGCAATTTTTCCAATCACTTAGAATCGCTTTGCGATTCACATTGGATCGGAATTGCTCTAGGTTGGCGCGCCCCGTTTGAGCACCTGGCCCGGCGGGGCTTTTTGGAGATCCTTAGCGTGCAATATATTTCAACCCGTGGCCAAGCGCCCAACCTGACGTTTCCGGACGTGCTGCTGACCGGGCTGGCCCGCGACGGCGGCCTGTACGTGCCCGACGCCTGGCCACAATTGAGCGCCGAGGATCTGCGCGCCATTCGCGAGCTGTCCTATCCGGAAGCCGCGGCGCGGATTCTTGCCCCCTTCATGGATGGGATCGGGGAAGACGAGCTGCTGGCCATGACCCGGGATGCTTATGCGGTGTTCGCCGATCCGGGCGTGGTGCCCCTGCGGCAACTGTCGGATGGCCATTGGCTGATGGAACTGTTTCATGGCCCCACTCTGGCCTTCAAGGACGTGGCCATGCAGTTGCTGGGCCGTCTGTTCGACCGGGAGCTGGCACGCCGGCAACAGCGGGTGACCATCGTCGGCGCGACCTCCGGCGATACCGGCTCCGCCGCGATCGAGGCCTGCCGGGACCGGGACGCCATCGATATCTTTATCCTCTTTCCCCAGGGCCGCGTCTCGGAAGTGCAGCGCCGGCAAATGACGACGGTGCTGTCGGACAATGTTCACAACATTGCCATCGAAGGCACTTTTGACGATTGCCAGGCCTTGGTGAAGGGCGCCTTCAATGATCTGGCATTCCGGGACGAGATCGCCATGTCGGCGGTAAATTCCATCAACTGGGCCCGGGTGGTGGCGCAGGTGGTCTATTACATCACCACCGCCGTGGCCCTGGGCGCGCCGGACAAACGTGTCAGCTTCGCTGTGCCGACGGGGAATTTCGGCTGTGTCTTCGCCGGCTATGTCGCCGCGAAAATGGGTCTGCCCGTGGACAAGCTGATCGTGGCGACCAACCGCAATGATATCCTGCACCGCTTTTTCCAGACCGGCGCCTACCGCAAGGATCAGGTGGTGGCGACGCAAAGTCCCTCGATGGACATTCAGGTGGCGAGCAATTTCGAACGTTTGCTTTTTGACCTGGCGGGCCGGGATGGCGCGGTCGTCCGCGGGCAGATGCAGGCGCTGGCCGATCAGGATGGTTTTGAAGTCGCCCCGGATGCCTTGGCCCAGGCGCATGAATTGTTTCTTTCCCACCGGGTCGACGAGGCCACCACCACAGCCACCATGGGCGAGGTCTACCGCGAAACCGGGATCGCCCTGGATCCCCATAGTGCGGTTGGCCTGCGGGCGGCGCGGGATCTGTTGCCGGAGGGTCCGGTGATTACCCTGTCGACGGCGCATCCGGCGAAGTTTCCGGATGCGGTGGAAAAAGCCTGCGGCCAGCACCCGGCATTGCCGGAACACATGGCGGACATATATGAACGGGAAGAACGTTACGCCGTGCTGCCTAACGACCTGGCTACCTTGCAGGGCCATATTCGCGGCCTGCGGCGAGACTAAGGGACTTTATTGGGAGATTTGAACATATCGTGACGACCAACATGACAACCCTGGCCAACGGTCTGCGGGTAATCTCCGAGGGCCGGGAAGGTCTGCAAACCACCGCCGTCGGAGTCTGGGTCGACGCCGGGGCCCGCTATGAAACCATCGCCAACAACGGCGTCGCCCATATGCTGGAGCATATGGCGTTCAAGGGCACCGAAAGCCGTAGCGCCCAGGACATCGCGGTGGAGATCGAAAGCGTCGGCGGCCATCTGAACGCCTATACCTCCCGCGAGCATACCGCCTATTTCGTCCGTGTACTGAAGGAGGACCTTGGCCTCAGCGTCGATATCCTGGCCGATATCCTGCAACGTTCCACATTTGCCGAGGAGGAGTTGGAACGGGAACGCGCCGTTGTCATTCAGGAAATCGGCCAATCCGAGGACACCCCCGACGACATTATCTTCGACCGCCTGCAGGAAGTATCCTTTCCCGGCCAGGCCCTGGGCCGTTCGATCCTGGGGCCCGTTGACGGCATTGCCAACATGGGCCGGGAGGTTCTGTTCGATTTCATGGGACGCCATTACGGCGCCTCGCAGCTGCTGCTTTGTGCCGCCGGCGCGGTCGACCATGATGACCTGGTGGCATTGGCGGAGCGGCATTTCGGAAACTTGCGGCCGGGCGAGCGGAATTCATTCGAGGTCGCCTCCTTTCAGGGCGGCGAGCGGCGCGACGAGCGTGACCTGGAACAGGTTCATTTCGCCCTTGCCCTGCCGGCGCTGGCCTATGACGACGATGATTTTTATCCCATGCAGGTGATGTCGACGGTGCTGGGCGGCGGCATGTCGTCGCGCCTGTTCCAGGAGGTGCGGGAGCGGCGCGGCCTGTGCTATTCGATATTCTGCTTTGCATCGTCATACAAGGACTGCGGCGCATTTTCGGTCTATGCCGGCACGGGGGCTGATCAGGTTGGGGAATTGGTGCCGGTGATCTGTGACGAAATGCTGCGTCTGAGCGGCGATGCGGCCGAGGCTGAAGTCGCCCGGGCCCGCAATCAACTCAAGGCCGGCACCCTGATGTCCCTGGAAAGCTCGGCCGCGCGGGTGGAGCAACTGGCGCGGCAGACCTTGGTTTTCGGCCGGCAGATTCCCTTGGATGAATTGATCGAAAAGATCGATGCGGTCGATGTCGCCGCCGTTCGCCGGGTGGCGGAGCGGATTACGGCCAAGGGTAATCCGGCGATCGCGGCACTTGGTCCCATCGCGGGCCTTGCCAGCCAGGCCGAAATTGCGGCAAGATTCGCCTAGCTGCCAAAAAGGTCCGGGAAACAGGCCAAAGCGGCAGCGGTGGCGGAGCAATTGACGAAACAGCATACGGGCCCGGGACGTGTCGGCATTCCTACGTAATCCACCTTGGATCGGCAGTCCGCCGACGCTGAAGGGCGACCGGGTGTATTTGCGTGCGCCGCAGCTCTCGGACTGGTCGGAATGGGCCCAACTGCGGGCCGCCTCCCGTGATTTCCTCACGCCGTGGGAGCCGACCTGGCTGGAGGACGAGCTGACCCGCAATGCCTACCGCCGCCGCCTGCGCCGTTATGCACGCGATGCCCGTGACGGTATCGGCTATGCCTTTTTTATTTTCCGCCGCTATGATGATCGCCTGCTGGGCGGCATCACCCTGTCCAACGTACGCCGCGGCGTCACGCAATCCTGCTCCATGGGTTATTGGATGGGCCAGCAATACGCCGGCCAGGGCCTGATGCAGGATGCGGTCACCACGTCCCTGTCATTCGTCTTTGATGAGCTGGGACTGCACCGCCTGGAGGCCGCCTGCCTGCCCCATAATGAAGCTTCGACAACCGTGCTGCTAAAGACCGGTTTTCAGAAAGAAGGCCATGCGCGGAAATATCTGCGGATCGATGGCAAATGGAGCGACCATACCCTGTTCGCCATGCTGCAGACCGACCGCCGGGACTAAGGTCTACCGACCTTGCCGTTCAGGGTAATTAGGGATGGCGTGGCGGTCGCGGTGCGCCTTCGGCCCGGCGCTTCCGCCAACCGGATTGACGGTATCCAAACCATGGCGGACGGCGCCCGCCGCCTTCAGGTCCGGGTGACGGCGGTGCCGGAGAAAGGCAAGGCCAATCAGGCCCTTATCAAGCTGCTGGCGAAGGCCTGGCGGGTACCGCGGGGCAGTCTGAGCGTGATCGTGGGCGCCAAGGACCGCGACAAGAGCGTGCTATTGCAAGGCGACGGTGGGGCGGATGTAAAATTTCTGCAACGGTGGCTTTTGGACGAATTCCCCGAGGGGAAGCTTTAGCCGGCTCTAGTTGTCGGTAGGCACCATGTGCAGGTTGGGCGCATCCCAGGGCCGCTCGATGGTCGGGGCGCCGAAGTGGTAGCCTTGCAGGTATTTGACGCCCCGGTCGCGCAGGGCCTGGGCCTCTTCCTCGGTTTCCACGCATTCGCCGACCACATCGGCATTGAAGCCGTCCGCCAGATCCAGCAGGGTTTGCACGAACAATTGGTTCTCCTTGTTTTCGTGCAAATCCTTCACGAACTGGCCGTCGATCTTGACAATATCAACAGCCAACGCTTTCAGATGCCGGTACGAGGTATAGCCGGCACCGAAGTCGTCCAGGGCGATGCGGCAGCCCAGATCCCGCAGCTTGTTGGCGAAGCGGGCGGTTTCCTCGAAATCCATCATCGCCACGGTTTCGGTGATTTCGAAAATCAGGCGGTCGGCAATACCGGAATGAATATGAACCAGGGACAGCAGATGATCCAAGGTGGAGGGATCGGTCGCCGTCATGCCCGAGACATTGACGGCAAGATGGACATGTTTGACCTTCTCCATCTCCATCAAGGCCATTTCCAGGGTATGTTTGTCCAGACGCCGGATCAGGCCCAGCTTCTCGACCACGGGGATAAACAGCCCGGCCGGCACCAGTTCGCCGTTTTCGTTCAACATCCGCAGCAGGCATTCGTAAAGTTCGGTTTCGCCGGTCTCGCTATCAACGATGGGCTGAACCGCAAACGTCAGGCGGCCGTCCTTCATGGCCCGCATTACCGCATCGCCGGTAGCCAGGGACTTGCGCCGGGCGATATCGCGATTGGCGGAGCCGCGATGCAGGACAAAGCGGTCGCGCCCTTGTTGTTTTGCCTTCGAAAGCGCTTCCTCGACCCGGCCCATGGCTTCGCGGCTGTTGGCGGCGTCTTTCGGCAAGAGGGCGCCACCAAGCGACAGGGAAACGGCCAAGGGACCGGCGTCGCTCATGATTTCACTGTTCCGCGCGGCGGCCAGGGTTTGTTCGGCCACCTTGCGCAAATCCATATCGCTGGCACCAGGCAGCACCACGCCAAACTGATTGCCGCCCGCCCGGCCGATGATATCGCCCACGCGGGTGCAGGTTTCCACCCGTTTGCCGATTTCCGTAATGACGGCATCGGCGATGTCGAAACCATAGTCGTTGTTGAGCATGCCGAGCCGGTCGATATTGACCAGAAGATAGGCGGCGGAGGCGCTCTCTTCGCGGCAACTTATCAGAATTTCGTCCAAGGCCTCCTGCAGGCGGGCCCGGTTCAGATGGCCGGTCAGCTCGTCATAAAAGGCCATCCGCTCCAACTCGGCCTCGCGCGTCTTCCACGGCGTGATGACGCGCAGGAAACCGTACAACCAAGCGGCTTCGCCATTCTCGTCATGCTGTATGCTGGCACGCTCGTTGACCCATTCGAAGCCGCCGTCGGAGCGGCGCAGCTTGAAATCGCAGTCATAGGCGGTACCGTCTTCCAGCAGGTGCGACAGGGCGATGGCCCGGCCGGGCAGATCATCCGGCGCGATGCGCAACTGTATCTGCGCCGCCTGACGGGGAATTTCCTGTTCCGCCAAGCCGAGGATCTCCGACGCACCGTCCGACCATTCGTAACGATCGGCGCGCATATCCCAGCAGTAGACCACGCCACCCGTTGCGTCCACTGAACGCGCCAAATGGTCATTGTCCCAAGACGGGAGGGTATCCGAAGGTTGGTTCGGCAAAAGATTTCCCATACTCATCACGTATTGTTGGACGCGCAGCCGTAGCCGCGTCGATCGGGGTAAACCTAACGTAATAAGGGTTAAGAAAACCCAAATGCCCGTTTCCAAGATTTTGCCAGTCCCGATCGCCGGCATGAATGCCATGGGCGGATCCGCGCCGCGGGCAACCGCACTTAATCGGCGAAACGCAGGCGTGATAGTTCCCGCAGCAAATAAGCCAGCAGATTGACGGCCACGGAAACCAGCAACAAGACCACGCCCAGGCCCAAGGCCTTGGCAAGATCGCCCTTGCTCGCCTCAAGCGCGATGGTCGTGGTCATGACCCGCGTGACATGATCAATATTGCCGCCCACGATCATCACCGCGCCGACCTCCGCCGTGGCGCGGCCAAAACCGGCCAGCACGGCCGTCAATAGGGCGAAGCGGCCGTCCCACAACAGCACCGACAGCTGTCCCAAGGGCGAGACCCCAAGGGAGTGCAATTGTTCGCTGTAGTCCAGCCACATTTCCTCCATCACCTGGCGGCTCAGGGCGGCGATGATCGGCAGCACCAGGACAAATTGCGCGATAACCATGGCGGTCGGGGTGAACAACAGGCCAAAGACGCCAAAGGGTCCGGCCCGCGACAACAGCAGATAGACCACCAGGCCCACGACCACGGGCGGCAGACCCATGAGGGCGTTCAAAAGCACCACCAGCACCCGCCGTCCAGGAAAGCGGAACAACGCGGTAACCGCGCCGATGGGCAGACCGACCACGGTGGCGACGGCAACGGCGGTCAAACTGACCTGCAAGGACAGAATGACAATATCCCGAAGATAGCCATCGCCCTGGCCCAACAGCGCGAACGCGGCGGTCAGGGCCGGCCAAAAATCATTCATGGGCGCCCCGCCGGCGGCGCCGTCTGGGCCCGGAAGCTGTCGGCAATCTCGCCAGCGCTGGCAAACCACAACCCGTCCATGGCCGTTAGATGGCTCAAGATCTGATCGAGGTAACGGATGCGCTGGGGCTGTCCGATCACCCAAGGGTGCAGGCCCAGGCTCATCATGCGGGCAGTTTCCGCGCTCTCCTCATACAGCCGGTCGGCGGCCTCGCATACCAACTGGCCATAGCGCGGCGCGGTAAATTGGCGCAGCGCCATCAAGGTCCCATCGTCCCATTCCACATGGTAAGGCAGGGAGACCAGGGGCGGCGTCAGGGTCAGCCAATAGGGTTGGTCATCATTGGGCCAATCGGCCAGATAGTCGGCCCCGGCAGCGGCCAGCAGTTGTGGCGTGCGGGGGCTTTCGCCAAAGTCCTGGCCAATCCAGCCAACCCGGTCCGCGCCGCTGCATTGCCGCACCGTGGCCATGGCCTCGCCGATATGATCTCCCTCCTCCACCGCGCTCATGGCGGAGGTGATCATGCGCGTGGCATGGCTGCCATGGGCCGCAATCTCATAGCCCCGGCGCAGACATTCCTCGATCAGCCGCGGCCGCTGTTGGCACAGGGCGCTGTTGGCGGCCACGGTGACGGGCACCTGGTAGCGGTCCAATATGTCGAGAATTCGGAAGATACCGACCCGGTTACCGTATTCCCGCGTCGAATAGGTCCGGTAGTCGGGAAAGAAATTGCCGAACTCACCACGGAAGCGGCCATCCCGCACGGCGCCCTCCGGTGGCTCCAGTTCCCACTGTTCCAGGTGCAGAACGATCCATACGGCCAGCCGTTTTTCGCCGGGCCAGATCAGTTTCTGGCGGCTGGGGAGAGCAGAAAAGGGATACAGGTCATGGTCCATGCCGGGGTGGTAGGTCTTAGCCATTGGCATCGCCTTTCCCCAGCTGCGCCGTCACCCGGTCCCACATCTCGGCGTAATACCAATCGGCGATTTCCTCCCCCGTGGCCTGCCAGACGCCGTCGTGGGACAGGATATAGTCCAGCATCTTCTCCAGATAGCCGATGCGGTGGGGCTGGCCCATCATATAGGGATGCAGGGCCAGGCACATGACGCGGGGCTGTTCCGCCCCCTCGGCATAGACCGCATCGAAATAATCCCGCACCATGATCCAGAAATCGTCGGCCTCCTGCGCCCGGTTGTGCAGTACCGCATCGTTCAGTTCCATGGAGTACGGCACGGTCAAAAGCCGGCCCTTGCGTACGTTCATGGGTCCCGGTTGATCGTCGTGCACCCAATCGGCGTAATATTTGATCCCCGCCTCGGCCACCAGGTCAGGCGTATTCAGGGTGTGGGAAGCCGCCGGCGAGAACCAGCCGGGCAACTGCCGTCCCGTCAGGCGGCGGTAGGTCTCGACACATTCCTCGATGATCGCCCGCTCCTCCGCCTCGTCGAGGCCCCACAGGTACTGGGTGTTGTAGATGCCATGGCAGAGCACGTCCCAGTGCCGCTCCTCACAGGCCGCCATGATCTCCGGGTAATGCTCGAAAACGCTCAGGTTCAGGGACACCGTGCAACGCACATCGAAATGATCCATCACGTCGAACATGCGCCACAGGCCGACCCGGTTGCCATAGTCCTTGATGCCATAGCCGAGGATGTCCGGATGGGGCATGCGCGGCCAGGGATCGCGGATGCGCACGGGATCGGGCAGGTATTCGTAATGCTCGATGTTCGGGCAGACCCACAGCGCCAGCCGCGCCCCGTTCGGCAGTTCCAGGCGGGGCCGGTCGATGATCGGTGAATAGGTCAGGCGTTCGGGCTTCATGAAGCAAATCTTGCCACAGGGTTGAGCCGGACCCAAGCGCTGGGCACAATGGCGGTACAATTTTCCCGCCAACCATGCCGGAGCCCGCCATGTATCCCGAAGTCACGACAATCGAGGCATCGGTCTTCGCCGAAGTGCCCGCTGAATTGCAGTTTTGGGACAGGGACTGTTTCCTTTCGCGGGATGTTTTTCGCGGCCGGCCCCTGGGTTCTTTCCTGGAAGGCCCCTCGTTCGACCGGATGGGCAATCTGTATGTGGTCGATATCGCCCATGGCCGCATATTCCGAATTTCCGAAAGCGGCGAATTCGATGTGGTGGCCGACTATGACGGCAACCCCAATGGTCTGAAAATCCATAAGGACGGCCGCATATTCGTGGCCGACAAGACCAACGGCATTCTCGAAATCGATCCGGAGAACGGCAAGGTTTCGGTGATCATCGGGCCGGAGGATATTGCCGGCTACAAGGGGCTGAATGATCTGTTCTTCGCCGCCAACGGCGATCTCTATTTTACCGACATGGGCGCGACCGGACTGGAGGACGCCACGGGCCGGGTCTTTTGCTGGGACACCAAGGGCAAGCTGCATTGCCTGATCGACAATGTGCCCGGGCCCAACGGCCTGGTGATGGACCCGGAAGAAACCCAGCTTTACCTTGCCGTTACCCGGGTCAATGGGGTTTGGCGCCTACCCTTCCGCCAGGACGGCAGCGTCAACCGGGTTGGCCTGTTCTACCAGTTGGTTGGCGGCATGGGCCCTGATGGCATGGCCATGGATGTGGAAGGGAACCTGAGTATGGCGCATTTCGGCTTTGGCGCCGTCTGGCTGTTCTCGGCCCTGGGGCTGCCGCTGTATAAGATCCCCGATCCCGACGGCAGCCCGGCGACCACCAATATCGCCTATGGCGGCCCCGACAATCGCTCGCTCTTCATCACCTCATCCCTTAGCGGCAAGATCCTGCGGGCCGAAATGCCGGCCCGGGGCCAGCCCATGTTTTCTGGCGCGGGTGCCCAACATGACGCACAATAAGAACCTCGACCCATCCAACCCGCCGGAGCTGAACGATGTACCCGCAACCGACCGTAATTGAACCCACCGTATTCGCCGAAGTGCCCGACGAACTGCAGTTGCTGGACAAGGACTCCCACATGTCCAGGGACATCTTTCGTGGCCGGCCCCTGGGCTCGTTCCTGGAAGGGCCGTCGTTCGACCGGGATGGCAATCTCTACGTCGTGGACATCGCCCATAGCAGGGTTTTCAAGATTTCGCCCGGCGGCGACTTCGATGTGGCGGCGGACTATGACGGCAGACCCAATGGCCTGAAGATCCACAAGGACGGCCGCATCTTCGTGGCCGATCGGCGCAAGGGCATTGTCGAGATCGATCCGGTCAACGGCAAGGTTTCAGTCTACATCGGGCCGGAGCAGATGCCCGGCTACAAGGGCGTCAACGATCTGTTCTTTGCCTCCAACGGCGATCTCTATTTCACCGATCAGGGCGATACCGGCCTGCATGACCCCACGGGCCGGGTTTTCCGCATGGACACCAACGGCACCCTGCATTGCCTGATCGACAATGTGCCCAGCCCGAACGGCTTGGTGATGGACCCAAGCGAAAGCCAGCTCTACATCGCCGTGACCCGGGCCAACGCGGTCTGGCGCATGCCGTTCCGCCAGGACGGCAGCATCAACCGGGTTGGCCTGTTCTGCCAGTTGGTTGGCGGCATGGGCCCTGACGGCATGGCCATGGATGTGGAGGGCAATCTTTCCATCGCGCACGCCGGGTTCGGCGCGGTCTGGCTGTTTTCCGCCCTGGGCCTGCCCATGCATAAGATCCCCGACCCCGATGGTAGCCTGTTGACCACCAACATGGCCTATGGCGGCCCGGATAACCGCTCGCTTTTCATCACCTCGTCGTTCAGTGGCAAGATACTGCGGGCTGAAATGCCCTGCCCCGGCGAGACCATGTATGCCCACATGGACTAGGGCATCTTCAATGCTGGCTGAACCACCCGCTCCCCCTCCCGGCCACCCACGAAATTATGATCAATGGGTGGCCGGGAGGGGGAGCGGGTGGCTCGGCGATTCAACGTAAGTTGAAAACGCCTTAATATGAACACCAGGCCGCTGTATGGCCGCCAGATTAGGAGAGTACAATGACTTTGAAATTAGGTTTGATGACCGGCTATTGGGGCGCGCAGCCGCCGCAGGATCTGATCAGCGTGGCCAAGCGGGCCGAGGCCCTGGGTTATTACGGCTTTTTCACCGCCGAGGCCTATGGCTCCGATGCCCTGACGCCCCTAGCCTGGGTCGGGGCGCACACGGAGAAGATTAAGCTGGGCACCGCCATCGTGCAGATTTCGGCCCGCACGCCGACGGCGACGGCCATGCATGCCCTGACCCTGGATCATCTTTCCAATGGCCGCCTGATCCTTGGCCTGGGCGTCTCCGGGCCGCAGGTGGTGGAAGGCTGGTATGGCCAACCCTTCGCCAAGCCCCTGGCACGGACCCGGGAATACATCGACATCATCCGCCAGGTGCTGGCCCGCGAGACCCCGGTGCAACTGGACGGCGCCCATTACACCATTCCCTATCCCGAGGACGCGCCGGGCTCCTGGGGCCTGGGCAAGCCATTGAAGCCCATTACGCATCCTCTTCGCGCCGATATTCCGATCTTCCTAGGCGCAGAAGGGCCGAAGAATGTCGCCATGGCGGCGGAGATCTGCGACGGCTGGTTCCCGCTGTACTATTCGCCGGAGCGCGAGGACGTCTATGCCGACGCCATCGCCGGGCGGGATGATGATTTCGAGATCATGTACCCGATGCAGATGCACATCACCGACGATCTGGAAGTCGGACGCCTGGAAGTGAAAAAGACCCTGGCGCTTTATGTCGGCGGCATGGGCGCGCGGGACCGGAATTTCCACAACGAGCTGGTGGTGCGCCTAGGCTATGGCGAGGCGGCGGCGAAGATCCAGGATCTGTACCTGGACGGCAAGAAGGCCGAGGCGGTCGCCGCCGTGCCGGACGAACTGGTCGACGATATCGCCCTGGTGGGGCCGAAGGACCGCATCAAACAGCGCCTGGCGGCCTGGGAAGACAGCGCCGTGACCTCGCTGCTGGTCTGGCCCAAGACGGCGGAGGATCTGGATACCTACGCCGAGTTGATCCTGGACTAGGAGCGGCAGCATCATGCCCGTATTGAGCCAGGAGGAGCGGACCGCCTTCCTGAGGGAGCGCCGCGTGGTCATGCGCATCGCCGTCGTCCGCCCCGACGGCAGCCCCCTGGTCACGCCCCTTTGGTATCTGTACGAGGATGAGGCGATCTATTTCACGCCCAGGGAGCGTTCGGAATGGTTCACCTGCCTGCGCGCCGATCCCCGCGCCGCCCTGTGTATAGACGAGCAGCCCCTGCCTTACCACAAGGTCATGATCGAGGGCGTGGCCGAGTTATTGTATGACGTGGGCGCCGATGATGAATGGCGGGATTTGTATCTGCGCATGGCCAAGCAGTATGTGCCCAGCGACGATGCGGAGGCCTATTTGCAAAACACCATCAAGGAACAGCGCGGGCTGTTCCGGATCAAGCTGGCCGATGCGAAAGTACGTAGCTGGCGCCTGCCTCTACGGGATGAACCCGGCGAAGGGATCTGGCATCAACGCTATTACCAGGACCCGAAAACCGAATTTGACGGCCGCCCCTAACCGCGGTGCAGTTGCGCGGGCCCGGCATGGTCAGCGTCCAGGTCCTGGTACAGCCAGTCACCTTCAGGGCTCAAGGTGCGGTGAAGCGGCAGATGGCAGGTTACCGTCGTTCCCTCGCCGACCTCGCTAACGATGGAAACATCGCCGCCGTGCTGCGAGATCAGGGCCTTCACCAGCGCCAGGCCGAGGCCCGTGGCTTCAAAATCCCGTTTCCAGGTGCCGTCCACGCGGCTAAAGCGCTGTCTCAACTCCTCTAGAGCGTTTCCGGGATCTTCTGAATCGACGTTTTGCTTTTTGATCTTTGATTGAATGGGTGTTTGTGATTCG
>JASLLM010000060.1 GCA_030747035.1 Alphaproteobacteria bacterium | reverse complement strand
CGCGAGTGATCTACCTGCAAAGCCTGCTGGATGAGTGGCTGGGGATGGGCGCGGCGCGGGTGATCCTGCCCATCACCGATCCATATGTGGTGCATCACGGCGCCCTGGGCTCCTACGCCACCGCCTATTTGCCCGATGGCGCGGACATCGCCGCTATAGCCGATCGCCTGCGCACCATCGAGGGCATGGAACTGGTATTGGACAGGTCGGCAGCGGCGCAGCGTTTCGAACTGCCCCCCGACCGCCTGGGCGATCTGGTGCTGGTTTCGCTAACGGATCATGTCCTGGGCACCGCCGCCGATCAACACGACCTGAGTGGCCTGGACGAACCCCTGCGCTCCCACGGCGGCATTTCCGAACAGCGTGTGCCGCTGTTGATGAACCGCGCCACCGATCTGGCGGAAGGCCACGCCCTGCGCAACTTCGACGCCTTCGATCTGGCCCTGAACCATGCGGTTTGAGTATTGAAGGTCTGACGGGCTGGCAAGGAACCGGATTTCCGTATGGAAACCTGCCCGACCGCCGTCAAACTCTGATTCAAACACGAGGTTGACTTGAACCATTATGCAGAGGGACCGAAATAGGCAGGCGAGCCGCTCGACGAATGAGCTACGGTGGATCCGCGGCAGGCGGTGATACCGCCCAGTCCAAGAATAGTTTGATCCTTAGTCCGGCAACCCCGCCTTACGAGGACCCGCCAGCCAGTGTGCCGCATCCCGTGGATTTTCGAACTGCTGCACCTTGGCGAACATCGCAAGATTGTAGTCCGGATTGTCGCTGAGTATTTCTTCGATAACCGCGCTGGCCTTACCCGTTTGGCCAAGTTGCGCATAACTACCTGCAAGGATTGTCTGAAGGTCGATACGCGGTTTGGTCACCCGCTTTATCGCTGCGATTGCCTCGTCGTAGCGACCCAGCAGGTACAAGGGGTAGGCCACGAAGCCATGCCAGCTTTCCCTATGGTGGGGGTCGAGCCGCATCGCCTTTTTCATGATTGCCAGACCTTCCTCGGCTCTGCCAACGGGCACCAGGTACCTCATACCATAGGACGACAAAACCGCGGCATCGTTGGGATTCAGGTCGAGAATCTTTTCAAATTCGTTTCCGGCTTCGGGGAAGCGCCGAGCTGCCATGTGGACAAAGGCCAACACATAGTGACCCTGATATTCCTTTTCATCGATGGCGATGGCCTTGCGCGCCCACTCTTCGCCCCGCGCATACGATTTCTCAGGAGATTTGGTCACACCCAGCCAGACTTCGGCCAAATGTGTCCAGCCCACATATGCGTGGGCCACGGCCGATTCTGGTTCCAGTTGCAGGGCCTGCAATGCCTCTTCCCGGGCCAACAAGTTGGATTTCTTGTCGAACTTGAAGTAGTAGGCGAGGCAGCGCTGAAGATGATCCCAGGCCTGCAGGTTCTTGCTTCCCTTGCTCAGCGTTCTGCTTAGTTCCGCGAGCTGGATTTGCCCTTCAACGGTGCCGAGCGTCACCGCGATATTCGAGGCGATATCATCCTGGATAGTGAAGTCCCCGGCCGCCGCGCGATCGTACTTTTCACTCCAGATATGATGGCCGGTGGTCGCATCGATCAATCGTGCCTGAACCCGAACTTGCTTTTCGCTGCGCTGAAAGCTGCCCTCGAGGACATAACGCACGCCAAGCTCTTCGCTGACCTGGTGCACCTTCACCGGCTTGTTTTTATAGGTAAATGCTGAGTTCTTTGCGATCACGAAGAGCCGGGGCGACTTCGAGAGCTGAGAGATAATCGTCTCGGTCAGGCCATCGACGATATATTCTTGCTCCGGATCGCCGCTCAGATTGACGAACGGCAGGACAACGATCGAAGGTTTGTCCGGCAGCGGCAATGCCATGCGCTCGGCTCGCGCCGGTTCCACGTCGGGCGCCCAGGGGCGCCACCACAGCGCTGTGACAGCAAGCGCGATCACCACCAGTACGGCCGCCGCGATAGCGCCCAATTGCCGCCCTCGGGAACGTCGCGGTCTTGCGCCAGTGACCTGCCCCGTCGCCTCCGGCTCCAGCAGCACACGGTAAGCGCGCACCGGTTTTTCGATGTTCTTGAGCTGTTGCGGACCCAGATCAGCGTAGCCCACGTCGACCTGGGCCTTGAGATGATCGTAGACGGTGCCCGAGACGCAGACGCCGCCAGGCTCGGCCAGTTGTTCCAGTCGGGCGGCAATATTAACGCCATCGCCATAGATGTCATCGCCATCAATGACGATGTCGCCGAGGTTGATGCCGACACGGTAGCGTATGCGGCGATCTTCAGCGACCTCGGCCTCAAGTTCCTTAATCGCCCGTTGGACCTGGACGCAGCAGCGCACCGCATCTACCGGACTAGCGAATTCGATGAGCAGACCATCACCGGTCGACTTTACAATTCTTCCGTGATGAGTCGCGATATTGGGATCAATAAGGCCCTGACGATGCGCTTTCTGGCGCGCGAGCGTGCCCTCCTCATCCGCCTCGATAAGGCGACCGTACGCGACCATATCAGTGGCGACGATAGCCGCGAGCCGGCGTTCTACGCTCTGGTCTGCCATGCGATCCTCAGAAAAATGCGCACAGTCAGCCTAACGTTACTGTCAGGGCGATAGCGAGTCCACACTCTTGAGATATTCTAATCGTGTGATGCATCGCTCAATTTCGATACAGGCATTGGTATTTTGCAAGCTTGCGGCGCTGTTGATTTTCGCCCAACCTGGGGCACGGCAATCGGATATCTGGACGTGACCTCCCCATGACGAAATACCAAAGCGATGTGGTCATCATCGGCGGCGGGATCGCCGGCATCGTGACCGCCCTGGAATGTCTGGACGGCGGCAAATCGGTCACCATCATCGACCGGGACGTGGCCGAGAATTTCGGCGGCCTGGCCAAGGAATCCTTTGGCGGCATGTTTTTCGTCGACACGCCCCTGCAGCGCAAGGCCAGGATCGTCGATAGCCCTGAGCGGGCCTTCAGTGACTGGTGCAGTTTCGGCGAATTGTCGCCCGCCGACGGCCTGGCCTATCAATGGGCCGAACGCTATGTGGCACGCACGACGGCGGAGGTGCATGACTTCGTCACACCCATGGGCATCAACTTTCTGCCCGTCTTGAATTGGGTGGAGCGGGGCTGGCGCGAGGGCCGCATGGGCAATTCCGTGCCGCGATTTCACATGGTCTGGGGTACCGGTCATGAACTGGCGACGGTGCTGGCGGCGCGGCTGCGAAATCACGGCGGCGCCGGAAGGCTCAGGCTGATATTCGGCCAACGGGTGGAGGAATTGATCACCACCGATGGCAGGATCACGGGCTGCCGGGGCGTTGACGAAGCCGAGGGAACGGCATTCGAGGCCGAGGCCGAGGCAGTGGTCATCGCGGCGGGCGGCAGCAACGGCAACGACGGCTTCATCCGCGACCACTGGCACCGGGACTGGGGCGCCAGCCCGCCGGAAACCATCCTCAACGGCTCCCACAAATTCGCCGACGCCACCCTGCATCACGCGGCGGCCGCGGTGGGCGGCAGTCTGGTCAACCTGGACCAAAGCTGGAACTACGCCGCCGGCATTCCCCATCCCCGCCCGCGCAAGCCGCGCCATGGCCTCTCGCTGGTGCCGTGCAAGACGGCCCTGTGGATGGACGCGGCCGGGCGGCGGATCGGGCCGGAGCCATTGATCGCCGGCTTTGATACCCGCGAGTTGATCAAACGGATCTGCCAGAATGCGGAAGCCAAGCAGCTGCCGAAATATTCCTGGCAGGTCATGAACCGCAAGATCATGCTGAAGGAATTCGCCATCTCGGGCGCCGAGTCCAATCCCGCCATCCGTGACAAAAGCAAACTGCGGTTGCTAGGGCAGCTGTTGTTCGGCAGCAAGGAATTGGTCGATGCGACAATCGCGGACAGCGCCGATATCGTCACCGCCCCGACGGTCGGGGAGTTGGCGGCGAAAATGAATGCCCTGGACCCGGACGTGGAAATCGACGGCGCCGGGATGGCCGCCGACATCGAGGCCTATGACCGGGACATGGCCAAGGGAACGGGCCAATTCACCGACGAACAGATCAAACGCATCGCGCTGCTGCGGCAATGGCGGGCTGACAAGGTACGGACCTGCAAGTTTCAGAAGATCGACGAGGCCAAGGCCGGGCCGCTGGTGGCGATCCGCAGCTTTATCATCTCCCGCAAGTCCCTGGGCGGCATCGAGACCGACCTGGACTGCCGCGTCGTTGATAGCACCGGCGCCGCGTTGGATGGCCTGTATGCCGTGGGCGAAGCGGCGGGCTTCGGCGGCGGCGGCATGCATGGCCTGCGCGCCCTGGAAGGCACATTTCTGGGCGGTTGCGTCTTTTCCGCCCGCATGGCCGCCCGCGCCATCGTCAGCGGAACCTCCGCCGATCCCCAGACCCCCATGGCCGGCGGGCGGTCATGAGGAAATCCGGCGCGGAACTGGTGCGCCATGCCCTGGAGCAGTTGGGCGTCCGTTTCACCTTCGGCATTCCCGGCGTCCACAACACGGAGATCTATGACGAACTGAACAGCAGTCAATCGATCACGCCGATCCTGGTCACCCACGAGGGCGGCGGCGCCTTCATGGCCGATGCGGTCAGCCGCACCTCCCCATCCATCGGCGCAATGGTGATCGTGCCGGGGGCGGGTGCGAGTCATGCCGCATCCGGCATCGCCGAGGCTTTTCTGGACGGCATTCCCATGCTGGTGATCTGTGGCGGTATCGACCGGGCCACGGATAAAAGTTACCAATTGCACGAGATGGATCAGCACGCCTTTGTCTCCGCCCTGACCAAGCGGACCTTTCTGGTGGAAAGTTACGAAACCGTCATTCCCACCCTTTACGAGGCCTTCGATATCGCCCGGGGCGGAGAGCCGGGCCCGGTTTTCGTGGAGATTCCGGTCAATATCCAACGCTTCAAGGGTGAGGTGGCCGCCATGCCCGCATACCAGCCACCCGCCGCGCCCGCCGCGCCGGACCCGGAAGCCATCAGGCGGGCCGTGGCGCTGTTGCGCCAGGCTGCGCGCCCTGCCCTGTTCGTCGGCTGGGGTGCCAAGGGTGCGGCGGCGGAGCTCATACAGCTTGCCGAGTTGATGGATGCGCCGGTCGCCACCACGCTGCAGGGCCTGGGCGTCTTTCCCGGCGATCATCCCCTGCATACCGGCCTGGCCTTTGGCGCATCGGCGGTACCGGCGGGCCAGAACGCCTTCGCCGATTGCGACCTGATGCTGGCGATCGGCGCCAAATTCAGTGAACTGGGCACCGGTTTCTTCTTCTCGGCCGAAGTACCGGAAAACCTGATCCACGTTGATATCAATCCCGACGTCTTCAACAAGAACTATCCGGCGGCCGAGGCCATCGCCGGCGATGCGCAGGTCGTCACAGGTGCGCTGCTGCGGGCGCTGGGCAACGACGGCGGCGTCGCCAACAGGGCCCGCCGTGACGGTACGTTGCAGGCCGCCATCGCCGCCGACAAGGCTGCCTACCGGCAGGAATGGCGCCGCCATGACAGCAAGGGCCGCGTCAATCCGGAACAGTTTTTCAGCGCACTGCGCGGCACCATGGCGGCGCAAAGCATCTTCGTCGTGGACGACGGCAACCACACATTTCTGACGGCGGAACTTTTGCCCATTCACGGCCAGGACCACTTTATCGGGCCAACCGACTTCAACTGCATGGGTTATGCGGTACCGGCGGCTATCGGCGCCAAGCTGGCCAATCCCGGTGCCGACGTCGCGGCTATCGTCGGCGATGGCTGCTTTACCATGACCTGCATGGAAATCCTGACCGCATCGCGCAACAACCTTGGCCTCGTATTCTACGTTTTCAACGATGGGGAACTGTCGCAGATCGCCCAGGCGCAACAACTTGTCTACAACCGAACGCCGTGCACGGGGCTGGAGGGGTTGAATCTGGCGGGCGTCGCCCTGGCGACCGGGGCCCAATATTTGACCCTGGACGGCGCTGATGACGAGGCCACGGTGATGGCGGAGGCCAGGCGCCTGGCGGCGGAGGCAGGACAGCCGGTCATTGTCGATGTCGCGATCGATTACAGCCGCAAAAGCGCCTATACCAAGGGCGCGGCCAGAACCAATGCCAAGCGCCTGCCGATGCGGGAAACATTGCGCTTCATCGGCCGCATCGTGACCCGCAAGGTGACCGGTTAGGATCGTTGCGGCCAGCCGCGAAATGCCGCCGCGCCGGCCCAATTCGCCGGCTCCGGCTGAAAATTCGGAAATGCACGACGATCGGCCGCCTTGACCCAAATCAACGAAGCTTACACCGCAATGCAGCATAATCGCCGACGCTTGGCCTTCCGCCCATAGGGCGGCGGGCCATTCATCTTATATTGGGACCCAAATATGGGCCTGAATTCGTAGGGACGGCAAAATGAACAAACCGGAAGCGGTACAAATCAGCGACCGAACAGACAACCAACCGCATCCATTGACGGGCAACGAGGCGATCGCGCGCGGCGCATGGGAGGCCGGCGTAAAAGTCGCCGCGGCCTATCCCGGCACCCCCAGCACCGAGATTCTGGAAAGCCTGGGTACCTATGACGCGGCGGATGTCAACGCGGAATGGTGCACCAACGAAAAGGTGTCGGTGGACGTGGCCATCGGCGCCTCGTTCCAGGGTGTCCGCGCCTTTGCCGCCATGAAACACGTGGGCCTGAACGTCGCCGCCGATCCGGTGATGTCGCAAACCTATGTCGGCGTCAACGGCGGCCTGGTAATCGCGGTCTGCGACGATCCCGGCATTCACAGTTCGCAAAACGAACAGGATACCCGGCTGTTCTGCCGCCTGGCGAATGTTCCGGTGCTGGAGCCCGCAGATGCCCAGGAGGCGCTGGACTTCACGCGGCTGGCCTATGATATCAGTGAGGAATTCGACACCCCCGTGATCCTGCGCGCAACCACGCGCCTGTCGCATACCCGAAGCCCGGTTTTCACCGGACCACGGGAAACCCCTGAAGACAAACCCTTCATCGATGATCCGGGCAAGAATGTGGTGCTGCCGGCCGTGGCCCGAGTGCGCCACCCCTTCGTGGTCGAGCGCGAGCGAAAGCTGCAGGAATATTTTGACAATTCTCCCCTGACCCGCTGGGAAAAGGGTGACACCCATGTCGGCATTATCACCAACGGCACCTCCTACCCCTACGTCAAGGAAGTGATGCCGAACGCCAGTATCCTGAAATTGGCATCATCCTATCCCTTGGCCAAGAAGACTGTGCAGGCATTCTGCGACAGCGTCGAGAGGGTCTTGATTGTCGAGGAGCTGGAGCCGTTTATCGAAACCGAAGTCCTGGCCATGGGCATTCCGGCCGAGGGCAAGGTTTTCTTCCCACGCTGCGGTGAGTTCTCTCCGGAGGTGATCCGTGCCGGACTGGCCAAGGCCGGCCTGGTCGAGGCGGCGGCGGAAACCCATGAATGGAACATCAATCCGATCGTGAGGCCGCCCGTGCTGTGCGCCGGCTGCCCCCACACGGGCGGCTATATGTCCCTGCGCGCCATCGACGCCCGGGTTACCGGCGATATCGGCTGCTATACCCTGGCGGCGGTGGAGCCCTTGCGCGCCATCGATACCAACGTCTGCATGGGCGCCAGTATCGGCAACGCCGTGGGCATGGCCAAGGCGGGCACGGAAACCAAGCCCATTGTCGCCACCATCGGCGATTCCACGTTCCTGCATTCCGGTATTCCGCCCTTGATCGATGCGGTTTATTCCAATGTGGACATCACGGTATTGATCCTGGACAACAAGATCACTGCCATGACCGGCGGCCAGGACCACCCCGGCACAGGCAAGAACCTGCGCGGCGAAGATGCCCACCAAGTGAACTACGAGGAAATCTGCCGCGCCGTCGGCGTCACCTGGATCCGCAAGGTGGACAGTTATGATCTGGGCGGTTTGTACCAGGTCATGCGCGAGGCCGCCGCCTACAAGGGTGTTTCCGTGGTCATCTCGAACCGGCCCTGCGTGCTGGACCCGGTCAAGATCAAGGGCCCGGCGCTGCGGGTCGAGGCCAAGGATTGCGTCGCCTGTCAGGCCTGCATGAACCTGGGCTGTCCGGCCATCACCTGGTCGGACGAGATGTACGACGGTCACCACAAGGTCAAGATCGACGAAGTCGCCTGCATCGGCTGCACCTTGTGCGCCCAGGTCTGTCCCTCTGATTGCGTGCAACCTGTACTGCCGGTGAGCCAATGAGTATCGATACCATCAATACCGAGCCCGCCACCTCGCCGGCGGACGCGCGCACCCGCAATGTCCTGATCGTCGGCGTCGGCGGCCAGGGCGTGATCATGATTTCCAAGGTTCTGGCCCTGCTGTGTCAGACCCAGGGCTTGCAGGTTAAGCAGAGCGAGGTCCACGGCATGGCCAAGCGCGGCGGCGTGGTTTTCAGCCATGTGCGTTTTGGCCCGGAAGTCTGGTCGCCGACCATCCCCATGGGCGAGGCCGATGTGCTGATTGCCATGGAATGGGCCGAGGGCGTGCGCTGGCTGCCGTTTCTGCGCCCCGATACGGGCGTATTCATCGCCGATACGCAACAGGTGATCCCGCCATTTGCCTGCCGCAACCGGGAATTCTTTGCCACGCCCGCCTACGCCACCGAGACAACGGCGGAAATTATCGGCCAGGTTTCAGATGGTTTTGCCTTGGATGCCGGGCGCATGGCAGAGGAACTCGGCAACGCCCGGGCCGCCAACACAATTCTGCTGGGTACCTTGTCGGCCTCGTTGGATTTTCCCTTGCAGGAATGGCTCTCAGTGCTGAGCCAGTTCGTGCCCAAGGGTACCGAGGAGATCAATCGCCAGGCCTTTTTGCTGGGCCGGGAATGGGTCGAGAAAACCCGGGAAGAGCCGGACGGCGCCGTTGCGCTGGCGCCGGCACCGGCGCAGCCGGAGGCACGGCCGAAGATCGATGTCCGCCTGGAGATTACGCGGGAGTGGTGCAAGAGCTGTGATATCTGCGTCAAGCTGTGTCCGGAGCGCTGTCTTGAGCTGGACGAACAGCAGATCGTGCGCCTGAAGGACCCCGATGCCTGCACCGGCTGCCGCATCTGCGAATGGCTCTGTCCGGACTTCGCCATCGCCGTGCACCACGAGAGCCGGGACGCAGCAACAGAATCCGGGAAGACCGCCTAAATGACCGCCACACTACAAAATCTGCACGGCAACCACGCCTGCGCCATGGGCGCGATTGCAGCGGGCTGCCGTTTCTTCGCCGGCTATCCGATCACGCCGTCATCGGAAATCGCCGAACGCATGTCCCGCGAGTTGCCCCTGGTGGGCGGCACCTTCGTGCAGATGGAAGACGAAATCGCCTCCATCGCCGCCGTCCTTGGCGCCTCGTCCGGCGGCATCAAGTCCATGACCGCCACCTCCGGCCCCGGCTTTTCCCTGAAGCAGGAAAATATCGGCCTGGCCGCGATGGCGGAGATCCCCTGCGTCATTGCCAACGTGATGCGCGGCGGACCTTCGACCGGCATGCCCACGCGGCCGTCCCAGGGGGATATCATGCAGGCCCGCTGGGGCAGCCATGGCGACCGGCCGGTGATCGCCCTGGCCCCGGCCTCGGTCAAGGAAATCTATGATCAGACGATCCGGGCCTTCAACCTTTCCGAACGTTACCGCATGCCGGTGGTCCTGTTGTTCGATCAGGTCGTCTCGCATCTGTTGGAACCGGTTGAGCTGGCGGATCGTTCCAGCCTGCAACTGGTGGAGCGGCAGTGGGCCAAGGGCCCCAGCGCCGAGTTCGAACCGTTTGCGCGCACGGCGGACGGCGTCCCGCCCATGCCCCGGCCCGGCGACGGCCTCCGTACCCACACCACCGGCCTGACCCATGGCGAAGACGGTTTTCCCAGCCAGGATCCGGAAGTCGCCACCCGGGTTACCCAGCGCCTGCTGGACAAGATCGAGCATGGCCGTGCCGATATCGAGGCCTATGAATGTCACGATACCGACGACGCCGAGATTCTGGTGGTGGCTTGCGGCATTTCGGCCCGCGCCGCCCGGGCGGCGGTGCGTCAGGCCCGTGCCAAGGGTATTGCCGCCGGCCTGTTCCGTCCCATCACCTTGTGGCCCTTCCCCGAAGAGGCTCTGAAGGCGGCCCTGGGCAAGGCCAAGGCCATCCTGGTGCCGGAGATGAATGCCGGACAACTGGTCCTGGAGATCGAACGGATCTGCGGCCACGACCTAGCCGTCGAAGGCCTGAACCGGATCGACGGCCAGGCCATCGCCCCCGCCGAAATTTCCCAGCGCATTGAGGAGTTGGCCGGCAAATGAACGAGATGAACTCCGGCGGCTTCGAGATCCGCGACTATCTGCGCCTGGATCTGATGCCTCATTTCATGTGCCCCGGCTGCGGCCACGGCATCGCCTTGCGCGCCCTGTTGTGGGCCGTGCACGAACTGGGCATCGAAAAGGACAATCTGGCCATCGTTTCGGGCATCGGCTGTTCCGGACGGGTCGGGGCCTATATCGATGCCAATACCTATCATGTCACCCATGGCCGCCCGTTGGCCTTCGCCACCGGCCTGAAACTGGCCCGGCCGGATCTGGAGGTTATTGTCATCACCGGCGACGGCGACTGCCTGGCCATCGGCGGCAATCACCTGATCCATGCCTGCCGGCGCAATCTGGATATTACCTGCCTGATGCTGAATAACGAGGTCTATGGCATGACCGGGGGCCAGGTTTCGCCCACCACCGCCGAGACCCGGCTGACCACGACGACGCCCTCGGGCAACAGCGAGCCGGCTTTTGACGCCTGCAAGCTGGCGGAAGCCACCGGTGCCGGCCTGGTTGGGCGCGAGGTCACCATGCAGACCCCGGCCCTGCGCAATCTGATCAAGAAAGGCCTGGAGTATAAAGGTTTCTCGTTCCTGGAGGTGATGTCGGACTGCACCGAGATTTACGGCCGCAAGAACGATCTGGGCGAATCCGCCGAAATGGTCCTGGCGCAAAAGAGCGATATGCGGCCCGAGGCCTATAGCACCATTACCGAGCAGCCGTTCCGGCCGAACCGCCTGGTCACCGGCATTTTGGCAAGTAACGACCGCCCCGAATATGGCGCGACCTACCGCGACCAGGCTGCCGCCCTGCGCGGTGACGATAATGGTGAAGCATGAGTAATATGGAAATCCGTTTCGGCGGCAGCGGCGGCCAAGGCCTGATCCTCAGCGGCAGGCTGCTGTTCCAGGCCTTTGTCATGGACGGCAAGCACGCAGCACAATCGCAAAGCTACGAACCGACCTCGCGGGGCGGCTTCTGCAACGCCGACCTTGTGGTCAGCGAGGGCGAGGTTGATTACCCCCTGGTATCGGCGATCGACTATCTGGTGCTGCTGGACCAGATCGGCGTGGCGCCTTCGGCGGCCATGATCAACCCCGGCGCCCTGGTCCTCAGCGACAGCCGCCTGGTACCGGCGCCGCCAACGGGCGAATTTACCCTGCATCAGGCTCCCTTTACCGACGAGGCCATTGCCCTTGGCAGCCATCGCGCGGCCAACGTCGTGGCCCTGGGCACATTGGTGGCACTTTCCGGCATCTGCGGCCGCGATACCGTGACCGAAGCCGTGCGCGCCGGGACGCCGAAGGCTTTCGTCGACCTCAATCTCGACGCCCTGCGCCGCGGCTTCGAAATCGCCGATGAACTGGCCCCGGCCGAGGCAGGCGCTAAGGTCGTCCAACTATAGCTCGCATCGGGGCCGGTAGCCTGACAATATTAGGAGTTGCTATGGTTTAGGGGAGCCGGCCCGGCGTTATGGATCTATTTTTCGTCCTTCTGGTACTGTTGGTGGCAACCCGATCGTTCGGCGAAGCGGCGGAACGCGTGGGCCAGCCGGCCCTGGTCGGCGAACTTATCGCCGGCATCACCCTAGGCGCCGTCGTCGCGGAATACCCTGTAGCCTTTCCCTCGCTGGTGGATTTGGGTGGCAACGAGGTTTTCACCTCGATCACGGACCTAGGCATGTTCTTCCTGATGCTGTTCGCCGGCGTCGAGATGCATCCAAGGAAGATTATTCAATATTCCGGCGGCGCCATCGCCGTCGCCCTGGGCGGCATGATCCTGCCTCTGGGCCTGGGCCTTTTGCTGGGCTGGGCCTTCCTGCCGGAAACCAATCTGTTGGCGGCGCAATGCCTCTTTGTCGGTACCGCACTGGCCATAACGGCGGTGCCGGCTACGGTCCGCATCCTCATGGACCTGGGCCAGTTGGAAACACGGATCGGCCAGACGATCGTTTCCGCCGCTGTTTTCGACGATATTTTCAGTCTGATTTTGCTGGCCTGGCTGACCGGGATGCTGGCCCTGGGTGAACCGCCGGACCTGATGGCGATGGCGTTGCTGCTGGGCAAGATCGCGCTGTTTTTCGCGATCACGGGCATCATCGGCTTCTATCTGTTTCCCTGGGGCGGGCGCCTGATGCATCACCTGCGCGCCAAGGAATTGGAAATCAGCGCCATTCTGGTGGCGGCCTTCGCCTTCGCCGTCCTGGCCCATCTGCTGGCCCTGCATTTCATCGTCGGCGCCTTCGTGGCGGGACTGTTCTTTGGCCGCCAGACCATCAACGCCGCCAGTTATGAGCGGGTAAAGAACACCGTATCGGCCATGACTTTTGGCTTTCTGGCGCCGATATTTTTCGCCTCCATCGGCCTGAACCTGGATATGGGCGCACTGACCGGGGCGCCGCTGTTCGCCGCCTTGCTGATCGTCGCCGCCTTTCTGGGCAAGATCGTGGGCGCGGGAGGCGCGGCGCGGGGCATCGGCTTTTCCAACCGGGAGGCGACCGCAATCGGCGTTGGCATGAGCCCAAGGGGCGCGGTCGAACTGGTGATCGCGGGTATCGCATTGAAGGCCGGGCTGTTCGATACGACAGGTCCCCCCAACATAGTCGTGGACAACCTTTTTTCCGCCGTGGTGGTCATGGCCGTCGTCACCACCGTGCTGAGCCCGATCATCCTTAAACGCGTCTTTTCGGACCGGGACGGCTGACCCCGCGCACCGCTTGAGCGCATCAGCGCCAAAACGGCTTGGCAAGTTCCTCCCTGCGCTCCTCCTCGGTGACGCCGATATCGTCAAGCAGCCGGCTGTCCAGCGCACGCAAGGCTTGGCGCTGGCGCGTCCGCGCAAACCAGAGGCACACGATCCATAGCCAATGGCGGACCCCGCCGGGATTTGAGCGATGGTATGATGCAGACAATGTATTCATGAGCATTTCTATGTCTCCTGGCTTTATTTGAGATCAAACTCGGTTGAATGAAGCCAATAAATGTCGGATCATGCCCTTGCTGACAAAGCATGCTTTCTCTACCTTGCCTGAGATAAATTAGGGCTAATGGAGGTCGGCGATGGCTCGGCGGCTACCAAACCTGAACGGACTGAAAGCTTTCGAGGCGGCGGCGCGGCATCAGAGCTTTACCAAGGCGGCGGATGAATTGTCCGTCACCCAGGGCGCGGTCAGCCATCAGGTGAAGGCGCTTGAGGCGGATCTGGGGGTGAAATTCTTTAACCGGGAGCCAAAGCGCCTGGTCATCACCGAGGCGGGGCGGGATTATCTGGAGGTTGTGCGCGATGCCCTGGACCGCATCGCGGCGGGCACCGACCGCGTCCTGCAACGGCAAAACGCTGGTGTCTTGACGGTCAGCACCTCGCCCAACTTCGCCGCGAAATGGCTGGTGCACCGCCTGGGCCGCTTCGCCGAGGCCCATCCGGAGATCGATCTGCGGGTCAGCGCAACCATGCACCATGTGGATTTTGCCCGCGAGGATATCGACATCGCGGTACGCCATGGCGACGGCAGCGACCTGGGCCTGGATATCACCCGGCTTTATACCGAGGAGCTGCTGGTGGTCTGCAGCCCCGCACTGCTGGACGGCCCCCATCCCCTGCGCCGGCCATCGGACCTGGCGCACCATACTCTGTTGCATATGGACCACCGCCAGGACTGGTCGAAATGGCTGAACGCCGCCGGCGTCACGAATGTGGATCTGTCCCGGGGACCCGTCTTCAACCAGGCCAGCATGGGTATCGATGCCGCCGTGGACGGGCAGGGCGTGGCTCTGGCGCGGACGGGCCTTGCCGCCCACGACCTGATCGCGGGCCGTCTGGTCCGCCCGTTCGACATCACCCTGCCGGTGTCCTACGCCTATTGGATCGTTTGCCCCAGGGCGACCGCGAACTTGCCCAAGATCATCACCTTCCGCGACTGGCTGCTGGCCGAGGCCTCCGAGGATGCCCGGCGCCTGGCCGAGATTATCATGTAGTTTACCCATCATTCAATACTATCTGACGTGACTTACATCCGGCTTGGGCAGCCACTAGAATAGGTATGATTTTGGAAACTCGACAGATTGGGAAGCAGCCGCCATGGCTCATGAGTTAGCTTGGGAATTGACGGGTGCGGTCGCTCATTTTTCAGGCGACGTCTCCGATCAAGACCTATTTCAGGCGACACAGGCTGTTCACCAGGACCCAAGGTTTGAGAGCCTGGAATATCTGGTCGCTGATTTCACCAATGCATCCAAGATAACCATGTCGCTGGAGGCGGTGCGGCTGACGGCCGCCAACGACCAGCAGGCGTCCGAGCGCAACCCGGCAATACGCCTGTGCATCGTCGGCCAACAGCAGATACTAATGGGTCTCGCCAACGTCTACCGGGCCCATTTCGATCTTGATGGCGGCGGCTGGGAATTGATGCATCGCAATACCATGGCCGAAGCCAGGACCTGTCTGGGGATCGCGGATCTTTCAGGATAAGAGCCATTGGCATCGCCGCTTAGGCCGCCCTTGAGCCGACAGCCAGGTGCCTAGCCGAGACCATGAAATTTACATTAGACCACTATTATTTCGAACAAGATTTGCCATCCAAACTGATCAGACACTAAGATAGGTATGATTTTGGCACCAACGAAAAACGGGACATTATCAATAAATGGCTTACGAGCTGGTTTGGGAACCACGGGGCAAAATTACCCGTTATACGGGCATCATTTCGGATGATGATATCCTGCGTGCGATCCAGACGACCACCGCCGACCCCAGGTTCGAGAGCCTGGAATACCAGATCGCCGATTTTTCGGATGCGGATACGATCGTAGTTTCGTCGGAGACCATACGCTCGACGGCGTCGCTTGACCGGGAGGCGTCCTTGCGAAATCCGAAAATTCGTGTCGCTATCGTGGGCCATGAACAAGCGCTCCTGGGTCTCGCCAACATGTACCGCATCTATTTCGAACTCGACGGCGGAACTTGGCAGCAAGAGCAATTCAAAACCTTGGAAGAAGCCAGGGCCTGGCTGGGGATCGCGGATCCATCTGAATAACTGCGGTCAGGGCTGCGGCAAGGCCGCCAGCCAGGCGCGGATGCGGGGCTGGGCGGCAAGCATTTTCATCCAGCGTTGCCGCAGATCATCCGCCGAGCCCTTGAAAGTCGGGCTGAGCATGTGCGGCTTGGCGGCGCAATAGCCGGGCGGGCAGACCAGAAACTGGTTCGGTTTCGGCGACAATTCCAATGTGGCGAAGTCTACCGGCGTGATCTTGATAGCACCGAAAACCACTTCCAGAGATTTCTCCCGCCCCAATACGACGACCAGCAAAGGCAACAGCACGATCAACGCAGCGATGGCCTTGATGGAATTGATCAGGCGCTTGCTCATGCCCCCATCCCCCTATGGCAGTTCCTCAACCGGCACGAAGCGGTCTTCAAGACCAAACCCCACCGGCCCAAAAACCGCCAGCGCGGCCTCCGTGCGCATGATGGGCGGGGCGGAGACGGCCATGACCGTGACCCGCTGGCCATAGCGCAGACGCTCGGTGGTGATCGGCTGCGCCATCTCGGTATCCAGGATGCAGATCAGATCGGGCACGATGGCGCGCAACGTGCCTTCTTGGCGGGCGACGAGAAATTCGTTCTGGAATTCGATCTCCAGCGTCCCCTCTCCCTGCTCCTCGATGACCACCTTGCCGATGGCCCAGCCGTCGCGGGTCTCTCTGATCAAATCCGTGACCTTGCCCCGGAACAGCACTTTTGCATGGCCATAATGGGTGCCGGAAAGCATTTCGATCAGGGCACTAAAGGGATCGCGGTTGGCCGCCCGTGACCGGCGCAGGTTTACGCCGATGGCCTGGCACAGGGACGTCGTACCGGGAATGGCAACGCGTTTGGCCGTCCTGCCGTCCATGGGGAAGGAGGCCTTAGCCGAGCGCGCGCCCATGCGGATGACAATGCCGCGGCCGATATATTCGGCCCGTTTGTCATCCTCGATATCCAAAATGGTGGTATCGCCATGTTCCGAGGCCAGGGCGAAGGGAGAACCCAAGGCGCCATAGACCGAAAAGGTCACCATCTGCATTTCCGGAAAGGCCCGGCCCATGCCGTCCGCATCCACCATTGGCTTGCCCAGCATGGCCGCATTGTAGATCGGCATCATGGAGTTGGAGCCGCCCGCCTCGAACGCCATCAGCAGATCCGCCTTGCGGCCCAGATGCGATTCCAGCGCCAGAACGGCGGCGGGAGGTTGATCGGCGGCCATGATCTTTTCGATCGCCACCGTGGGCGCGCCCATGTTGCCGCAGGCGAAGACCAGGGCATTGTCGTCGATTTCTTCCAGGGACAGCATGGTAACGGGACCATGTTCCGCAATCGCGCGCCGGGTCATGAGAGAGGCAATATAGGGATCGCCGCCGCCACCGGTGCCCAAAAAAGTCGCGCCCAGGGCAATATCGTCCAGATCGTCGAGACCGATTTCGATCATGCGCCGCCGCCCATGCTTGCGCCTTGCAGATCGCCCACTGCCTTGACCCGCAGGCGCGTGGCGTTTCCGGGCAAATAGCTGAGGGGGATCTCGTCCATTTCGACAATCCGCACGCTGGCCGCGTCGGCGCCCGCCTCGACTGCCTGGGCTTCCGCTTCGGCCTTGGCCGCAGTCACGGCGTCTTCGCGGCTGATACCGTCGAGGGAGAAGACACGGTCGCATTCGCCGCCCGCCATGGCGATGGAGGCGCCGATGGCATTGGCCACCTGGCCATGCTCCGGCCGCACGATCTCGCCGCCGCCGATAGTATCGCCACGCAGGATGGGCGCGCCGCCGCCAACCAGGATGACAGGCAGAGTGGCGGCACTGGGGCGGACCCGTTCCAGGCCCTCCCGCACCATGGCCACGGCCTGTGCCAAGGCTGCCTCCACGCCATCAATCCCGGCGACTTTCGATGGTTCGCCGATCGCCATCTGCCCGCCGGCCACGGCGACATCGCTCATGGTCAGGTCGCCGCCGCCGAAAACCAGGGCGCGCTGTTCCAATTCGAAGCCAACCGAGTCCGGGCCAATGCGGGCACCGCCATCACGTACCAGACTACCGCCGCCCAGTCCCAGGGCGAGCAGGTCCGGCATGCGGAAATTGGTTCTGACCCCCCCGACCTCCACCGTCATGGCGGCCTCGCGCGGAAAGCCATCCAGCAGCAGGCCGACATCCGTGGTGGTGCCGCCGATATCCACCACCAGGGCATCGTTCAGACCGGAAAGAATGGCGGCACCGCGCATGGAATTGGTCGGGCCGGAGGCGAAGGTCAGAACCGGATAGCGCGCGGCATGAGCCGCCGTCATCAAGGTACCGTCGTTTTGCGAGATATAAAGCGGCGCGGCAAGGCCCAGATCCTTGATCGCGCGGGTAAAGGCATCCACCACCCGCACCGCCAGATCCGACAGGGCGGCATTCAGGATCGCCGCATTCTCCCGCTCCAACAAGCCGATGCGGCCAATGCGGTGGGACAGGGTGACGGCGGCATCGGGTAGTTCCCGGCGCAAAATGGCCTCCGCCCGATGCTCCATTTCGGCGTCCAGAGGCGAAAATACGGAGGTAATCGCCACCGCATCGATACCGGATTGGCGAATTTCCCCTGCCGCCGCCAGGATTTCCGCTTCGTCCAGAGCCGAGATTTCCCGTCCGTCGAACTCCAGGCCGCCGCGCAGCAGGTAATGCCCGCCATCCACCCGGGCTTTCAAATCCTCCGGCCAGTCAGACATGGGCGGCACGGCGGTGGTCGCCGGCGCGGCCAGGCGCAGCACCGCCACCCGGTTCAGGCGCCGCCGTTCGATCACCGCGTTGGTGAACTGGGTGGTGCCCAACATGACGGCGAAGATCTGTTCGGGCCCGGCATTGCCCTGTTGCAATACGGCGCCGGCTGCGGAGACGATGGCATCGGTAATGCGTTGTCCCGTCGCCACCTTGTGCCAGGCCAAGACCTTGTCACCATCCATCAGCACCGCATCTGTGTTGGTGCCGCCGACGTCGATGCCCAGTCTTAGCTTGGGGCGCACCATTAGGCCGCTTTGCCTCGCTTGGCGCGTTTCGGCTTGGCCTTCGCCCCGGATTTCACCTTGGCCGGCGCGGGCAGCGCCTGTTTGCGGCCCAATAGATCCCGCAGATACTGCCCGGTATAGCTTTCCGCGACCTTGGCGACCTCTTCCGGCGTGCCTTCGGCGACGATGCGGCCGCCCCCACTGCCACCTTCCGGACCAAGATCAATGACCCAGTCGGCGGTCTTGATGACTTCCAGATTATGTTCGATCACCACCATGGTGTTGCCGGATTCCACCAGGGTATGCAGCACCTCCAATAGCTTGCGCACATCATCGAAATGCAGGCCCGTCGTGGGTTCGTCCAGGATATAGAGGGTACGGCCGGTGGCGCGGCGGGAGAGCTCCTTGGCCAGCTTGACCCGCTGCGCCTCGCCGCCCGACAAGGTTGTCGCCTGCTGGCCCACGTGGATGTAGCCCAGGCCCACGCGCTGCAAGGTCACCAGTTTGTCCCGCACCAGGGGCACCGCCTTGAAGAACTCCGCCCCTTCATCCACGGTCATGTCCAGCACGTCGGCGATGGATTTGCCGCGGAACTGGATCTCCAGGGTCTCCCGGTTGTAGCGGCGGCCCTGGCAGACATCGCACTGCACATAGACATCGGGCAGGAAGTGCATCTCGATCTTCACCAGGCCGTCGCCCTGACAGGCCTCGCAGCGCCCGCCCTTGACGTTGAAGGAGAAACGCCCCGGCTTGTAGCCCCTGGCCATGGCTTCCGGCAGGGCGGCAAACCATTCCCGGATCGGCGTGAAGGCACCGGTATAGGTGGCTGGATTGGAGCGCGGGGTGCGGCCGATGGGTGATTGGTCGATATCCACCACCTTGTCCAGATGATGCAGCCCTTCGATCTTCTTGAAGATGCCCGGATGATCGCGGGCACCGTTGAGGAATTTGGCCAGGGCCTTGTAGAGGGTTTCGATCAACAGGGTCGATTTACCGCTGCCGGAAACGCCGGTGAAGCAGGTGAAGGTACCAAGGGGAATGTGCGCATCCACATTGGCCAGATTGTTCGAGGACGCGCCCAGGATCGCCAATTGCTGGCTGGGATGTCCCTTGCGGCGCTTTTTTGGCACCGCGATCTGTCTCAGGCCCACCAGATACTGACCGGTCAGGCTGTCGGGGGAGGCCATGATCTGCTCCGGCGTGCCGTGGGCCACCAGATGACCGCCATGCTTACCCGCCGCCGGGCCCAAATCAAAGACATAGTCGGCGCTGCGGATGGCTTCCTCGTCATGCTCCACCACGATCACCGAATTACCCAGATCGCGCAGGTTCATCAGAGTTTCCAACAGCCGTGCGTTGTCCCGCTGATGCAACCCGATCGAGGGTTCATCCAGCACATAGAGCACACCCGTCAGGCCGGAGCCAATTTGCGAGGCCAGGCGGATACGCTGACTTTCCCCGCCCGACAGGGTGCCCGAGGCCCGCGACAGGGTGAGATATTCCAGGCCCACATTGACCAGAAAGCCCAGGCGGTCGTTGATTTCCTTCAATACCCGGCCGCCGATCTCGATCTGCCGCTCGCTCAAGACATCCTCCAGGGAGGCGAACCAGTCCCGCGCCTCCAGGATCGACAGGGCCGTGGCATCGCCGATGTGCCTGTCCGCCACCCTGACCACCAGAGCCTCGGTCTTCAGGCGGTGGCCGCCGCAGGCCTCGCAGGTGGTGATGTTCTGAAAACGCTCCAACTCCTCGCGCACCCAGGCGGAATCGGTCTCGCGGTAGCGCCGCTCCATGTTCGGAATAACGCCTTCGAACGGCTTTTTGGTCTTGTAGCTGCGCAAACCGTCGTCGTAGTGCATTTCCACCTTGGTCTTGCCGGTGCCATACAAAATGGCATCCCGCACCTTTTCCGGCAGTTCATGCCAGGGGTGGGTGGTGGAAATCTTGAAGTGGCGGGCCAGGCTGTCCAGGGTCTGGGTGTAATAGGGCGAGGTGGAGCGGGACCAGGGCGCGATGGCGCCCTCGCGCAGGCTCAGGTTCTCGTCCGGCACGGACAGGGCGGGATCGAAATAGAGCTGATCCCCCAGGCCGTCACAGGCGGGACAGGCGCCGAACGGATTGTTGAAGGAAAACAGGCGCGGCTCGATCTCGGCAATGGTGAAGCCCGAGACGGGGCAGGCAAAATTGGCCGAAAAAGTCGTGATCTCGCCGCCATCGGCGCTTTCCACCTCGGCCAGGCCATCGGCCAGGTCCAGGGCAATTTCCAGACTGTCGGCCAGGCGGGTTTGCAGATCCTGGCGCAACACCACACGGTCCACGACCACGGAAATGTCATGCTTCTTGTTCTTTTCCAGGGTTGGGATCTGTTCCAATTCGTACAATTCTCCGTCGATCTTCACGCGCTGGAAACCGCGCTTCATCAGATCGGCGAATTCCTTGCGGTATTCGCCCTTGCGCCCACGCGCGATGGGGGCGAGGAGGTACAGGCGCGTCCCCTCCTCCATCGTCATGATGCGGTCGACCATCTGGCTGACGGTTTGGCTTTCGATGGGCAGACCGGTGGCCGGCGAATAGGGAATGCCGATGCGGGCCCACAACAGGCGCATATAGTCATAGATCTCGGTTACCGTGCCGACGGTGGAGCGGGGATTGCGCGAAGTGGTCTTCTGCTCAATGGAAATGGCCGGCGACAGGCCGTCGATATGGTCCATGTCCGGCTTGTTCATCAACTGCAGGAACTGCCGGGCATAGGCCGAGAGGCTCTCCACGTAGCGGCGCTGCCCCTCGGCATAGATGGTATCGAAGGCCAGGGAGGACTTGCCGCTGCCCGACAGGCCGGTGACGACGACCAATTGATCGCGCGGAATCCGTACGTCGATGTTCTTCAGGTTATGTTCGCGGGCGCCGTGGACGGAAATGAATTTCTGCATGATTGGACTTTGTTTCTCGAATCTGCCAAGATAAGAACATAACATGAACATACCCCGATCGTGAAACCACATTCGGAGCGTCGAACTGAGCATTATGCGTCAATTGCCGGTGGCGAGAACAGGGCCGATGTGCCTATAGTCGTAAAATGGATTCGGGCACGGATTCGGGCATGAATGCGCAAGCGGTTTTGAAGGGTCGGATATAACCATGGCAGGCAGCGTCAACAAGGTCATTTTGGTGGGAAATCTGGGCCGCGACCCGGAAGTGCGCAATATGCAGAACG
>JASLLM010000005.1:41397-46059 GCA_030747035.1 Alphaproteobacteria bacterium | reverse complement strand
CGACCGATTGAGCGCCAATGGGCGCTACAACGTATTGGTCCTTGAAGCCGGCAAGAAAAGTAATTTCTGGACCCAGTTTCCCATCAGTTTCGCCCTGTTGCTGGACAATCCGAAAGCCAACTGGCGCTTCCGCTCCGAGCCCGAGGAAGGCACGGCCAACCGCCCCATTCCGGTGCCCCGCGGCAAGGTCCTGGGCGGCTCCTCCGCCATCAACGGCCTGGTCTATGTGCGCGGACAGCCCCTGGACTATGACACCTGGGCCCAGCAGGGCAACCGGGGCTGGGACTTCGACACCGTCAAGGGCTATTTCCGCAAGCTGGAGGATTTCGAGCGCGGCGATGACGGCATTCGCGGCGAAGGCGGGCCCATTCGCGTTTCCGAATGCAAGGACGAAACGCCGCTCTACGATGCCTGGATCGCCGCCTGCGACGAGATCGGCGTGCCGTTCAACAATGACTATAACGGCGCCACCCAGGAGGGGATCTGCAAGACCCAGACCACGATCCGCGACGGCAAGCGCGCCTCCGCCGCCGCGGCCTATCTGAAACCGGCCATGAAACGGCCCAATCTCCAGGTCGAGGCGGAAGTCCTGGTGGAACGGGTGCTGCTGGACGGCAAGCGGGCCGTGGGCGTGGAATACTCAGCCAACGGCCAACGGCTTCAGGCCAAGGCCGGGCGGGAGGTGATCCTGTGCGCGGGTGCGGTCAAATCGCCCCAGATCCTGGAGCTTTCCGGCATCGGCCAGGGGCAGCTTTTGCGTAATTTGGGGATCGAGGTAAAGCACGAACTATGGGGCGTGGGGGAAAGCCTGCGCGACCATATTGCCCCGCGCATGAAATGGAAGGTGACGCAAAGGGGCGTGACCTATAATGGCAAGGTCAATGGCCTGGGCCTGGGCTGGCAGGCCCTGCGCTATGCCTTCAACCGCCGCGGCTTCCTGGGCATGCCGTCGGCCCCCATGCTGGCCTTCATGCGCACGCGGGAGGAATTGGAAACCCCGGATATCCAACTGCATCTGGTGCCCTTCCGCTATGACGATCCCAACAAGCGCTATCTGGGCAAGGAGCCAGGCATGATCGCCACGGTGTATCAATGCCGCCCCGACAGCATGGGCCATATCCATGCCAAATCCGCCGATCCAAAGGATGCGCCGGCGATCAACTTCAATTTTCTGGCCGCCGAGACCGACCGCCGCTGCCTCCTCGACGGCACCAAGAAAGTTCGTGAATTCATCAACGCCGCCGCACTGGATGCCTATCGTGGGGCGGAGGAAGCGCCGGGGGAAGCGGTCCAGGGCGATGACGCCATGCTGGACTGGATCCGCCGCACGGCGGAGACTACCTATCACCCCACGGGCACCTGCCGCATGGGCACACCCGAGCGCAACGTGGTGGATGAACGCCTGCGCGTCCACGGCATCGAAGGTCTGCGGGTGATCGATGGCTCGATTATGCCCACCCTGGTATCGGGCAACACCAACGCAGCCTGCCTGATGATCGGCGAAAAAGGCGCCGACATGGTGCTGGAGGACGCGGTCTAGAGTAGATCGGCGAGCATTCTTGCCGCCAATTCTGCACCGTTGGTTTCCACGTCAATAAATGCCGTCGGTTCCGCCAGGATTTCGACCATGGCGGCGGCGATGCTGTCGGGGTCGGCGCTGGCGTAGTCCATGCGTCGGCCCGCCTGATAGCGTTGCAGGCGTTGATGGACATGGAAATTCTGTTCGAAATGATTGCGCAGGGGAAAATAGATAAACGGCGTCTTGGCCGCCGTCAGTTCCATGCAGGTGGTCAGGCCGCCCTGAACCAGGGCCAGATCGCAAGCCGCCAGATGGCGGTTCAAATCAGGCACGAAGGCACGGGTTTCGACCCCCGCCGGTACCTTCAGGCTGGCCGGATCGATACGCGGACCGGTGACCAGGATCATGCGCAACTCCGGCACCCTGGCCTTGGCCGGTCCGTAGGCATCAATGATCCGGCGCAATAGGGGCAGGCCGACGCCGGAGCCGCCAACGGTGACAATGCAGACTTTTTCGCCGGGCAGATAACCGAGCTGTTGCCGCAGCTCGGCCCTGCTGCCCCAATCCGTGGGGTCATAGCCGGTGATATAGCCGCAGAAATCGAAGTGATCCTCGGTCCAGCCGCGGATGTCCGGCAGGTCCGGGCCGAAAGTACCGGGCACGATATCGTCGGGATTGCCGACAAAGATGGCCCGGTCGCGCAGGCTAGGCGCCCGCTCGATATGCTCGATCATCTCGGCGTTGTAGTCGGCGGTCAGATAGGCCTCGTGGGCACCGCCCTCCGCCATGGGCAGAAAACCCACGAAATCGGTGAACCAGGCCAGTTGGGTTTGTTTTAACTCCGGATGCTCGTGCCAGAAATGATCCACGTCCCAGGCCTCGTCCGCGATCACCAGGTCATAGTGCTGCTGCTCCAACACCTCCTGAAAGACCATGAAGTTGGCGATCAGAATTTCATCCATATTGCGGATCGCCTGAAAGGCGTTCAGGTCATGCTCCCCCGCTTCCTCTTCGATATGCTGCGATTCATTGGCCAGCAGGGCGGAGGCGGGATGCAGGCTCTCGTCCGCCGCAGAGAGGAACCGAGTGACGGGATCCTGAGCCAGCCAGTTGACCTGGGCCCCGGGATGCAACCGGCGCAATTCCCGTGCGATGGCCAGATCCCGCCGCGCATGGCCCAGCCCAATGGGCGAGGACAAATACAGCACCCGTTTGTCACAGCCGCCCTTGCCGTTGCGCCTGCGAACGGTGGCGGGCTGCAGGGTACGGTCCAGAAAATCGCGGATCAGGATGTTGACCTTGGCCGGGAGCCGGCCATTGGGCAAATGACCAACGCGCGGTATCAGTACCAGCTCCGCCCCGGTCATCTCGGCCACCACCTTGCTCTTCTCGACCGGCTGGATCTGGTCATCCTCGCCATGGATCAGCAGCAGCGGGCAGCCAATGCGTTTGAACATCTCCGGCCCGGTGTCGTAGCGCCGGGAGGGTTCCAGCCTTGCCAGGATGGTTTTCGACAGGGTTTCACCGTTGGTTTGCAGACCCCAGGCGACCGCATCTTCGAACTGTTTGCTGGAATGGGGGTCACTGAACATCTTGCCGGCGAAAAATTCCACGAAGTCGGGGTAATTTGTGTGCCAATAACGCAGATTGTATTTCTGCCAGTCTTCCGGCTGCTCGAAATCCGCCTTGAAATTCTCGTGTGTGATGAAGCCGTAGTCGGGCTGTATCGGATAGCTACCGTTCATGAGTACCGCCGCCGTCACCCGTTCGGGATGATAGGCGGTCAGGATGGCGCCCAGAAAGCCGCCCATGGAGACGCCGATGATGACGGCTTTTTCGATCTCCAGGGCATCAAGGATGGCCACGGCATCGGCGACGATAAGATCTGGATGGTAGGCCGCCACGTCTTCCGGCCGGTCGGACTTGCCATTGCCCACGGGATCATAGGCGATGCACCGGTAGCGCCGGCTGAAATAGGGCAGTTGCGCCTTCCACTTTCGGCAATGGCCCATGGCAAAGGCCGGTAGAAACAAAATGGCCTGCTCCCCATCGCCATAGACTTCGTAGTGCACCTTGACCCCATCGCGGTCGATCCTACCTTCGATATCCGGACACTTGGCACGCATGAAGCACCTCCCCTTTCGGCAAGCCTAATTTTGATTGTCTTCCATCCGTTTAATGACAACACCGATGGCGCGTAGGGATTGCAGGATTGTGGCTGCGTCTTCGACACCAAGCAGCAGTTTGGCCTCCACGCCCATGAATAGCGACCCAACCAGTTGGGCCAAACCGGGGGCCGTGAAGGGCCCCAGCCCGCCGAGGCGTGCCTGCTCCCGCTCCGCCACTTCCGTCAACAGTTCGAGCCAACCCCGCATGTTGCGACGGACCGCCTCGGCGATCTCCGGGTTCGACCATCCGGCGGCGGTCAATTCATTGAGCACCCGGACGAAACCGGAGGCGATATCCCGGTCCAGATAATCGCAGGCCAGGTCCCATTGTTGGGAGAGCGGCAGTTCGGTTGCAAACATGGCCCGCTGCCGCTCCAGAAGACCGAGGTTTAGATGCTCGTACAAGGCCAGCAACAGGCCTTGTTTGGAGCCGAAGTGATAGTGGATCTGGCTCAACGGTACTTCCGCCCGCTCGGCCACCCGGCGCGTCGAAAGTGCCGCGAAGCCATCCTCCGCCAGGCATTGTTCCGCCGCCGCCAGCAGGGCCCGGCGGGTCTGAACGGCCTTGGCGCGCTGGCCGTCGGAGGCAATATGATCGGTCGTTTCGGTTTCTTGTAGCTGGTTCATGGCGCCTATCCATCAAGGCCGACGGAAGCGAAGTATCGTAGTGGAATATTAGTTCGGTCGACCGACCGAATTTATAAACAATGGCGATTATAGTGTCAATATCAATATGATTTCAGGCGCAGTCGCGAATGCCTTGGAGGCGCCACGAGGCAAGCCGGAAAACCTGGCAACCGGAAGCCGGCGCCCGGCAAGCGGGCAACCCGGCAATTGGGCGGGAGAATTTCTTGATTCTATTCGTTGACCGTGCGGTCGGACTGATAGAAGGACCAGATCAGGCCCAGGCCGGCGCCGAAAGTCAGCTTTTCGCGCAGCAGCGGGCTATCCTCGTTGGCCGCGCCGTGGTGGGAG